>DHOD01000068.1:431-6055 GCA_002407725.1 Christensenella sp. UBA5399 | reverse complement strand
AGCAAATCCGCTCTCTGTATATATCACAGCGCTTACAAAATAAGGGTCGAGCCCATATTCTGTAGAATATTCTTCAATCAACGCAGTATATTCGAGGGGATACTGTTTGGCGCCGGGCCGGAAATCAAAGAAAACAACTGCGATCAGAAGGGCGACCACGACCGCAATGATGATCAGGGCGATCAGCGCACCGCGTACTTTATTGTTTTGCCTGCCTTTACTCATGCAGGAAGTCCTCGACTTGTTCAAGAAGCATTTCCAAAGTGCCGTCGTTGACGATGATCTTGTCTGCGTGCTGCATAAGGAAATCGTCCGACGCCTGGTTGCGCAGGCGGTTTAATGCCTGGTCAAGCGGTATGCCGTCGCGGCCGCAGATGCGGTTGATTTTGGTATCGGTATCCGCCTTGACAAGCCAGGACTCGTCCACCATATGGATCAGGCCTGTCCGCACAAGCAGGGCGCAGTCCAGTATGATCAGGTCGGCCTGCGCGTTGTCCAGCTCTTCCCGGACCTGCTTGATGATGAGCGGGTGCAGCACATCTTCCAGCTTGCGCAGCTCCTTTTTGTCGGCAAAAACGACGCGCCCCAACCGCCGCCGGTTGAGCGACCCGTCATCGTTAAAAAAATACGGGTCGAAGCGCTCCTTGACTGCGGCAAGCCCGGGTTGTCCCGATTCGCAAATCCGGTGTGATACTTCATCCGCATCAATAATGAGCGCACCTTTGTCCTGCAGGTATTTTGCTACAGTGCTTTTGCCCGATCCGCTCGAGCCCATTAACCCAATAATCCTGTTCTTGTTCATTTGGCCTCCAACCATGTTTTGCCGGATGCGACGTCAACAACCAACGGCACGCTCAATTCGGCGGCGCCGGACATGCAATCCCGCAAGATATCCTTGACAGTGTCCTCTTCTCCTTTTGCTGCATAAACAATCAATTCATCGTGTATCTGAAGCACCAGCCGGGAGGCCGTGCCTTCCAGCTTTTTTGCGGTGCGGTTCATGGCTATTTTCATGATGTCCGCCGCTGTGCCCTGGATGGGCGTGTTGAGCGCAAAGCGCTCGCCCGCGGAACGGATGTTATAGTTGCCGGACGAAAGCTCGGGGAGGTAACGGATGCGCCCAAACATTGTGCGCACATACCCCTGGTCGCGCGCAGACGCAATGATATCGTCCATGTATTTGCGCACGCCTGTAAATTCGCGAAAATACTTTTGTATATATTCGCCCGCGCGTTTACGGCTCATGCCGGTGCCCCGCGCAAGGCCAAAGTCGCTGATGCCGTATACGATACCAAAGTTGACAGCCTTGGCGTGGGAGCGCTCTTCCTTGGTCACATCTTCAATATCCTTATCGAGTATCTCGGCAGCGGTGCGGGCGTGGATATCCTCCCCATTTTTGAAGGCGCGCTTCATGTTTTCATCGTCCGCCATGTGGGCCAGTATGCGCAGCTCGATCTGCGAATAGTCAGCCGATACAATAGTGAACCCCTCCGGCGCGTGAAAAGCCCGACGGATGTCGTTGGACATGGACGAGCGGATAGGGATGTTTTGCAGATTGGGTTCGGTGCTGGACAGCCGCCCCGTTGTGGTGCCGGTTTGCAAAAATGTTGTATGGATATACCCGTCCTTGATCAGCGAAACAAGGCCGTCGACGTATGTGCCTTTCAGCTTGGTCAACATGCGGTATTCCATGATCAGGCCGATGATCGGGTGTTTGTTTTCCAGCTTCTCCAGCACCTCGATATCGGTGGAGTAGCCCGTTTTTGTTTTCTTGATGACAGGCAGCTGGAGGCGTTCAAAAAGCACCTCGGCCAACTGCTTTGTGGAGCTGATGTTAAATTCGCTGCCTGCAAGGGAGTGGATGCGCCGGGTGAGGTCCGCTATTTGCAAGTCGTACTTTTTGCCCAGCTCCACCAGGTCGTCGCGGCTCACGTAAAAACCGTACGACTCCATTGTATACAGCACCTTGATCAACGGCAGTTCCATATCGTACAGGATATATTCCAGTTCGTTTTCCTCGATGCTGCCGGTCTGCTGCCCGGCCAGCTCGTACATCCCGCAGGCGGATACGTCCATGTCGCCGCGTTTCATAATGCTTTCCAGGTCGTATTTGGAGTGGGAGGGGGAAAGCACCCAATCGGCCACCATAACATCAAAATAATCTGTAATGGCAATATCGTACGGGGAAAGCCGGTGCATGTATGCTTTGACGTCATGCGCAATCACCCTGCGGTCATGAAAGTATGGGCGCACTGCCGCGATAATCTCTGTCAGGTCGTAGCCTTCGTCAAGCAATGTCTGCTTGAGGGGAAGGATGTATTCTGTCTGTTCGTCAATCGCAAACTTAAAGCCTTCGCCGTCCAGTATAAAAGCAAATTCCGCCGCGTCCTCAAAAATAACCAGTTCATCCGGCGCCAGCTTTTTACGATCGACCTCTTTGACGGGCGTGTCCTGGATATCCATGTCAAAACGTTTCATAAAATTACGGAAGCCGTATTTCCTGCACATGGCCTCCATCGATGATTTGTCAAACCCATGAAAGGCAAGGTCGTCCATGGTCTCGCGCACAGGCACGTCCAGCACAATGGTCGCAAGCTGCTTGGACATGAAGGCGGAGTCCTTGCTGTTCTCCAACTTTTCGCGCAGTTTGTTTTTGGGTAGCGCATCTATGTTTTCATATAAATTCTCGACGGTGTGGTACTCGGCCAACAATTTGAGCGCTGTTTTCTCGCCGACACCCGCGACGCCGGGAATGTTGTCGGACGCATCGCCCATCAATCCCTTGAGGTCCGTGATTTGCGCGGGCGTGAGGCCCAGCTCGTCCAAAAGCGATTGCGGGGTCATCAGCTTTGTTTCCGTCACGCCTTTTTTGGTGAGCACGACGGATGTGGAGTCGGAAATAAGCTGCAGCTCGTCACGGTCGCCGGTGAAGATGTAAGTATGCACATCCGTCCCCGCGGCAAGCGTGCCGATGATGTCGTCCGCTTCGTAACCTTCGCACTCCAGGTATTTGATGCCTACAATGTCGAGCGCATCCTTGATCACAACAAATTGCTCGTTGAGGTCGTCGGGCGTTTTGCGCCTGCCGGCCTTATATTCCGCGTATTGGCTGTGCCGGAATGTTTTTTCCTTCATATCAAAAGCCACGGCAATATGGGTGGGGCGGTATTCGTCCACAATGCGGAATAGCATGGTAAAAAAACCATAGACTGCGTTGGTGGGCGTGCCGTTTGCGCTGCTCATCTGCGGCAGCGCCCAATACGCCCTGTGCATCAGGCTGTTTCCGTCCAGTGCCAATAAAATATCGGGCATAAAAATCTCCTTCAGAGCACAAAATTACATGTTCCATTTTACCACAGGATGGCATCCATGTCAGTCGTTTTGTCAAAAAATCACATAGCTTAAGGGAATATTAATAATCGTGCACAAGCAAGTGAAATGATGCAATGCTCTTGACGGGGGATATACAAACATGAGAAAATGGCACCAACAATATTTCTTAAAGAATTTTATGAACAAGAACGGGTCAGGAGGGTATTTTAGTGAAAAAATTTGTATTTATATTGGTTGCGGTTGTGTTGGTGGGCGCGCTGATGCTGGCGGGCTGCTCATCGGGCGGTGGCAGCGGCGAGTTCAAGGTGGGGCTGGAGTGCAACTATGCGCCGTTCAACTGGACGCAGACAAGCGAGGGCGAAGACACGGTTCCGATACCGGGTGGCGGTTATGCGGGCGGCTATGATGTGGAAATTGCAAAGCGCATTGCCGAGGGGCTTGGTAAGGAGCTGGTGATTGTTAAGACCGAGTGGGACGGGTTGATTCCGGCAGTGACGACAGGCAAGATCGACGCGGTTATTGCGGGCATGTCGCCCACAGAGGAGCGCAAATCGGCAGTGGATTTTTCGGAGCCGTATTATGAATCGGTGCACGTGATTGTTGTGAAGGCGGACGGGCCGTATGCGGGTGCGACGTCGCTTGCGGATTTCTCGGGCGCAACCATCACGGGCCAGCTCAATACATTGCATTATGATTTGATCGACCAGATTCCCGGTGTGGTCAAGGAAACGGCAATGGAGACATTCCCCGCGATGATCGTCGCCCTGCAATCGGGCAAAATTGACGGGTATGTGTCGGAGAAGCCGGGTGCGGTATCTGCGGTGGCGTCAAACCCGGATCTTGCTTTTGTAGAGTTCCCGTCGGGGCAGGGATTCGAGGTTTCGGCGGAGGACGCGGCCATTGCGGTTGCGCTTCCCAAAGGCAGCGATGACATTGACAAGATCAACGAAATTATTGCGGGTATCCCGCAGGATGAACGCGAGGCCATTATGCAGAAGGCTGTGGAAGACCAGCCGATTGTGACGGAATAGGGCAAACAATGGTGTGCCGCCTGTGTAGCAGGCGGCGGATAGGGGTTACGCTATGACAGAAATGCCTACTACGTTTTTCGGTTGGGTCGGTTTTTTATTTCAGGAATACGGGGATCTTTTCCTTAAAGGCGCGGGGACGACGCTGCTGCTTGCCGTCGTCGGGACGGTGATCGGTTTTTTGATCGGGCTTTTGGCGGGCATCGTGCGTACTGTGCGCGTTGACAAGAAGGATCCGTGGATCAAAAAGATCTTGATGAAAATTGTACAGGGCGTGCTGGTGGCCTATATAGAGGTGTTTCGCGCAACGCCTATGATTGTGCAGGCCGCGCTGATCTATTACGGGACCATGTACATCAACATCGATATGCCGGCGCTGACGGCGGGCCTTGTGACCATCTCCATCAATACGGGCGCGTATATGGCGGAGATTGTGCGCGGGGGCATTATATCGGTGGACAAGGGCCAGACAGAAGGCGCGCAGTCGCTCGGCATGACACACTGGCAGACAATGACCAGTGTGGTGCTGCCACAGGCGATCCGCAACATCATGCCGGCAATCGGCAACGAATTTGTTATCAATATCAAGGATAGCGCAGTGCTTTCTATCATCTCGGTGCCGGAGCTTTTCTTCCAGACAAAATCGGCGGCGGGCACGTATTTCCAGTATTTCCCCGCATACCTGATCACATGTATCATATACTTTGCCATGACGTTTGTGATTACGCGGATATTGATGGCACTGGAAAAGAAGATGGACGGGCCGGCCTCGTTTGTGATCAAAGACGAGTTGCAGCGGCGCGCGCTGTAGGAGGTGGGCATGGCGGAGCATATCATTGAAGTAAACCATTTGAAAAAAGATTTTGGCGAAGTGGAAGTGCTGAAGGACATTCATTTTCATGTGGATACGGGAGAGGTTGTTTGTGTGATTGGATCCAGCGGATCGGGCAAATCCACGTTGCTGCGCTGTATGAATCTGCTGGAGACGCCGACCAGCGGCGAGATATTGTTCCACGGACGCAACATACAGGACGGCAGCGTGCCGCTTTCCAAGTACCGCGCCAAGGTGGGCATGGTGTTTCAACAGTTCAACCTGTTCAATAATATGACCGTGCTGGGTAATTGTGTTGTAGGGCAGGTGAAGGTGCTGGGCAGGGATAGGCATGCGGCAGAGGAAAATGCGCGCAAATATCTGGACAAGGTGGGCATGAGCCAGTTTATCAATGCCAAACCGGCGCAGATATCCGGCGGGCAGAAGCAGCG
>DHOD01000068.1:0-245 GCA_002407725.1 Christensenella sp. UBA5399 | reverse complement strand
GCAGCGTGTGGCCATTGCGCGGGCGCTGGCGATGGAGCCGGAAGTGCTGTTGTTTGACGAGCCGACATCGGCGCTGGACCCGGAAATGGTGGGGGAGGTGTTGATTGTCATGCGCGAGCTGGCGCAGAGCGGCCTGACCATGGTGGTTGTGACGCACGAAATGGCGTTTGCGCGCGATGTATCCAACCGCACGGTGTTTATGGATGCGGGCGTGATTGTGGAGGACGATACGCCGGATGTCATCT
>DHOD01000066.1:10368-14634 GCA_002407725.1 Christensenella sp. UBA5399 | reverse complement strand
CGCATGGAGGTGCCCTGCTGCGGCGGGCTGGAAAGCTCGGTGAAGCGGGCGCTTCAGAACAGCGGCAAAATGATCCCGTGGCAGGTTGTCACAATCGGCACCGACGGACGGATCGTAGAATAGCAGTATCAGGAGGATATTATGGAAAATATTATGAAAAACATCAACAAGGGCGAAGCGCTGGATTTGCGGGAACAGGTAAGCTACCTGGACGGGCAGATCGCCAGCAAGACGCTGACGCAGAACGCCCATCACAACATGACGCTGTTCGCGTTTGATAAAGGCGAGGAAATCAGTTCGCACGAATCGGGCGGCGATGCCATGGTGATCGCGCTGGATGGCCAGGGGATGATCACAATAGACGGGCAGGCGCATCCGCTTGCGGCCGGACAGACCATCATTATGCCTGCCAAACGGCCCCATGCCGTCTATGCCCAGGAACGCTTCAAGATGCTGTTGATCGTATTTTTCCCCGAAGCATAAAAACAAACCGGAAACGCAGGGTTGCTATTTCCCGCTGTCCATAAACGCGGGCCAGACCCCGCTCAACAAACCAATGGAGGATTAGAAGAATGAGTGAAATGTTTTGTTTCCAGTGTGAACAAACAGCCAAAGGAACGGGATGTACAGTATCGGGCGTATGTGGCAAAAAGCCCCCTGTCGCCCACGAGCAGGATGAGCTGACCTGTGAAATGATCGGCCTTGCCACGGTAGCCGCCCCGTCTGACAAACAGTCGATCGCCCTGATTGTAGACGGCCTGTTTACCACCATCACCAATGTCAACTTTGACGAGGCAGTGATCGCAGAACTGGCAGGAAAAATCCGCAACCGGCGCGAATCCCTGGGCGGCGGCCTTCCCCTCAAGCCGGAGGAACTCTTTTCCGGCGATGAAAACATCCGCTCCCTCCGGTCGACACTGTTGTTCGGGTTACGCGGCATGGGCGCGTATGCCCACCACGCACGCATACTGGGCAAGCGAAACGACGATGTGGACGCATGGTTTGTCAAAGGGATGGCCGCACTTGCACAGGACCACAGCGTAGATGAATGGCTGGGCCTGCTGATGGAATTTGGCGGCGTCAACCTGAAATGCATGGAAACACTGGATACCGCCAACACGGGCGCATACGGCAATCCCGCGCCTGCCGAGGTCTCCCTCAAGGTGGAAAAAGGCCCGTTTATCGTGGTGACCGGTCACGACCTGCACGACCTGAAGATGCTGTTGGAGCAGACAGAGGGCAAAGGCGTAAACGTCTATACCCACAGCGAGATGCTTCCCTCCCACGGATACCCGGAGCTCAGGAAACACCCGCACCTCAAGGGCAACTTTGGCACAGCATGGCAGAACCAACAAAAGGAATTTGACGAGATTCCCGCACCAATACTATATACCACCAACTGCCTGATGCCCCCAAAGGGCAGCTACAGCGACCGCATCTACACAACGTCGGTTGTGGCCTTTCCTGAGATGAAGCATATTGCCGCGGACGAAAACGGCAACAAGGATTTCAGCGGGCTGATCAGCCACGCGATCAAGCTGGGCGGTTATAGCGAAGACCAGCAGTTTGCCGGCGTCAACGGCGGCACTGCGGTCACAACGGGATTTGGCCGCCAGACTGTGCTGGATAACGCCCCCGCCATCATTGACGCGGTCAAGGGCGGGGCCATCAAGCACTTCTTCCTGGTGGGCGGCTGCGACGGCGCCAGACCGGGCCGCAATTACTATACCGAATTTGTGAAACAATCGCCCAAGGACACCGTCGTGCTCACATTGGCATGCGGCAAATACAGGATCAACGACCTTGACGTGGGCAGCATCGGGCCTTTCCCCCGCATACTGGATATGGGCCAGTGCAACGACGCCTACGGTGCGATACAGGTGGCGCTCGCGCTCGCAAACGCGTTTGATTGCGGCGTCAACGAGCTTCCCCTTACGCTGGTGCTCTCCTGGTACGAGCAAAAGGCGGTCTGCATACTGCTGACGCTGCTCTCACTGGGCATCAAGAACATCTATATCGGTCCCAGCCTGCCCGCGTTCTTCTCGCCGGTCGTGCTGAATACCATTGTAGAAAAGTTTGACCTGCACCCCATCTCCACGCCGGAGGCGGACCTGAACGCTATATTGGGTTAAGGTACATATGGATTGGAAGTTTTGGAAAAATCCTGGGCAACGCCGCCAGATGCACTGCGGTAACATCGCGGCTTAAACCGAACAAAAGAAATACCCGTGCGCTATAGCGTGCGGGTATTTCTTTATACACAAGCATATTCGTTTGTAATATTTTGCCTTTTAAGAACGCTACGGGGTATCAAACTAAGGCAGTACAATATTGAAATCGATCGTCATGATGTCAATATACCCCAGCAGCTTTTTGAATTTCTCCGCGTCGCCATCCACTTTGATATTCCCGGCAGCCAGTTCCTTGTCAAAATCCGCCTTGCCCAGCACAAGCAAGGTCAGCAGGTCGCGGTCGAGCGACAGCGTTGCGTCCGGATTGTCAAACAGTTTGCCGATGTTGAACAGCAGCACGCCGTTACGCAGCATCAGCCCGGCGTTTGTGCCGCTGTTGGTGTGGTTGATGTTGAACACCAGGTAATCCTGCCACGATTTGGGGCCGTTCAGCCGGCAGGTCATGAAGTCGTAGAACATATCGTCGGACATCACATGGATGGTCGCCGGGCTGTCCGTGCCTGTCTTGATGGCCAGCTTCTTGCCCGTGGGGGCAATGCGCAGTTCCGTCGCGCCAGAAAGGTAAGCGTTGCGCCACGTGCCGTTCTCGCACTGGTAGGCCAGCTGCTCGTATGCATCCGCCAGCAGGTTCGCCGCCTTTTGGTTGGTAGGGTCGGCAAACACAAGGTGCTTACCTACTTCGGCCACCCAGCGGTAATCGCCTTGTTCGAAATACCCTTGCAGCTTTTGGAGCATGGCGTCCGCGCCGCCCATCATATCCACATATTTGGGCGCGCCAATCTCTGGCGGATAGGTGTGCAGGTTGGACGGATTCGCGTCGTACCAGCCGAGGTAACGCTGGTAGACCGCCTTACAGTCGTGGTTGGTTGAGCCGTAATAGCCGCGCATATGCCAATACTTTTGGAACACGGGCGGATATTCAAATTCTTCGGCAATCTCCACCATGTTGAGGCCGTGATTGATCATACGCACGCATTGATCGTGCATGTATTTGTACATATCGCGCTGTACGGTCAGGATTTCCTCGCAGCGGTCGTGCCCGAACGTGGGCCAGTGGTGCGACGCACAGATGATCTCCGTCTTTTCGCCCCATCTGTCCAGCATCCCGTCGATGATCTTCCACCACAGGCGGGTGTCACGCACCTGCGCGCCGCGCAACGTCAGCACGTTGTGCAGCGTATGCGTCACTTCCTCCGCAGCTTGCAACACGTTGAACTGCGGGAAGAACATCACGAACTCCACGGGTGCTTCCGCACCGGGCGTCAGCACAAATTCGATCTCGATGCCGTCGATGGTATGCTTCTCGTACTTTTCCTTAATCTCTTTAGAGGGCGGCAGCAGCGTGATGGAGCCGCCGCTGGTGGAACATTTGCCCAGGCCTACATCCACTTGGCTTTTGGGGCCTTTGGGCAGCAATGAGCCGTACTGGTAAATGGCACGGCGCGACATGGCCGTACCTACGAAAGCGTTTTCTGATTCCACCTCAAACACGAAGTTCTCCGGCACGATCACCTGCACGCGGCCCGATTTCACATCGTCCTCGCTGATCAGCCACTCGATGCCCGCGTAGTGGTCGATATGGCTATGCGTAATCAGTATCGCACGAATCTCTTTTTTGCCGCATTGGTCAAAGTACAGGTTCAGCGAGGCCTCCGCCGTCTCGCCGGAGCACAGCGGGTCGATCAGTATGACGCCCGTATCGCCCTCGATGATGGTGAGGTTGGACATATCCATGCCGCGCACCTGGTAGATGCGGTCTGTGACCTTAAACAGGCCGTGCACATGGTTGATCTGGGATTGCCGCCACAGGCTGGGGTTCACCGTGTCGGGGCAGGGTTCGCCCACATTCTGGAAATCGTAGGCGTCAAGCGCCCACACAACGTGGCCGTCTTTTCCTTTGACCGCATCCTCCGGCAGCCGCGCGACAAACCCGCGCTGTACATCCTCAAAATCCTGCTTGTCGTCAAAGTTCAACCCCTTTGCAAAACGGTCGTTAAATTCTTTCGTAAATTGGGTTGCATCCTTACTCAAATCTTTTAAGTCCATATTGAATGACCACCTTTCTCTATTCAGA
>DHOD01000066.1:6083-10204 GCA_002407725.1 Christensenella sp. UBA5399 | reverse complement strand
TTTCTCTATTCAGAAAATCCATACGCAAACAATGCGCGTTTTCAGAAACTACACATACGATAGATACAAACTACATGATCGTTTGGCTAACAAAATGTGGAAACTTATTTTCACTTAACCGGACAGGCCTTCAAACACCCGTGCACAAGGAGCCAGGGCCGGACAACCCGCAATATTTGCAGTTGGATGGATTCCCTGGAACAGGAAAAAAGGAGGGTGGCAAATCATATGGGGATATTGATTCCCAAATCCCCGGCGCCTGCCAGTGGGTATGCGCAACTTATCCATTGCGTCATACAACCGAATAATTTTGCCATTTGCGGCTTTTCCAGCGCCCCACAAAAAGCACGCTGCGGAACACCCAGTCGACAATCATCGCAATCCACACGCTGAGAAGCCCCAGGCCAAACACATACACCAGCACATAGCTTAACAAAATCCGGAACACCCACATGGATACGATGGAGACGACCATGGTATATTTGACGTCGCCCGCCGCACGAAGCGCGTTGGGCAGCGTGAAGGACGCTGGCCAGATGGCGATTGTAAAAACGCTGTGGATAATCATCAATTCCATTGCAATGTCAAATGTCGCATCGGACAACTGGTACAGCCCCAAAAGCGGCTTCATGAAAATCAGCATGCCGACATTCAGCACAAGAATGTACAGGTACGTCTTTTTAATCAGGTCTTTTGTATAATATTCGGCCTGCCCATATTCGCCCGCACCCACACACCGCGACACCACCGTCAGTATAGCCAGCCCCATCGCCGCCCCGGGGACAATCTCCACCAGCGCGAGGCTGGTGGATACGGCAAACGCGGCAATCGCAGCCGTCCCCTGCAGCGCCACGAGGCTTGTCACCACAATTTTCCCCACCTGGAACATGCTGTTTTCCAGGCCGTTTGGAATGCCGATTTTCAATATGCGGCGTATCATGGGAAAATCGATATCCCTGATGCGGTACCGCATCAGGGGCACATCGAGCTGCGGGTTTTTGAGCAGCACCAGCATGATGACGGCGACCACCGCACGCGATATCAACGTTGCCAGCCCTGCGCCCAGCACGCCCATTTTGAAACCGTATATAAACAGCGCGTTGCCGCCAATGTTGATCAGGTTGATGATCAGCGCGCCGATCATGGGCGTTTTTGAATTACCCATACTGCGGAACAATGCCGCTGCGGAATTGAACATTGCAATAAACGGATAGGAAATCGCCGTCACATAGAAATAAGCGACCGCGTTGTCCATCACGGCAGGCTCCGTCTGCCCAAAGATGGCGGACAGCATCTGCTGGTTCAGCACCAGGCACACGGCCATGATGGCAACCGAGAACAGGAATGTGGCAATCACCAACTGCTGCGCCGCATGGCTGGCATTGCCCTTCTCCTTAAGCCCCAGGTATTGGCCCGCAACCACAGCGCCGCCCGTGGCAAGCGCAGTAAGCAGGCTGATGACCAGTATGTTGACCGAATCCACCAGTGCGACGCCCGACACGGCAGTCTCGCCCACCCCCGCGACCATGACCGTATCGATCATGCCAACCAGAAACGCAAGCGCCTGTTCAATGATCAACGGCACAATTAACTTTTTCAGGTCTTTTTTGCTAAATAACATCACATAAAAGCAACATCCCCTTGGGATGTCGGTTTTTCACTCCATCAATATACTTTGGGGGACGCGTCGCACAATCAACTACCCCTATCGGACTATTTTACACCTTCCGGCCCGCTTTGTACAATCGGCCACAAGAAAGCGCACCGGGCAAAACCGCCCGGTGCGCTTTCTTAAGGTATGTTACTTTATATGGCTATAAAGCGCGTAATTTAAAACGATGTTTTAAATTGGGATTGGTATTAAATCGTGCCATCCCACGAAGAAATCTTCTCCGCCTTCATATCCTCTTCATCAAACCAGTGCGTTGTGATGCTCTTTGTTTGCGTGTAGAAGCGCATGCCGTCCTTGCCCAGGCAGTGCAGGTCGCCAAAGAACGACCGCTTGTGGCCCGAGAAGGGGAATACGCCGATCGGCACGGGGATGCCGACATTGATGCCCACCATGCCGCCGTGCGTCCGGAAAGCAAACTCGCGGGAATAGTACCCGTTCTGGGTATAGATCACCGAGCCGTTCGCAAACTCGTTGCCATTCATCAGCGCAATGCCTTCCTCAAAGTCCTTGACCCTCTTTATGCACAGCACCGGCCCAAAGATTTCCTGGTCACCTACCGTCATACCCGGCTTCACATGATCAAATACCGTGGGCCCCACAAAGAACCCATTCTCGCACCCCGCCGGCACCTTGGGGTTGCGCCCGTCCAGCACCAGTTTCGCGCCTTCCTCTACGCCCTTGGCAATCCAGTCTTCCACCCATTTTTTCTGCCCCGCCGAAACAACCGGCCCCAGCTCCGTATCCTTGTCATATGCCTTGCCGATCTTCCGTTCCTTGCAGAATTCCACGATCTTTGCAACCAGCTCGTCCGCTATGGACTCCTGCACAACAACGGTGGGAAGCGCCATGCACCGCTCGCCTGCGCAACCAAATGCAGAATTGATGATGCCCCTGGCCGTCCGCGCAATGGGCGCGTCCTCCAGCACAAGCGCGTGGTTCTTTGCCTCGCAAAGCGTCTGTACACGCTTGCCGTTGGCGGCAGCTTTTTCATATATATGGAGGCCGATGCCGGTAGACCCTACAAAGCTGATTCCCTTGATGCCCTCATGCTCCATCAAAAGGTCCGCCTCTTTGCGCGAGCAGGTGATGACATTGATGACGCCGTCCGGCAATCCCGCTTCCTTATACAGCTGCGCAATGCGCATACATGTCATGGGCGTCATGCTTGCCGCCTTCAGCACAATGGTGTTACCTGCGGCAACACACATGGGGGTCATCCAACCCATGGGGATCATCGCCGGGAAGTTGAAAGGAACGATCCCCGCAAAAACGCCTACGGGTTCCCTGATCAGCACCGTATCGTATCCCGTCGAGGTATTGTAGAGCGACTCACCCATCATCATGTTGGGGGCGCCGCAGGCAACCTCTGTGCCTTCTTTCGCCTTGAGCACATCGCCTTTGGCGTCGTCCCACGATTTCCCGTTCTCCCGCGCAACCAGCTCCGTCAGCTCGTCCATATGCTCTTCAATCAATGCCCGGACTTTGTACAGCACCTGTACCCTTTTCATCACGGGCGTTACCGACCACGTCTTAAATGCCTCCTGCGCCGCGCCGATCGCCTGGTCGACCTCGTCCACCGTGCAGCACGGGGTCTGCGCAATTACCTCGCCAATACTGGGATCATAAATGTCCATGTATTTATCTGTTTTCGAATCCTTCCACTCTCCGTTTATGAAGATCTTCAACTTCTCCATTCCCTGCCTCCTTGATTTTTATTCTTTTTCCCAGCCGCAACCCATTTCGATATATTTCCCACATTTTTCCCATATTCATCAGGGCGCGGCTTATACTTCTCTTTATTACTGTCTTAGATATATTCTACACGATTTCCAGATATAATCAAGTGGTTTTTTATCCCATATTTTTCCCACACTTTCCACATCCCTCATTTTGGCTCCCATACCTTTGCACTGCCCTCCAGCAACCATTTGTGATTTTACTTCTCATTATCTACAGTCCTTGTTTAGGCATAATCGCTTTGATCACTTTTTTAAAATCTGCTCAAAATCATTCCCGTGGCTTTCCATTGACGCAGGCGCCGACAGCAAATTATAATAGATTTATATCAGCCTTATGGAGAAAAACAATGGACAATAACACATATGTAATGGGTATAGACTTTGGTACCAGTGGCGCGCGTGTCGGCATTTTTGATACCGGTGGCAACGAAGTGATTTTTTGCGACGAGCCGATCGAACTGCTGACGCCGCACCCCGGGTTTGCCGAGCAGCGGGTTTCCGACTGGTGGAGCGCCCTGTGCAAGGCTTCGCGGCGCGCCATCAGCGAAACCGGCATCGCCCCCTCCAGTATTGTCGGCATCGGCACCGACACCACCGCCTGCACACTGGTGTTCCTGGACGCGGCAATGAACCCGCTGACCAACGCGATCATGTGGATGGATATGCGCGCTTCACGCCAAGCCGCCAAGGCTGCGGACATCGATCATCCT
>DHOD01000066.1:0-5948 GCA_002407725.1 Christensenella sp. UBA5399 | reverse complement strand
CCTGTCATGAAGTTCTCTGGCTACGGCGCTCCCTCGGCCGAATGGATGCCATACAAAACACTCTGGGTCAAAGAAAACCTGCCGGAGGTATACCATAAAACAGCGCACATACTCGCCTGCGACGATTGGCTTGGCTACATGCTTACAGGCAACCTGGTCAAAAACCGCAACGACGCGGCGGCGCGTTGGTATTACGATAGCCGTCACGGCGGCTGGCAACCGGATTTTTTCCGGATGCTCGGCCTTGACGATGTCATGGATAAAATTCCGCACGACGTCATGAAGCTGGGCGACAAACTGGGTGGGCTCACCCCTGGTGCCGCGCAGGCGCTCGGACTTGCCGCAGGAACGCCGGTCGCCGTTGGCGGCGCGGATGCGTATGTCGCCATGCCCGCCCTAGGTGCGGTGCGTGAAGGCCGGGCCGCGATGGTCACCGGCTCGTCGCACCTGTTCATGATACTGACAAAAGATGAAATCCATGGAAAAGGTATGTTGGGTAGTTACCCTGACGCTGTGGTAGATGGCTTGGAAATGCTGGAGGCAGGCCAGACATCCACCGGCTCCGTCATCAACTGGTTCAAGAATCATTTATGCGGTGGCCTGGCGCAGCAGGCACACGCATCGGGCCGCAGTATATACGACCTGCTCAACGAACAAGCGCAAGCACTTCCCATTGGTGCGGAAGGATTGATCTGCCTGGATTATTTTCAGGGAAACCGCACGCCTTATGTGGATGGCGACGCCCGCGGACTGATCAGCGGCCTCACACTGGCGCATACGCCCGCCCATATCTACCGCGCGCTTGTCGAGGGGATCTGCTATGGCAGCGAAGTGATTTTCCGTACGTTCCGGAAAAACGGCGTGCCCCTGCGT
Source organism: Christensenella sp. UBA5399 (assembly GCA_002407725.1). Lineage (GTDB taxonomy): Bacteria > Bacillota > Clostridia > Christensenellales > Christensenellaceae > UBA5399. Next base: position 5,075 of record DHOD01000066.1, on the reverse strand, counting down.
GAGTTGTACGCCTGCGGCGGGGCCGTCAAAAGCCGTTTCTGGATGCAGACACATGCGGACGTGAGCAACCTGCCCATCAACATTCCCAGGGTAACGGAAGCCCCTGTGCTGGGCGCCGCCATACTGGGCGCGGTGGCAGGGGGCGTCTATCCCGACATCGTGCGTGCATCCGGCCACATGGTAGAATTTGTCGACCGGATCGAGCCCGACGCAGACCGGCACAGCGAATACCGGTTTTATGTCGACCAATACGAGGCGCTTTATCCGCTCCTCAAAGACTGGATGCACAAAACAGCCGGGCACGTGCGCGCCAAGGGCTAACACACCCACATATATAGCAAAACAAAAACGCCTTTCCGTATCGATCCTGAAGGCGTTTTGCACTTTGTCTATATTACAACCATTTCGTTACGGCTGCTTTTTCCCGATCACACAGATGTCCCTCCAGCCGGGCTGCAGCGTTTCCTCAATCATTGCCGTATGTGCAAAACCCGTATCTTCCATCAGTTTTACAATCTCTTCAGGTGGATAGATACGCATACCATCAATGCTTCCCTCCAGCTTGCGCGACGTGCTTTCCTCCAGTCCGTTCTGGAATACGGCCATAAAGCACCCGCCCGGTTTGACAACACGACATACCTCCGCAAAATCACCCGGCAGGTCGGGCCAGAAATAAATGGTTTCAAACGCGGTAACCAGGTCAAACTTCTCATTTTCAAACGGCAGCGCCGATACGCTCCCCTGACATATCTTCACATTGCCCTGCGCAATGGCGTATGCGTTCTTCTTGCCCGACTTTTTGACAGATACTTCCGAATAATCGATGCCAAACACATTTTTGCTTTTTTGCGACATCAGGTGAATGGCATTCCCGCCGCCACATCCAATGTCCAGCACAACGCTTCCGGGCCCGATCTCGACCTGTGAAAGCGCCCATTTTGTAAGCTTTTCATGCCCTTTGTTCATACCGTTCAGCAGCACCGACCCAATAAAGCCCTGCGGCTTACGAAAATTCTTTGATATACCCTTCAACATAATAACGTCTCCATTGTTAGCTTTTGCTAACACATTATACTGCTTTTCTCCCCCAAGGTCAATTGTTACCGCAGATTTTTATCAAGTCCAAAACCAAGACGGGGATTAGGCAGCTTCCGCTAACCAATTGAAAATCACGCTTCATGGTTGCTGCAGCAATGCCCGCACCTCATCCTCGTGGTCAAACAACGTGCACCCGCCGTTGTGCTCCGCACCCGCCGCAATACTGCGCAATTCGCCAAAGAAACCGGAACGCAGCACATCCTCAATGGAATCCGTCTTGAGGTTCAGCTCTGCATAGGGCGAAAAAGGGCACGGCTCCGCGCCGCCAGTCGCGTTGACATGGAAAAACCCCCTGCCCGACGCCAGGCACCCGCCCATCGCCTCCTCATCCCCGGGAAACGAAACCAGTATCATGTCATCAAATGTTTGCTTCAATCCTTTCACCGCCCCTTGCAGGCGTTTGATATCGCGGCCGTCCAGCATCAGCGCCTCCGTGCCCGGCTCAATGGGCACATACTCCACAAAAAACAGCAATCCGCACCCGTCCTTGTGAAGCCCGTCCACAAACCCCTGCGTGGTCACGGCGTCCATGTTCTCCTTTGTGACTGTAACAGAAGCGCCAAACAGCATTTTTCGTTTATTAAACTGTTGCATCACACCCTGCACCGTATCATAAGCGCCCGTCCCGCGCCTGCCATCCGTCATCTCCCTGTCGCCCTCGATGCTGAACACGGGGATCAGGTTCCGGTTGCGCGCAAACAGTTTCATGTATGCATCGTCTATCATCGTCCCGTTCGTAAAAATGGGAAAGACCATGTTTTGGAATTTTGCAGCGCTGTCAATGACATCCCGCCGCATCAACGGCTCGCCGCCCGCCAGCAGCACAAACGATACGCCCATGCCGGATGCCTCGCCGAATATTTTCTCCCACTGGGCCGCCGTCATGTCGGATGCAGCAGCATCGCCGCAGCCACCCGTGGCCCGGGCATAGCAGCCCGCACAGTGCAGGTTGCACCGCGATGTAACGCTGGCAATCACCAGTGGCGGCACATGCAGCCCCCCATCCTCGTGCCGCTGCCTTATTTTTGTGCTTTTTTTGATTTCGGGCGCAATTTTCGCCAAAAAAGCAATGCCGCGCGGATTGTTCAGATAATATCTGCCCGCTTTCTTCACAAGTTGTACAATGCCTTTGTCTATAAATTGATTCAGATTCATTTTATTCTCCATGTCATATCTGGTAGCTCTTCGCAAATTCTTCAACGTGCCTGTGCAACAATGTCAATGCTTCCTCCCGCTTTTCCGGCTGGGAATCATACATCAGGATCAGCAACAGAATTGGCCCGTAAAACTGTATTGCCGCCGCGCGCGGGTCTGCCTTTCTGAAATACCCGTCCTGCATCATCTGGCCAAAAAGCGCCGTCTGAAACGAAAGCGAGCCGTCTATCAGCCATGATTTAAACAGCAGTGCGGCATCATTATTTTTGTATTGCTCGATCATCAAGAGATGCATAAACTTGGCCGCATAGGCATCCTCTACAAAAAACAGGAAAATCGTCTCCACCGCTGTCTTCAGCCAATCGAGGTCGTTTTCGCCATATTGTCTGGATACCTTTGATATCTCGCCCTGCGGCAGCCTGTAGAGCGCCACCGTCTCTTCAAACCGCTCGTTCATGCCGTCAAGCAATGTCTCAAAAATTTCCTGCTTACTTTTGTAATGCTTGTACAGCGAGCTGTCTTTGATCCCCACCGCCTGCGCGATGTCCTTGACCGAAACGCCGTCATACCCGCGTACCGAAAACAGATCCAGCGCTTCTTCCAATATTCTTTGTTTTGTATTTCTCTTTTCCATACGATTTCCTTTAGCTAGTGGTCACTAGCTAAATTATAGCTAGCGTTCGCTAGCCTGTCAAGCCTTTTTTATTTTTCCCATGAAAATCCGGTTGCTTGCCTCCATATAAAAAATGCCCCGGCATACGGGGCAAAGCAAAAAAAGATGCCTCTACAGCCTTTTCATAAAAGAATGTCATAAATAATGTAGGCTGCATGCTTCGTCAATAAAGAATTTCAATGGTATTTTTACTGTCATTCTTTATTGGCTACGCTATAAATATACTGCCGCATCAACTGGCCAGCGCCACAAAGTTGAATATATTATAAATGGAAATGGCAATGATCACGGCAAGCAGCACAAGGAACACCTTGTCCACATGCCTGCTACGCAGCTTGCCGGATACCGCACCGCCAATCAGCGCCCCCGCCGCGCCGCCGCCCATCATCAGTACAAGGAACGCGGGTGAAAATTCCGGAATCGCACCGGTGACGGCCGTCGTTATCAGGCTTGCCAATTGCGAGAACAGTATGATGTACAGCGAGTTTGCAGCCGCCGTTTTGGAATCCATAGAGAAGCAATAGACCAATATGGCGATGTTGATGGGACCTCCCCCAATGCCGAGGAACGCGGACATCACGCCCAGCGCGCCGCCAATCGCGAAGCTGACTACAGGGCTTTTTACATTTCGTGACCGAATCCTGTCTTTGAAGCATGTATAAATAAAGACGCCGGCCGTCATTACAACCATGATGGTCGACTGGACAGCGCCCACGATATCGCTACTTTCCATCGTCTTTGTCGCAATATCAAATATGGCCTTGCCCGCAACGCCGCCCACTGCGCCGCCCACTGCCAGTACAGTGCTTTTTTTGATGTCGAGGCGTTCTTTCTGCTTGACGTTGCGTGCAAACGATACAGCCGACATTGCCAGCACAGTGCAGCCCGAAATAAAGCTGATCTGCACCACGCTCATGTCCAGCACCGCATCCATCACCGGCTTGATGATCACCCCGCCGCCGATGCCTATAATTGTACCAACAGCAGACGCCGCCAGCCCGATAATTAAAACAATTACATATGCCATTACAAAACCATTTTACACCGTTTAGGTTGGTCATTCAACGTGTTTCTGCGCTCTTTATTCCCTACTCCGGTCCCGCCCCCGTGCAATGGGACGGCAAAAAACCAATTCACTGTGCGTTTTTTTATTTGACCGGGATTAAATCAACCGTGCGGCAGTCAACGCCACGGCAGCAAGCATGATCACACCGCACAGCGCATATACATCGTGCATGGAAGAAACAAACGCCTGCGGCTGGCCGGTCTGAAAATCCGTTACCTTGTACCCGAGCGTACTGCTCATGAATGTGTAGAAAACCACCGTGAACACCGACGAGCCTGCCGTGTTGCTGAAACTGCGCGTAAACGAGGAAAGCGAACCTGTCACGCCGGAATTTTCACGTGTCGCGGTAGACATGATGATGCTGTTGTTGGGCGAATTGAAAAGTCCGGAACCCGCGCCCAGCAGCGCCATGAAAAGCACGATCGCCCATACGGGCGTCGCCTCCCCCTGTGTTGTGAACAAAAAGAGCCCTGCCGCAATCATGACCGTCCCAACCAGCGTGACAAGCCGGGGCCCAAATCGGTCAGAAATCCAACCGCTCAGCGGCGAAGCCGCCGCCATGGCAATGGACATTCCCGCAATGACCATGCCGGTTTTGCCCGCGTCCAGCATCAACACATCCTCCATATAATACGGTTGTATCACGCTGGAAGACGACACGGCAAAAAACTGGATGGCCATACACATCAGGCTGATGGCCAGCAACGGATTTTTGAAAATCCGCAGGTCGAGCAACGGCGCCTTCGCCTTTTTCTCCACAAAAAGGAATAACGCGAAACATCCGGCGGCGGCCACAAGTAAGACGGGCACGTATGGCTGATCGTAGCCTGTGCGTTGGCCGTCCAGCAATACAAAGCAAAACAAAAATACCGGCACGGCAATCAGGATTACGCCGCCCACATCCAGCGGCTGCTTTTGGCCTGTGCCACGTGGCACCACGAAAAGCCCCAGCACAAACACGACGATACCGATGGGCAGGTTGATTAGGTAAATGGCGTGCCACCCCACGGCCGAGACAAGGTATCCGCCCAGCAGCGGGCCTGCCACCACGCCCAGCGCCACCGCCATGCCCACAATGCCCAG
>DHOD01000022.1:16136-21630 GCA_002407725.1 Christensenella sp. UBA5399 | reverse complement strand
TCAAGGATTGGGGGGCACGCCACACGCTGCTGCCCGACGCGGGCTTTACGGTATATACGGCATCCGGCCACCCGACAATGGCAACAGGCACGCCCGTCGCATATCTGACGCACGATACAAACGGCGTCTACAAGCTGAACAACACGGACGGGACAACCCCGTTAAGCGTGGTGGACAGCCAGAACCGTTATGTTTTGCAGGGCAGCGCGGGCAGCTATAAGCTAATTGAGGGCAATTATTACTTTGTGGAGACGACGACGCCCGACCGTTGCGAAGTGGACACGGCGCAGCATGCGTTTGCGGTGGACGGTCTGGGGACAATTTACCTGAAAAACAATGGGGGCGACAAAACATCCGCCAACCGGTTTACCAACAACTTTATCCGCGGCGAGGTGGTGCTGCGCAAAGTGGATTCTATCCCGGTGTCGACCGGGCCGGATGTGTACGCGCCTGTGCATGGCGCGGTGTTTGATGTGCATCTGGATGACGGAAGCGATCTGTTGGTGGGGTACCTGGTCGAGAGCGGCAACACGGGTACGTATATACTGAGCACGGCAAACGGCAGCGGCGGCACGTCGACAGCGGCCGACATATTGGGCAGGCCGTATGTCAAGGATGGCAAGCTGGCTAAGGGAAATTATTACTTTATTGAATCGGTGACGCCGGCGGGGTACCTGCCCGATGCGGTGTCGGGCGTGCCGAATGTCCACAAATTCAGCGTGACGACGGAGGATAAACTGTATCTTTCCGACGCGGCTACAGGCGCGGCAACCATGGACAGTGCGGCGCAGTTTGCCAATGTGGGCGTCACGGCGGATGTGGAGCTGTATAAGGTGGACAGCGTCAAAGACGTCAATACGCAGGACATTGTGGTGAGCGGTGCGGGGTTCACCGTGTATGAAAGCGCGGGCGATACCCCGGTGGCGTACATGGTGGAATCGGGCAGCGGCACGGGGAAATACATCCTGCGCAATACCCCGGCGGGCGGCGGAAGCGCGCTGAATGCGGTCACGGCGGATGGCGTGCCGTACCTGCGCAACGGTAAGCTGATTTATGGCAACTATTACGTTGAAGAGACGACTGTGCCAGACGGGTACATCGCGCAGAAGACAGGGAATGTAAACACCAAATTCAGCTTCAGCGTGGGCGCGGACGGTGCGACGGTTTATATCACAAACGCCGGCGGGGTTGCGGCGTTGGATACGTTTGCCAACGATTACATCAGCGCGCCGGTACAGCTGACAAAGGTGGACAATGAAGGCAAGCGCCTGGCGGACGCGGGATTTACGGTGTACACCGATACGGGGCACCCGACCACGGCTGCGGCGGATACGCCGGTGGCATTCCTGAAGCACACGTCGGGCGGCGTATACAAGCTGGACAAAACGGGAGGCACGGGCGAAACAGCGACGCTTACGGCGGCAGATGCGGAAAAACGCGCGTATTTGCAGGGCGCAGTGGGCAGCTATAAGCTGATTTATGGCACCTATTATTATGTGGAGACGACGACGCCTGCCGGGTGCGCGCCCGACAACACGGGTACGGATGCAACGCAGACAAAGCATTACTTTACCGTAAGCGCTACCGGGGCGATCTATCTGAAAAACACAGGCGGCAATGGCGATGATACAAACGAGTTCACTAACGAATTCGTGCGCGCCGATGTGCAATTGAAAAAACGGGATTCGCTGCCGATATCGACCGGGCCGGATGTATACGCGCCCGTGCACGGCGCGGAATTTGCGGTGTATCTGGTCGATGGATCGGTCGACCCATCGACCGACACGCAGGTGGCGTATCTGGTAGAGGATGGCGTGACAGGCACATACAAGCTGAGTGCGACGGACAAGGGCGGGTTGAACCTGCTTACGCCCGCGGCAGAGGACAGCCTCGGCAGGGCATACCTGAGCGGTGGCAAGCTGGCGCACGGCGATTATTATTTCGTGGAATCGGTGACGCCGACGGGCTACCTGCCCGACGAAACGGGTGGCGACGCGATCATCCACAAGTTCAGCCTGCGGGCGACCGATACGCTGTACCTGTCCAACGACAGACGATGGCGGCCAGCACGGATGGCGTGACGCAGTTTACCAATGTGGGCGTCACTGCGCCTGTCGAGCTGTATAAGGTGGACAGCGTCAAGGGCAGCGACACGCAGGACATCGCAGTCAGCGACGCGGCGTTTACCGTGTTTTTGAAGGATACGGCAACAAAGGTCGCGTATCTGGTGGAATCGGGTGCAGGCACAGGCAAGTATATTTTGAGCAACACCGATGCGAATGGCGGCAATGCGATTGATGCCTTGGCGGCGGATGGTGTGCCATACCTGCGCAACGGCAAGCTGATTTATGGCGAATACCATGTGGAGGAAACGACGACGCCCGCCAACTACCTGCCGCTCAAGACAGGGGCGGTCAACGATAAATTCTACTTCGATATTGTTGCCGACGGTGTGACGGTGTATATCAGGAACACTGGTGGCACGACGACACAGGGCACGTTTACCAACAAATATATCAGTGCGCCGATACAGCTTGCAAAGGTGGATGATGAGGGAACGGTGCTGACCGACGCCGGGTTTACGGTCTATACGGCAACGGGGCATCCCACTGCGGCGGCTGTGGATACGCCTGTGGCGTTTTTGAAGCATACGGCAGGCGGCGTGTACAAGCTGGATAAGACGGGCGGCACAGGCGAGACGGCAACGCTGGCGGCGGCTGATGCAGAGAAGCGCTATTACCTGCAGGGCAGCGCGGGCAGCTATACGCTGATTGCGGGCGAATACTATTTCACGGAGACGACGACCCCGGCAAGGTGTGTGCCCGATGTGACGGGCACGGCGGCCACCAAACACTATTTTACAGTGGATGATACGGGTGCGGTTTACCTGAAAAACGGCGGTGGAGGCGGCACTGCGGCCAATCAATTTGTCAATGTGTTTACGCGTGCGGCTGTAGAGCTGCATAAGGTGGATTCGGTGCCGTACAACGACGGCACGGGCGATGTATATGCCCGCGTGCACGGTGCGGAATTTGCGGTTTATCTCTGGCCTGCGTCAAACAATCCCGACCCGGCGGCCGATACGCAGGTGGCATATCTGGTCGAGGCGGGGAACACGGGTATCTACAAGCCGAGCGCTGCCAGTAAGGTGCACAGCGGAACCGAGGTGAACCCGATGCCGGCCGACACGCTGGGCAGGCCGTACCTCAAGGATGGCGCACTGGCGCACGGCGAGTATTATTTTGTGGAATCGTTCACGCCCGACGGGTATATACCCGACGAGGATAACCTGGGCGACGCTATCACTCACCGATTTGGTGTGACGGGCGAGGATACGCTGTACCTCTCGAACGCAACAACAGGCGCAGGGACGCCCGAAGGGGCGGACGGCAGCAAGGCGCGGTTTGAAAACGAAAGCGCGCACGCCGACGTGACACTGTACAAACGGGATGCGTATGATACCGGCGTCGGTGTGCATGGTGCGGAGTTTACCGTTTATCTGGATGGGGCAGGCGACCCTGCCACCGACAAAATAGTGGCGTATATGGTGGAGGACGGCGACACAGGCAGATACAGGCTGAGCAGCACAAACAAGGCAGGCGGCGGGGATGACTTGCTGGAAGAAACGGATGCGCTTGGGCGGCCGTACCTGCACCCGCAGACCACGCGGCTGCTGTTCGGCGATTATTACTTTTTGGAGACGGCAACACCCGCCGGGTATGTGGCGGATGCGGCTTCGGGAACGCCGATCCAGCACAGGTTCAGCGTGACAGACAACAGCGCGTTGTATCTTTCCAACGACCTGACAGGCGCGGGCGCGCATGAAGCGGGCGGCGTCACAAATATTTTCTATAACACCATGATTCGGTCGGCGGTCGGCCTGGTCACAGCGGACTGCCGCGAGGCATCGCGCCCGGTGAGCGACGCGGAATTCACTGTTTACCTGAAAACACAGGGATCGGGCGGGGAGGACGTGTATACGCCGGTAGGCTATATGGTGGAGGACGGCGGCACGCCCGGCAAATATATCCTTAGCGATACAAAAGCGGACGGAACGCAGGATGCGGATTTCGTTGCGAGCAACGCGCAGGGCGTATCGTACCTGCAGACGGTCGGCGGCGAATTGACGCTGATTTACGGCAATTACAGCTTCGAGCTAACAACAATACCGGTGGGGTATGTGGCGTACGCAAAGGATGGGGATGGAAACCCGCAAAAGCATGACTTTGACGTGACGGACGGCAGCGCGGTGACGTTGGCCGATGAGGCGGGCAAGTCCACATACAGGCTCTGCTACATAACCGCGCCGCTGTTGTTGGACAAGATTGACGCGCATACAAACACAGCCAAAGTGCACGGCGCCGAATTTACCGTTTATGACGCGGAGGCGGTCCCGGCTGCGCCGGTGGCCTTCCTGGTGGAGGACGGAACCACGGGGCAGTATAAGCTGGCGAACCAAAGCGGCGACGCGGGCAACACGACGGTGCTGATTACCCTGCGTACAGTAGACAGCAGGCCGTACCTTGTGCAGGATGGGGGTGCAACGGAGCCGTATAAGCTGATTTATGGCAAATACTACTTTGTGGAGAGCACAACGCCGGGCACGCACCTTGCGGATGAAGATGCCGGCGGGAACCTGGTCAAGCATGCCTTCGTTGTGGAGGAAGAGGCCACATATTACCTGACCAACGCGGTGCAGGATGCGGCGGCAACAACAGCGGCCACCTTCCGCAACACAAGCGTAACATCGGATGTGACATTGCGAAAAACAGACGGGGCGTATGCCGCAACCGTTTGGCTGAGCGGTGCGGAGTTTACGGTGTATACGGATACCGGCGCCCCAAGTATCGACGAAGCGGTGGCATATACCGTAGAACAGCCGGGAAGCGCAGGCACGTATATGCTCAGTGCGGAAAAAGCGGACGGAACGGGAACACTGGCTGCGGCCGACGCGACCGGCAGGGCTGTGCTGCAAAACGGCAGGTTGGTCAAGGGCGATTATTACTTTATTGAAACGCGTACGCCCAAAGGATACCATGCGGATATAGATGGGGCAGGTGCGGCTGTGAAAAACCGGTTCTCCGTGACGGGCCAGGAGACCCTGTACATGGAGAACGAAGGGTTTGGCACGGATAGCAGCAAGGTGTTTGCCAACGATATGATTACGGCAAATGTGATGCTCGAGAAGACGGACGCGGACCATCCCGACAAGAAAATACATGGCGCGGAATTCACCGTTTACGCAAAGGACGGTACAAAGGTGGCCTATCTGGTGGAGCAGAAGGACGCCAAGGGGAACCCAAGCGGATTGTACCTGCTCAGTGCAACGGATTCGTCGGGGGCAGGGGCGGTGAACGCCACAGACGCCAAGGGACGGGCGTACAGGCAGGGCAATGGATTGATCGCCGGGGATTATTATTTTGTGGAGACAACTACGCCCGAAGGATACCTTGTGCCGGTGGACGCGGGCGGGAAGCCGACGCAGTACGCATTC
>DHOD01000022.1:9441-15977 GCA_002407725.1 Christensenella sp. UBA5399 | reverse complement strand
ACGCATTCAGCATCAAGACAGAGGAAGACGTGTATCTGTCCAACAACGGGACAAAGACGTTCACCAACAAGTACCAGCGGTCTGATGTTACCCTGCGCCTGGAGGACGCCTTGCGGGAAGGACTGCGGCTTAGCGGGGCGATGTTCAAGGTGTATTGCGGAGATACAGATGCGCATGTCGCATACCTGGTAGAGGATTCCAACGGCGTCTACCGCCTCAGCAATGTGGATGCAAACGGGAACAATCCGTGCAATGCGGTCTGCCCTGTAAGGGAAAGGGCCTTTCTGTTGAATGATATGCTGATGTACGGCAACTATTACTTTATGCTCGATGTGCTGCCTGACGAATATCATCCGGACGTTGACAAGGCGACGGCAAGTGCGAGGAAGCATCAATTCTCGGTATTGTCCGAGGGGTTGATGTACCTGACAAACGGCGGAGGAACGTACGACCAGGCAGTGTTCCTGATCGATCCGATGCAGTACACGATCAGCGGGTATGTGCGAAACAGCGAAGGGGAAAGGCTGCCCAATGCGCTGGTTGGCGTATTCCCTGCGGGCACGACAGATTTTACGGAAGACAATGTGCTGGACGGTCTGATGATGTACACGGGGCCCAATGGAGAATTTATGTTTGAAGGGCTGTTTGCCGGTGAATATATTGTTGCGCAGATCACGCCGCCGGGCGGGTACATTCCGGTGGAAGAACGCGCGTTGCCGGTCGCGGTGGCGTTGAACAGCAAAGCGGACCCGGCGACGTATACGGGCATTGTCTTTGTGGATGAGACGCCGGAGAAAATAGCTGCAGACAGCCCCGGCGCGGTGTCGCAGGAGACCACCGGCGGAGGGACGGCAGTTGCGGTGCAGGGAGAGCAGGCCAAAGGCACAAATTCAAAAACGGGTGACGAAACGCCGATTTGGCCGTATGTGCTCGCGTTGATAGCGGGCGCTGCGGCAATTGCGGTTGTGTGGATGCTGCGCAAGCACCGCCGGGCATCCCGATAAGACGCGGACGATACAAAGATCCCCAGCCGGTTGCGGCCCCTATGCCAGGGGCCAAGCCGGGCAGGGGATTTTTTTGTGGGAGACAATATAAAAAAGTAGATAAATGCGGTGTAAATTGCTACAATATATTTGGTGAAGCCCATATATCAACGGAAAAGGTTAAAAGTGATTTTCTGTTGCCACAAAAATGCGGTGCAAAATGCAACAACATTTTTGCGGTGGCAGCATAAGGAGGAGACGCCGGTGAAGTACGCGGTTATTGGAACAAGCTGGATCACAAAAGCGTTTATCGAAGGGACGCGGTTATCGGGCAAGATGCAGCTTGCGGCTGTGTATTCCCGCAGCATAGAGCATGCGCGGCAATTTGGGGTGGCGTATGGCTGTGACGTTGCCTTTGACAATCTGGATACGCTTGCCGCATATGACGGCATTGAGGCGGTGTATGTGGCTAGCCCCAATTCACTGCATTATGCGCAGTGCAAGCTGCTGCTGAAGAACGGCAAGCATGTGCTTTGCGAAAAGCCCATTACCGTGACATTGGAGCAGTATGACGAGCTCGCGGAACTGGCGGATAAAAATGGGCTTGTCTATATGGAAGCGATCATGTTTATGCACCATCCGCAGCTTGATAAAATCAAGCAGGCGATGGGTAAACTGGGGAAGATTACGACGGCGCGGCTCGACTTCTCGCAGCTTTCATCCAAATACGATGCGCTTGTACAGGGCGAGAGGCCCAATGTGTTCAGCCCCGATTTTGCGGGGGGGAGCCTGCTGGATATGTCCGCGTACTGCCTGTACCCCGCGGTGGAGTGGTTTGGCGACCCCGATGCGGTTTTCGCGCACGCGGGAAGGGTGAGCACGGGTGCTGACGGTTATGTAAACGGGCTGCTGGTGTATAAGGACAGGCAGGTGAACGTGACGATGTCCAAAATCGGTCAGAGCCGGATTGGATCGGAAGTGATGGGCGACAAGGGTACACTGGTGGTGGAATATCTGGTGCTGATGTCGGGTGTGTGGCTGGTTGACAGGGAGGGCAATAGGCAGCGTGTAATTGAAGATGTGCCACGCGAGGTGCTGATGGGTGCTGAGGCGGATGATTTTGCGTGGTATGTGCGGGAGCGCGGTAAATACGAATTGGAATACCGCTATATGCAGAAGCGTGCGCGCCAGGTGGTCAAGGCGATGGATGCGATGTACAAAATGATTATGGATGTACCCAGATAAAATCAACAATAAAAAATCCACGGTCTTTGCGATCGTGGATTTTTTCACCTTTTTATTGAAGATTAGTATTATCAGAACCAGCGCTTGGAAACGCCTGTCCAGCCGTAGGTTTCCAGCGGCGACCAACCTGTCCAGAGAAACTGCGACAATGTCCGTTGTGTAACGCCGAATTTGATGAAATCATTTTTGTCGATGCCGTCCTCTTCATACGCGCGGCGGAATTCGTCTATACGCATCAGCCGGTCGATGACATCGGCGGGAACGGGCTCGTCTATACGCTCCCTTTGCTCAGGGTTCTCCTCCAGGATCATTTGCTGTACGCGCGCCTGCAGCGAGAACACCATACGTGCGCCCGACATTTCGGTGATGTGGTGGACGCCCCGCAGCCCCGCGGGCATGATGAACGCTCCGCTGCCGCTTTGTTCAATCATTCCGTAGGTGCGTTTGCATATGGCGTTACCTGCATGGTGGATGTCGCTGATGTCAATACCGAGACGGTTGTCGGCAACGATATCCGCAAGGTAATCGTCCAGCCTGCCTCCTTGTTGCACAACAAAGCAGGGCGCGGGTTTGGATGCCTTTGCTTTGCCGGCCATATACGCGCTATTTGCGGCCATGGCCTGTGAGACGGAGAAGTTGAGCGTGGTGCATACGGCAATGCCGCGCGACGCAAGCGCCTCTATGACGGGCAGCGCCGCGTTGATCGTGGGCAATTTGACGGCAATGTTATCGGCCCAGGATGCGTACTTCAATCCCTGCTCAAGCATTTTATCCGTGTCGCCCGCAAATTCGGGATTGACCTGTGCAAGCGCGTAACCATGCAGGCCGTCCGTTTCCTTGTAAATCGCTTCAAATTTTTTTGCCGCCTGCTTGGTGACGACCTCCAGCAACGCTTCGGCGCGCGGGACGCCGGAGAGATCGGACGGGATATCCCCGATATATGGCTCCCAGTACTGCGGGTCGGCGCACAGGGCCTTGTAGGCAAGGACGGGGTTTGTGGTCACCCCCAGCGCGCCGTTGCGCATGGCCTGGTCAATTTCCTGCGGTATGGCGGAATCATGCCACCAACGCGTCTTCGTTTGGCTGCTCAGCCATTCAAGGTAATTCATATACGCATATCTCCTTTGGAATATCGTTTTGATTTGGAATTACAGCAAATTAACTTAAAGTAGCGCATAGCGCAGATGCAATAAGGTGTGCTGCATAGCAGTTTCTACAGCCTTTGAATATAATAGTAATGTAGGCTGCATGCTGCGCGATAGCAAAGCTTGCATGCGCAACCATTTGAGAAACTGCAATAGTATTAGAGTATCACACACAAATCATAAAAACAACGATTATGGGAAAATACCCATAAAAATTTCACAATCTCTTTCAATTCGTTGACATGGTGCGCTTTATTGTTTAATATGGATGCAGGAGAATAATTATGAAACCTACATTAGAGAAAATAGCACAGGAAGCGGGCGTATCAACATCTACGGCGTCACGGGTCGCCACGGGGAAAGGGTATGTCAAGCCGGAGACGCGCAAACGGATTCAGCAGGTGATGGAACGGTACGAATATTCCTATAGGAATCCCACAAAAACTGTGGGAAAGGATGTTTTGGTGCTTTGTGGCGATATACAGAGCAGGGTCTATACCGAATATATCCGCGGCATATCCAGTGTGCTGGATGACCACGGATACAGGATTTTTATTGTCGACAGCGAGTATGACGGCAAGAAGGAAGAACGGTACCTGCGGTATGCGCTTAAAGGCCATTTTGCAGGGGTGTTTATGCTGAGCGCCATTTACACGCCGCAGTTGATCAATATCATCAAGGCGGCGCAGAGCCCCATTGTCTTTCTGAACAGGCATATCAAGTCGTTGGAGTCGGACATCGTATGTGTGGATAATTACCGCTGCGGGTACCTTGCGACGGAGCGTCTGATCAACGAAGGACACCGAAGGATACTGCATCTTGGCGGGCCGGAGAACTCCACAACCTGTAACGACAGGCTGATGGGGTATACCGACTGCATGAAGGATAACGGACTGGACATTGCGCAGGGCGATGTGTTTCGCGGGGAGCTGCACAAGAAATCGGGTGAGGAATTTGCTGATTTTGTGCGGGAGAACAAGCCGGACTGCACCGCTGTTTTTTCGGCGAACGATTTGATGGCGATCGGTTTTGTGGACCGTCTGATGAGCCGGAGAATTGCTGTGCCGGGGAACATCAGCATCATATGCGCGGATGATACGGAGGCGGCCCGGGAGGCGAAAGTGGCGTTGACGACCATCAGCTACGATCCTTTCACAATGGGCGAGGCGGCGGCGTCGTTGCTGCTTGAGCGGTTTGAAGACCCCAACGGGCAGAAGAAGAAAATCATGTATTTCCCGGAGATCAACGAACGGGAGAGCGTTGCGAAGTATAAAAAACGGTAACAAACAAAAAAGGCAGGAGGTGTTGGGTTTGGCGTTGCTTGAGGGACGAAATGCCATTGTGACAGGTGGGGCAAAGGGAATTGGAAAAGCGATTGCGCAGGCGCTTGCGGGCGAAGGGGCAAATGTGTTGATTGCCGATCTGGATGCGGAAAACGCGCGTGCGGCTGCGGATGACATACGCGTAGAAGGCGTGAAGGCGGAAGGCAGGTATCTGGATATAGGCGACGTGGACGGCGCGTCCGCGTTTGCGGCGGCGGTGGAAGATGAATTTGGGCCGGCCGACATACTGGTCAACAATGCGGGCGTGTGCAGGACTGTAAGCGTGATGGATATGACGCCCGACGAGTGGGACCGTGTGATGGATATCAACATACGGGGCACGTTCTTTTTGACGCAGCAGTTTTTTGGCCGCATGACGGCGCGGGGCAGCGGGCGGATCATCAGCCTGGGGTCGATATCGGGCGAGCGCGGTGCGCGGTTTGCGGGCATGCATTATTCGGTGTCCAAGGCGGGGGTGATCATGATGACAAAGGCGCTGGCCCTGAATGCCGCTGATACTGGCGTGACCGTCAATACCGTTTCGCCGGGTATTATTGATACGGAGATGACACGGTCGATCAATTCCGTTGTGGATCCCAAGGATGTGCCGATGAACAGGATGGGCACAGCGGACGAGGTCGCGCAGGCGGTTGTGTTTCTGGCCTCCGATATGGCGGCATACGTCACGGGGCAAAACATCAGCGTGAACGGCGGGCAGTCGATGCGCTAGAGAGTGTTTGAAAACACTTTTTGGGGAGGAAAAAGATGAAAACAGTAAAAGATAAGCAGATTCTGGTAGGCGCGGATTTCGCGGGGTGCCCGCTGAAGGACGCTGTGGTGAAGCACCTGAAAATAAAAGGCTGGGGAGTCATGGATATCGGCGTGCGCAGCGCGGATGAAAAAGACCCTGAAATGTATCACCGCGTGGGGCTGAAGGTGGGCGCGAAAATTGCCGAGGGCGAGTTTGAGCGGGCGCTTCTTTTCTGCGGAACGGGCATGGGCATTCATATAGCGGCCAGCAAATGCCCGCATGTCCACAGCGCCGTGGTGGAGAGCGTGCCTGCCGCGTTGCGGTGCGTAACGGCCAACAACTGTAATGTGATGGCAATGGGCGCGTTTTATGTGACGCCCCGCACGGGCATGGCGATGGCGGACGCTTTCCTGGAGCATAACCTGGGCGACGGGTACGAGCATTGGCACAACTTTTATGAATACCATAAGCTAGCCTACGACGAGTTGGAGGCCTTTGACTATCAGGAATTTAAAAAGAACGGCTTTGCCGTTACGTGGCTGGAAGATGTGGAGCTGGGGCCGGAGCCCGAGGATCTGTGTTATTGAGTTTCATCAAGTGATTTGATCCAGCGGTTGCACGTTGTTGAATACAAGGATGTGGTGCGATATGCAATCCTGTGCGCCCGATACCATTGCCTCGTTGAGCAGGTGGTAATCCTTGTGGTACCCCGACGCGAGCATGTCGCGCAGCCTTTTGGCCATGGCGTTGAACGCTGCGGTTGCGATGTTGATTTTGGAAATGCCGTGGTCGATCGCATTTCTGAACTCCGCGTCGGAAATGCCCGACCCGCCGTGCAACACAAGCGGTGTAGCGGTGCTGCGGCGGATGGCGTCCAGTATGTCGAAACGCAGCGCGGGCTGCTTGCGGTAATTGCCGTGTGCGTTGCCGATGGCAACGGCAAGGGCGTCCACATTTGTTTGGGCACAGAAGGTTTGGACGTCGGCGGGCGCAGTATACAGTACTTCCTTTTCGCCGTCGCCTTCCTCGTCGCCGCCTACCACGCCCAGCTCGGCCTCTACAGATGCGCCGTACTGTTTGGCAAGTTCCA
>DHOD01000022.1:890-9238 GCA_002407725.1 Christensenella sp. UBA5399 | reverse complement strand
GCCGTACTGTTTGGCAAGTTCCACGACCCAGGCCGTGGAAACGATGTTTTCTTCCAGGGGAAGAGCGGAACCGTCAAACATGACGGAAGTAAAGCCCATATCCAGCGCCTGCCGGATGATGTCGATATCGTGTCCGTGGTCGAGGTGTACGCCTATGGGGACTGCTGCCCGTTGTGCCGCGGTCAGCATGGTTTGGCCGATCAATGGCAGCGGCGAATGCGAAAGCCGCGCCTCGGCGATCTGGATGACGATCGGGGTGTCCGCCGCTTCGGCGGCGGCAATTGCGCCGACCACCATTTCCATATTGCCCACGGTAAACGAACCAAGGGCGCGCGATTCGGCCGCCGCTGCTTTCAGGAGGTTTTTCATATTGGAAATTGGCATAACGGCTTCTTCCTTTCTTCGGAAAACGTGTGTGCCTGCAGGTGAAGATCAATCCGCGGTATGCAGCCTGATATTGTGGTGCGACAGGTACGTCCGGTACTTATCCGGCAGGGGGCCCGCGGTGACCACATTGCGGAAATCGGCCAGTTCGGCGTACTTCAGCAGCGTCACGCGGCCAAACTTGGAATGGTCCGCCAACAAGAAGGAATCGATGTTTTTTGCCACAATGGAAGCTTTAAGCTGAAATTCCCACGGCGAAGAATTGGTGACGCCGCCGCTGATGGTGACGCCCGATGCGGCCATAAATGCTTTGTTGATGTTGTACTGGTCGAGTATGGGGAAAGGCAGGTTTTGCTCGAAGGAATACGTCTGCCTGTTGAGCAGGCCCGGCAGGGTGTAGACGCTGACGCCCGGCAACTGCGAAGCCTTCAGCAGGACGGGAAGGCTGCTGGTGATCACGGTGAAATGCTTATCCCCCACAAAGTCGAGTATGCCCGGCACCGTCGTCCCCGAATCGAGGAACACAACCTCGCCTTCGCCAATAAAGCCGGCGGCGAGCGCGCATATACGGTGCTTCTCGTCATGGTGCGCCGCGTCGCGGTCTTCAAAGGGCAACAGGCCGGTCTTTTCCACATATTGGACGCCGCCGTATACTTTGACGATATCGCCCTCCTCCAGCAGGGCTGCAACATCCCTGCGCGCCGTGTTGATGGATATGCCGAATTGCCTGCAAATCTCGCCAAAGGAGACCGTGCCGTGCCCGGCAATATAATCGTGAAGTTGTTGAATTCTTTTAGATCGCATCGACAGTACCGCTACCTCAATCAAAGTTGACTCATATATTATCAAAAGTATATCAAAAGTTTTGAAAAAATGCAAATAATTTTCATGTTACTCTATGGATAGTGATGAAACTGAATATGTAATTGTGATATATTGGGTAACTATTGACTTGGCGGAAATGAAGTGGTAAAATCAGCAATAAGAATAAATACATAAATTCATACAGCAAAACAGAATAAGTTCGGAGGTTTCGCAATGACGAAAAGCCGTTTGATATTTGATGATTCCCGTAAGTTGGACGTCATTACCCTGGGACGTGTGGCGATTGATTTCAATCCCGATCCACAGCAATATTACAGGCCCCTTTCGCAGGTGACCACGTATCACCGGTATGTGGGGGGGTCGCCTGCCAACATTGCAGTGGGGCTTGCGCGGCTGGGCAAGGCTGTCGGGTTTGTCGGTAAGGCCGCAAATGACGAATTTGGCCGGTATGTTACGGAATACCTGCAATCGCAAGGGGTGGATGTGACGGGGCTGACCAAATGCGCCGGCAACGAGAAGACGGGGCTTGCGTTTACAGAGATACTGAGTGAAACAGAAAGCTCTATACTGATGTACCGCGACAGGGTGGCGGACATGGCGCTGGATGTGGAGGATATCGACGAAGCATACATCGCGTCCGCCAAAATGCTGGTGATTTCGGGGACGTCGCTTGCGGCCCAACCATCACGGAACGCGGCGCTGAAGGCGCTCAGTCTGGCGCACAAAAACGGCGTGACGGTGGTGTTTGACATCGATTACCGTCCCACAAGCTGGCCCGACCTGCGCGAGGTGCCCATATACTATTCACTGGTGGCGCAGCGCAGCAACATCATACTGGGGTCGCGCGACGAGTTTAACATCACGGAACGGTTGCTGCTGCAAGGAAATGAGGATGATGGCGCAAGCGCGCGGTACTGGTTTTCGCAAAATGCGGAGATGATTGTGATCAAGCATGGCAAGGAAGGGTCGAACGCGTTTCTTGCTTCGGGCGAAATGTACCGGGTGAAGCCCTTTCCCGTCAAGCTGCTGAAGTCGTTTGGCGGCGGTGACGGATATGCGGCGGCGCTGCTGTGCGGGCTGCTGGAGGGGTGGGCGCTGGAGGATGCGTTGAGCAGGGCAAGCGCGAGCGCGGCGATGCTGGTCGCAAGCAAGTGTTGCTCGGACGATATGCCCACCATGGATGCGCTGTTGGCGTTTGAAGCGGAGCAAAAGCAGGCGCATGGCGCCATGGTTAAAAGAGAGGATATAGGATGAAAGCGATATTGATGCAGGAGCCGGGCGTTGTACAACTGATTGAACAGCCGATGCCGGAAATGGCAGACGATGCGCTGCTGCTCAGGGTGGAATATGTCGGCCTTTGCGGCAGCGACCTGAGCGCATACAGCGGGCATTCGCCGATGATGGTTTTCCCAAATGTGCCGGGGCACGAGATTGCGGCGCGAATCGAAGCGGTCGGCGATGCGGTGCCGGACGGCTTTGCCGTGGGAGACCTGGTGCTGGTGAAGCCGTATTTCCCCTGCGGGAAATGCCCTGCCTGCCGCAATAACCGCCCCAATGCGTGCGAATTCAACCAGACGATGGGGACGCAGCGCCCCGGTGCGTTGTGCGAATATATAACCGTGCCGTATGCGCATGCACTGGTGTGTAATGACATTGAGCCCCAAACGGCGGCGCTGGTGGAGCCGCTGAGTGTGGGGATGCACCTGATCAACCGTGTGGAAGCGCGGGAGGGCGACGTTGTTGCGGTGTTTGGGTGCGGGGTCATCGGCCTTGGCGCAATCGCGGCGGCAGTCTACAAAAAAGCGCGGGTGTTTGCGGTGGATGTATCGGCGGAAAAGCTTGCGCAGGCGCGGCGGATGGGTGCGGAGCAGCTGGTCAATGCGACGGATGCCGATGCGGTGGCGGCATTGAAAGCGCTTACACAGGGCGACGGCGTGGATATCGCGCTGGAGTGCTCCGGCGCAAACGGGACGTTTAACCAGGCGATTGAATCGGTGAAATTCACGGGTAAAATGGGCGTTGTCAGCTACACAAAGCAGGATGTGACGTTTAACACCAAGCTGCTGGTTGCCAAGGAACTGAATATTTATGGATCGCGCAATGCGGTGACAGAATTTGAAACGGTGCTGGACATGGTGCGGAGCGGGATTGTCCCCGTGGATGAATTGATCACATTTGTATGCGCACCAGATGATGTGGAGGGCGCTTTTAAAAAGTGGAAGGCCGATCCGGCAAGCATCACGAAAATTTTAACAAAATGGTAAAAACCGCTTACTGAAGCGCAATTTTCAGGTCGAAGGACAATGTGCGGATGAATTTTTTGTTGACATTTACAGAAAACAGATATATCTTGAAGAGGATACAGAGAGGAATTTTCTATGACTCAATGTGAAAGCGGTTACACAAACCTATAACTCGTTATGAATATTCAGGATATAGCACGGCTTACAGGCTTTTCTGTCGCTACGGTATCGCGGGCAATCAACAACAAGGGATATGTCAAGGAAGAAACGCGGGCGCAGATATTTGAAATGGTTGAAAAGCACAGATATGTCCCCAATGCCGTTGCGCGCAGTTTAAGTAAAAACGAGAGCCTGAGCGTAGGGGTCATCATTCCTGATATCGAAAATGAATTTTTTCCAAAGGTGATGCGTGGGATGTTCGAAGCTGCGGAGCGGAAGGGCTACCACATACTGTATCTGGGCACCAACGAGTCGATAGAACGGGAACATTCGTTTTTAAATATCGTGGAAGAGCAGCGGTTAAGCGGGGTGATCATCACCCCCGTATCGGAGGAAGACCCGGTCACAAGGGAGCGGCTGCTGCGGTTCAAGGAGATGGGGATACCCGTTGTGCTGGTGGACAGGGATCTGCCGGGAGAGGCGATAGACGGCGTGTTCTCCGATAACCTTGGCGGTGCGTACGACGGCGTATCGTGGCTGATCGGCAAAGGGTACAGGAAGATTGCGATGATCACAGGGCCGCGGACGTCAAAGCCCGGCAAGGAGCGGACAAGAGGATATCTGAATGCCCTGGGACAGGCGGGCATTGAGGCAAGGCCGGAATACGTTGTGCAGGGGGACTTTCGGCAGGGGCGCGCATACGAGTGCACAAAGGAATTACTGGGACTGCCCGACCCGCCCGATGCCATATTCACCGCCAACAACATGACGACGCTGGGGTGCCTGCGGTACCTGACGGAGCGCGGGCTGCGGCCGGGGAGCGACATTGAAGTTTTGAGTTTCGACCCGATAGATGCGCTGAACGCCATAGGGTACAAGCTGCCGTATATCGGCAGGGATGCCGGCGCGATCGGCGAGGCGGCTATGAAGCTGCTGATCAGGAAGCTGAAGAAGAATCGTTCGACAAGGGGCAAGGTGGCCACAGAAAAAATGGTGCTGCCGTGCAGGCTGGTAACGGATTGAAAAAGCGATGATTGAAGTAATGGGAATCACAAAAAAATACGGCGCAAAAGTGGCGGTCGAGGATGTTTCGTTTACTGCGGAAAACGGGCAGATATTAGGCTTGCTTGGGCGTAACGGGGCGGGGAAATCCACCACGATGAATATTGTGACGGGGTATATCTCATCGGACGCGGGAACGGCGCGGATCGACGGCCATGACATATTGGAGGAGCCGCTGGAAGCGAAAAAGCGTATCGGGTACCTGCCCGAGCATCCGCCGCTCTATTACGAGATGACGGTGCGCGAATATCTTTCGTTTGTATGCCAGTTGAAGGGCGTCAAAAAGGAAGATATGACCGCGCATCTGGACGAAATACTGGGCCGCATCCACATTGACGATGTGAAGGAACGGCTGATCGGGAACCTTTCGAAGGGGTACCGGCAGCGGGTGGGCCTTGCGGGCGCGCTTTGCGGGTCGCCGGATACGATCATCATGGACGAGCCCACGGTGGGTCTCGACCCGATGCAGATTATTGAAATCAGGAATATTATCAAAGAACTGGGCAAGCAACACACCATTATACTGTCCTCTCACATACTGAAGGAAATTGCGGACATCTGTACGCATGTCGTCATATTAAACGGCGGCCGCAAGGTCGCGGACGACAGCATGCAAAACCTGCTGCAGACTTCGGAGGGCAAAAGGGTGACAGTGGTCCGGGTCAGCGACAAACAATCGAGCTTTTTGCCGCAACTGCAATCGGTGCAGGGGGTGGAAAGCGTCAAGGAGCTGGGCGCAAGGGAGAGCGGTTTCACCGATTTCGAGGTGACGTCCCCTGTGCAGGCCGACGTCCGGAAGGCGTTGTTCTGCAAAGTGGCGGAAGAGGGCAGGGCGCTTGTGATGCTGAAATCGACAGAACTGACACTGGAGGATGTGTTTGCGCGCCTGACCATGGAAGACGACCGGGAGAGAGCGGTATGAAAGCAATAATGCTGCGCGAGGTGCAGTCGTATTACAATACCATGATTGGTTACATATTTACGGCGATCTGCCTGCTGGTAGGGGGCGTGCTCTTTACCAGCTCCAACATACAGGGCGGGTCGGCCAGCATATCGGGCGTGATTGCCAGCATGAGCTATGTGCTGATATTGATCATCCCGTTGCTGACAATGCGTCTTTTCGCGGAAGAAAAAAAGAATAAATCCGATCAACTGCTGTTGACGGCGCCTGTTTCGATTACGCAGATTGTGATCGGTAAATTTTTGGCAGCGGTAACCGTGTTGCTGGTCACGCTGGTGATATCGCTTGTGTTTCCCATCATCCTTGTTGTGTTTGGCGACCCGTACCCGCCGGAGATTTTTCTGGGGTATTTTGGGATCATACTGCTGGGGTGTTCGTTTATTTCAATTGGCTTGTTTATATCGTCACTGACGGAGAACCAACTGACTGCCGCGGTGGCGACAATGGGTATACTGCTGTTTTTGTGGATGCTGGAGGGCATACTGCCCCAGATATCCAACCCGACCCTGAACACCATCGTGGGGGCGCTTTCGCTGTACCGCCAGTTTGAGACATTCCAACTGGGCGTGCTCAGCCTTTCGGCGGTTGTATACTTTGTTTCCATCACTTTCCTCTTCCTTTTCTTCACGGTCAAGGTGATTGAGCGGAGGAGGTGGGGCAAGGAATGACAAACCCGACTTCGATGCGGAGGCGCAACAGGAACGCGGCAGTGGTTATTATCGTTGTCGTTACGGTGATTGTGCTCCTCCTCAATGTGGTGATTGCAGTGCTGGAGGACAAGAAAAACTTGCGTGCGGACCTCTCGCAGGAGCAATACTATACAATTACGGACCAGACCCGGCAAGTGCTGGACACGCTGGACCGGGATGTGTATATCTATACGCTGTACGCAACAAACAATGTGGACGATATGATCTTCCAGTTGTTGAAAACATACGAGGCCGCGTCGCCCCGCATTCATGTGGAGAATATTGACCCGGCGCTCAATCCTTCGTTTACGCAGCCGTTTGACCCGGAGGGCAACGGGATTTCCACGGGGTCGGTGATTGTGACGGACGCAAGCGGGCAAAACTACCGCGTGCTGACTGTATACGAGCTGTATGCCATCGAATCGACGACGGGCATACCGATTGCATTGCAGGCCGAGCAACGGTTTACATCGACAATCAATTACCTGATGACGGGGGAGATCCCGTCCGTGCAGCTGCTGACCGGGCACGACGAGACATCGGCTGCAGAGCTGTCCGACCTGCTGGGTGCGTTGCGTGGGCTCAACTATAATATTGCGCAGTACGACCCGTCGACATCCAACTACGAGCTGAATACGGAATACGACATACTGCTGGTTGTCAGCCCCAAGGAAGACCTGACGGACGATGAGTACCAGACGATCAAGACGTTTTTGGAAAATGGGGGCAATGCGGCGTTCCTGTTGGATTACGTCGTGCTGGACGAGGCGACAAACACCAACTATATACTGGCGGACGAACTGAATAACTTTAATTCGCTGCTGATGCTGTACGATATCCGCATCAACCGCGACTATATCATCGGCGGCAACAATGACATGATACTGGGCAAGCCGACCGCGCACATCCCCGTGATGTATGCGCACGAGACCATCACGAAGGGGATCATCGATGCGGGCAAGGTGCCGGTACTGTCCGACGTATCCAGCCTGACGCTTTCGGGCAGCGGGGAGAACAGTGCCACGCTGCTGGAGACAGACCCGAACACATGGGCGAAGGATTTTTCGGGCGCGATCAGGATTGAGAAGGAAGAAGGCGACAAGGAAGGGCCGTTCACCGTTGCGGCAGTGGGCATGATGGGGGAATCGAACATCGCGGTGTATGGGACGTCGTCGTTTGTGACGGCAACCGAGATCCAGCGTTCCGCCAACAGGGATCTTGCTGTCAACACGATCAACAGCCTGAAAAAACGGGGAGATGCGATCAATATCACAGCCAAAAGCTTGATCCCCGGATTTATTGAGTTGCAGAGCGAAAACCAGAAAACATTGCTAACGGGGGTAGTTTTGGTTATTTTACCCGCTATGGTGTTTATATTTGGACTGGTTACATGGCTTCGCCGCAAAAAGCTGTAGGGGACGCCATGAAGAAAAAGCAACTCATTTTGATCATTGTGCTGATCGCTGTGGCGGTTATACTCACGATACTATGTATCAATTTATTAACGGAAGATGAGACTGGAACGACGGGCGAGCTGATTGTTGTAAACGAAGTCAGCGCGTCGGATGTGACGGGGATCGATATAGATTTTGGAGATTCGCAGGTCGGGCTTGTGAAATCGGCTGAAGGCTGGGTGTTTGCGGACAATGCGCAAGGCGAGATCGACCAGTTGATGGTCGAGACGGCGCTATCGTATATTGCGTATGTGTACGCGACGGATGTCGTTGCCGACAGCGTAGACGACCTGGCCGGGTTTGGGCTGGATGCCCCGCGGCTTGCGGTTACGGTCAATACGGCGGCCGGCGAGCAATACACATACAGGTTTGGCAGCGCGACATCGGACAAGACAGCGCATTACCTGATGATGGAGGGCGACCCCAGGCTGTACCTGTTTTCGGCGGTCAACTACAACCAGGTGGAGGCGGGCGTAAACGCGTTCCGTGACCTGGCGCTGGATATAGACGCAGCGGACTTGACGGCAATCAGCTTTAACAGGAACGATGGCACGTTGGTGGATATGGATTT
>DHOD01000022.1:0-725 GCA_002407725.1 Christensenella sp. UBA5399 | reverse complement strand
CGTTGGTGGATATGGATTTGATACCGGAAGCCGAGCGGGTGGGTAACGAGACATGGAAGCTTAACGAGCCGTTTGAAGGGCTGGGCAATCCGCGGATACCGGAACTGGTTACGTCATTGCTGTCGCCGGCCCGTCTTTCGGGGTTTGTGGGCGACGATATACAGGGTGATTACGGACTGGACAATGGCAAACTTTTGGTTCTGCAGGATGGCAGCGGGAATGAGGTCCGCATGAATGTCGGCGCAACGACGGATGACGGCAGCTATTATTGCACGGTGGAAGGCAAGGAAGGCGTATATACGATTTATCCGTTGTTCGGGGAATTGTTTGCGATCGACATGCAGAATTGCGTGCAACAAAACGTGATTCCATTGGACAGCGGGCATATCAGCAGCTTTACGCTGACAACAGGCGGTACTACGCTTGCATTTGATGCTGATGCGGGAACACTGAACGGAACGCCCATGACGGATGAGGCGATAAACGCACTGTTTGATGTAATTGCCGCAATTACGGTGGATGGTATGACAGAGCAGGAGACGGTGGCGGACAGGGCAGGCGCAATGGATATAGACGGGAAAATGGAAATATCGTTTGCGCCATACCGCAATGAATTTTACGCTGTGAGCTGGTATGGGGATGCGTTGCCGGTCTATGTGCGGCAAAGCAAAATTGATGAACTGGCGAATCTTGCGAATGATATATCGCGGATGCAATAAAGAATT
>DHOD01000029.1:10197-14769 GCA_002407725.1 Christensenella sp. UBA5399 | reverse complement strand
TGTATTTCAGTGGGGCCTAATTATTAAAACTATTGCTATATTCGTCGTATCCAAACAGGTAGTCATAGGAACAGCCAAGTAAGGTGGTTATTTTTTCAAGTATTTCAAATTTGGGGTTTCTGGCATTTGTTTCATAGGAAATCACTGCAGCGACAGATATTTGTAATTTATCCGCGAAATCTTCACGAGTCATTCCACTTTGTTGGCGTGCCATTTTTACTCGTTCACCAAAAGTCATAATTTCCTCCTAAAATTCAGATTGACATAATGTATACGATATGGTTATATATATTATAGCAACTACAAATTGTATTGCAACAGTTTTTTCAAACATTGATGGTGCTTCCATCACCAAATAGCGGTCCAGATGACCAAACTAGAAAAAGAGGTTTGGTTTTATGAAACGAGATTTGGTCTCAGAAGATGAAGTGCTGTCAATGTTTTCATTCCTAATCTACGAAGACATACTAGCATACGTTAAGTCGAACACAGACGATGAGGTTGCGCCCGATGTACATGCTTACACAAAAGGGGGTGACAGCAATTGCGTTGTGTAGTTATTTTTACATATGCTCTTGAGTCCATACGAGGGCCATAGAGGGCGTTTACATATGTGGGCAAGTATTTGCTAGCCTTGCAAGCTTAATGGCTTCAAGAGCAATCCTGAGGGATCCTAATTATTAATTAAATATTGGAGGAAAAAATGAATACGTTAAATAAGGCAACCCAGCAGTTAAATTGGTTGCGAAATCAGATAAATGGAATATATCCTTCCACAGGGAAGGGTTTATTTTATATGTTTCCAATCGAAGCAGGTATCGGAAAAACAAGGACTATGGTTGAAACACTGAAAGAATTAACAATCAAACAGCCATGGAAAAAATCAGTTGTAGTAACAGCACTTGTCAAAGATGCAAAAAATATTGCAAAAGAAATTGGTAAAGGCAATGCTGTTGCAATTTATGCTGGAGCTCAAGTGGATGAGCACAGATTGAGCGACGTGCCTGTTATTGTTATTACCCATCAGAAATACAGATTGCTATGCAATACGAATATTCATTTTTACAGACAACAAAAGGATATAATTTTTGCAGGACGGCACAATTTGATTATTGATGAGGAACTGCATCTGCTAGACACGGTTGGCGCATCATACGAGGATTTTTACCGTGTTAGGCAGTGCTTCAAAGAATGTGATGTAAAGTATTTGGAGCTTTTTGACAATGCATTTGGTCACTTGATGAAGGCGGGAGCGCATATGCATGATAAAGGGTGGGAAGCACATATTTATAAGGGCAAACGAGTATTAGACATTGATTTATTGCTTGAAAAAACTGTAAAATTGAAGGAATTTCCAATTGGGCTCAGCCTCGGAAAAATACTTTGGGATGATTATATGCCTAGATCTAAAGAGGAATTGTATAGTTGGACACTCGATTTATGCAACATAGCCAAAGCGGATAGGTATTTTTGCGATGGTTTCGGATTTTGTGCATTAAACAACAATTGTGATTATATATCGTTGGAAAACAATATCATTCTGGATGCTTCGGCAAATTTGTATGAAATATACAAAGAATCTCCTCATTTTAAAGTTATGGATATGCCAATGGTCCGTACGTACAAAAAATGGAAATTGCATCATATTTATGCCAATACATCAGCAAGCTACAAAAAGGCGCATTCTAATTGGTTGGAGAAGGCAATGCCCGAAGTAATTAAAATGTGTACTCCAAAGGATAGAAAAATTCTCATTATTGGCAGCAAAAAAGATATGGGAGATGGGCCATTGGAGGGCAAGACAAAGAAAGCAATCCAAAAAAAACTAGCAACACTGAAAAATCATGCACAGGTGGAATACACTTATTTTCAAGTTATGCGCGGAAAAAACAATTGGCGAGACTTTGATACGTGTATAGTTTTACACACTCCTGCAAAGCCACCAAGTTTTGTTTGGAGCATGGTAGAGAGGTACGCTCCGCACATAAAAATGAAAAAGAATGGTTTGCATATGCAACGCAATGGGAAAGATGATACTGAACATTATGGTTGTGCAGATCCTATTCTTGACCAAGTGCGCGAGGATGACTTGCTTTCTACTATTTATCAGGCTGTGAACAGGATAAACAGAAGCAACGAAAAGAATGCTGAAATCCTCCTGATAACACGAAACACGAATTTGGTTACACGATTGAAAAGACGTTTAGTGGGAATTAGAAACGGAATAACCCCAAGAAAACAAAAAATCCGAAGGCAGAAAAATGTTTCCACTGACCGCTGTCGACAGCTAAAAAAACTACTGGATGAAATAATACAAGGTAGACACATGAAATATGAAACAGATGATTGTTGTTACCCTAAAAGCTACTTGAGTAAAAAGCTTGGAGTAAGGTCAATAAGTCCATACCTCAAAAAAATTCGAGTATTTTTGCGTAATCGGGCGATTACAGTGCATAATAGGTATCTCAAGATAAGTAAATATGATTTTTGCTAATCAAAGTTAAATTTTAGTCCATAATAAAAAACACTAGATAAGTAATTACACACATTAACTTACTTATGTAGTGTTTTGTAATTTGAAACCCTAAAAAAACTAGATTATAGGCTTGTAATATTCACATTTTGCACCATTCCACACTATGTCAATTGGTTTATAATGTGGAGGTCTGTATACTGCACATATACCTTTTTTATAGCCATCTTCATCATAGTCTTTATTTTCACAAGTTTTACACACTATATTATCTGGCGGTTCTTCTGTTTTCATATCCTCTTTTCTTGCAAACATAATCTCACCCGCTTTCTGTGAAACTTAGATAATTGAAAAAGCAAAAGGTTCAAGCAATTTTGTTCATAATAAATACAGTTTTTGACACCAAAATTTCTACAAGCCGACTGCGTCAACTCCATGCACGGCCTGTTCATGTGTAAACCCTTCATATTCTAACTGGTCTATTAACCCCTGCCTTGAAAAAGCAGTGTAATCAAGGTAGTTTTCCGCACATTTTACAGCTTGCTCCATCCAATCGGCTCCGCAGTTATCCGCACCATACGTTGCATCTTCATTTGAGAATCCTTCATACTCTAACTGTCCTATTAGCCCTTCTCTGGAAAAGGCTGTGTAGTCCAAATAATCCTTTGCCATACGAACTGCATTGCGTTGGCTAGTTGTTTCTGTTGCACTCTCGGCAGTATCTGCGCTTGAATTATTGTCATTAGATATAGCAGGTGCTTGTTCTGCGTCTGAACTTGAGGCATCAGAATCATTGAAATAAAATGACATTACATCAACATCCATGTCGCTGTCCTTTTGAAAACCATATGCTATGGCATCTTCTCCGCCTCGAACAAAAACAGGAATCATAGACTCTGTGCCGTCAAGAAACAATGTATTATCTTCTGTTACGCTGGTTTCAAAGGTATACTTTATTACTTCTCCACTTTCGTCGGTTGCTGAGAAGGATATTATTACAATTGAGTTTTCAATAGAATTTTCAGCTGTATCCTGTACAAGAAAATTGCGATAAACAACGGAAGTATTATTTTCGGCTACACGGTATCCAGCGGACTCAGGTGCAGTTATTTCTGTGGGATATCCAAATTCAGCAGACAAATTCAAACTGCTTTTTGAATTAGTTATAGAGTAGTAGCCAGTCAACCGATCATATAGAATACTGTTTATATCATCTTCGCTCATGCTCGCATCGAATTGAATCCTTATATCCAAGCGTGAAGCAAAACCTGAATCATAATAGGTTTCTTCAAATTGGTTTCCGTCAAGCGAAATTTTAAAATCACCAAAATCCATTTCCATAGGTAATTGGTCACTTTTGCTTTCTTGTTCAACTGATTGTGTTGGTACAGCATCTTCTTCTATGGTGGGCGTGGTAGATTCTGTGGTAACTGGCTCAGGGGGAGTCTGGGGAGCACAGCTCACAGCAAAAGTAATAATAAATGTAATGAGAATAATTGTAATCCATATCTTTTTCATATAAATATGCCTCCATAAACTGTATGCCCTGAAACGCAAACGCAATGCATACGTATTACACAAATAATTATATCATAAATAATAGTGTTCGTATACACAGAAGAGGAAAATTATGGATAGAAAGTTCAAGATACCTGTAGTTCCCCCCACCACCAATAAAAGCATAAGATTTCCTAATGATATTATTGAGCAGATAGAAAAAGCAATACAGGGCAAGAATTGTACTTTTACCGCGTTTGTAGTTGAGGCGGCAAGGACTGCGCTACAAAATTTAGAAGAAGATACAGAACCTTGAGTTTGGCAGTTATGGTAAATATGACTATATAACAGCATCTATAAACAGATAATGTGTACTATATCTATAAAAGAACAGATAGTGCGAATCCACCTGTAAAAAAAGATATGTTATTATTAAGGTCATCTTGCTCCACCACGTCGGAGCGCATTGCGCGCAGCCGGACCCACACCTAAGGACAGTGTGGGTCCTTTTCGCTCTGTGGCCCAGTTTCTCCCCCGCAAATGCAAGCATTTGCGGGCCCAAAAGATACCCGCCCAGGCGATAGCTAATACTGATTCTAACT
>DHOD01000029.1:2939-10059 GCA_002407725.1 Christensenella sp. UBA5399 | reverse complement strand
GATAGCTAATACTGATTCTAACTGAAAGCATTTGTTTTAATTTAAAATGCGCCACCAGAGGCGTGCACCGCGCTTAAAAAGCCAGTTTTTTTAAAATAGGATTGGCATAATCTGGAGGGAATGACAGACAACCGGTAAAGTCCGATCTGCAAAGGATTAGAACGGTTTTTCTTATACCAATGTTACGAATAAAGACGGAGGACGCGATGTGTAAAAAAAATTCGTTGTTGATAATGGCATTGATTGTTGTAGCGGTGGTGTTTGGCGCGTGCGCGCCGCAGGCTGCGGCTACGGTGGTCGAAAACCCGGAAACAGGCGTTATTTATTTCGAAAACGGGACAATTTATACCGTGGACGACCAGGATACAATTGCCGAGGCGCTTGCCATAGAGGACGGCGTGATCGTTTTTGTGGGGGCGGCTGAAGATGGCAAAACATACAGGGAAGCTGCCGAAGAGGTGGTGGACCTGAAGGGCGGTATGCTGCTCCCCGGGTTTATCGACGCGCACATTCATTCGGTCATGCCGGAATTTTTCGATTTCACATTACTGGACGATTTTGATGTAGACTCTGTTTTGGATACGATCGAAAAATATATCAAGGCAAATCCGGATCAGGAATCCTATTCCGGGTTTGGATATTATGCATGGATATTTGAAGGGGAAGAGCTGCTGAACGGGCCGCAGAAGGAGCGTCTGGACGAAATTTGCCCGGATAAGCCGATTTTCATTTATTCGTATGACGGCCATGCCGCATGGCTCAATTCCAAATGTTTTGAGGTGAGCGGCATCACAGAAGAGACACAGAGTACGCCAGGCGGGGAGATTGTAAAGGACAGTGATACAGGTGCGCTTTGGGGGACCCTGCGGGATACAGCCATGTCGATGCTGCCGCCGGTCGATATCTCGGGGGGGGGAGACGGTAGCAGCCTTGCAGGCGTTTCAATCGGGGCTGAACGCCCTGGGGTACACGTCGATCATGACGTTGCCGGGCAATGGGTTTTTCCCCGTTCCGTGGGAAGGATATGCTGCGCTGGAAGAAAACGACCTGCTGACATTGCGCGTGCGCGGCGCGGGGACGGTGACCAGCTGGCAAACGGAGGAAGACATCGCGTTGCTCGCAGAGCTGCAGGAGCGGTATAACGGAGAGCTTTTGGCGTTGACAAGCGCAAAGCTTTTTGCGGACGGCGTGTTAGACAACAAATCCGCGCTTTTGTTGGAGCCCTATACAGACGATCCGGAAAACAGCGGCGTTTCGGTATGGACGCAGGATGCCATGAATGCGGCAGTTGCAGCGGTGAATGCGCGCGGTGTGCAGGCGCACACCCATGCGATCGGCGATGGGGCCGTGCGCATGGCGCTTGATGCCGCGCAATATGCGGCGGACAATGTGCAGGGCGGGGATTGCCGCAACACCATTACGCATTTGCAGCTGGTTTCTGAGGAGGATATGCCCCGGTTCGGCGAGCTGGACGTCACTGCGATAGAGCAGCCATATTGGTTTTTGAAAGAGGATTCGTTTTGGGCAGAGGTGGAATACGCGGCAATTGGAGAACGCGCAGAAGACGAATACCCGGCAAGGGCATTGCTCGATCAGGGCGCGCGGCTGGCCTTTTCGTCGGACTACCCCGTGACGGAGGTGCCCAACCCGTTCTTGGCGGTTGAGGCGGGCGTCACGCGCAACCTGACGGAGGGCAGGGAGAATGGGATTCGTGATATCACCGATATGGATGATCCGGCGTATCTGCTGGGGGCGGAAGAGCGGCTGACCGTGCAGGAGATGATCCGTGGGTTTACGGCGGACGCGGCGTATTCCATTTTTGCGGAGGATGTCACAGGGACGTTGGAAGTAGGTAAATCTGCCGATATGATTGTCATCGACCAGGACTTGTTGACCATAGACCCGATTGACATCAGCGATACGGGCGTGGTCCGGACATATTTAAAAGGACAGCTGGTATACAGTAATTAATGTCGCGCCTCTGTTATGCGGGTGTTGCCGCAATAAATAGCATATCGTTGCCGCCGTCCTCTTCATCAAAAAAATTGTATGTGGTGAAATTGTAGTAGAACCGTTGCGCGGGGTATACCCCATACCCATCCTGGTTGTGGTCGGTCGTGTCATACGGGTCGGCGACAATCAGCACATCGTCCTGCTCCGTTTCCGTGCCCATTGTGTCGTAGCCGATCACCACCTGCCAGTGGCCGCCCCAGTCGTTCCAGCAGACCATAACGGGTACGCCGTCCGCCAGAAACTGCCTGATTGTGGAAAGCCGGAAATCGGTGTAGATATCCTCGCCGTAATCCAGCGTAGTGGTGAGGTCGAAGCCGCCTACCCGGTCAAATATGGCAATGGCTTCGTTCAGTGAGGTGGATTCCATCGCGAGCCCGTCCGGGTGCAGCTCGGTCAGGCCTTGCTCGTCATATCCGTCCGCCCTGCCAAAGTAATCGAGCACCATCAATATACAGGCAGGGCCGCAGGTCAGCTCGCTGGACTGTTGTATTGTCTTGAACTGGGGGAGGATGGTCAGCGTATCGCTGGATTCCATATTATAAAAATCCAGCTGGCTGAAATACGGGCTGTCCTTGTGGTCGCCCTGCCGCTCCACGCTGTCTGCGCCGTTGTTGGGGGAGATGTCGCGCCCATCATTTATTTTCATCTCATCGGAATAATTGCCCGCAGGACTGCAGGATGCAAACACGCATATGCAAAAAACGATGGAGGTCACGACGCAAAAAACTTTTTTAAACAAAACCAATACCTCTTTTTGTAGGAAACGCGCATAGGGATATCCCCCCAAAAAAGCGTCCATAGTAATGCGTATAATATACAATATTTTGATCGATCTGCATAGCCCCCGGATCATCGTATCAAGGCAACGAAACAGGAAACCGTGCAGCGGTGCCACATCGGATGTTTTTGATGTTTTTTTGGTTAGAATGATCGACAGCTTTTCTAAGCTATGGTAAACTATTGATGTGAATTTGATTGCAGTTGATCAGATGGTTGCGCAAGCAAGCTTGGCCGGAAACTGCTATGCAATCAACATTTTTTTGCGCCGGACGTGCGCTGTAAATTAAACCGAGGGAGAGTTTTTGATGAAAACACTGTACAATGGAAAAACAAAGAATGTACTGGCTGACGAGAAAGACGGGTCGGTTTATCTGCTCTTTAAAGATGACGCCACCGGTGAAAACGGCGTGTTTGACCCGGGATCCAACACGGTTGGCGGCAGTGTGGAAGGAAAAGGGAAGACGGGCCTTGAAATCTCCCGGTATTTTTTTGAATTGATGGAGAAGAACGGTGTGCCTACCCATTACCTGGGTGCGGATATCGACGCGGGGCTGATGCAGGTGCGCGAGCTTACCGTGCCGCCGCTGGAATTTGTGCTGCGTTATTATACTGCGGGCAGCATGTGCCGCAGGTTCACCATAGAGGAAGGCCTTGCCTTCGATCCGCCGTATCTGGAGGTCACGCTGAAGGATGACGACCAGGGCGATCCGCTGATCAGCGAGAGGTTGTGTATCATGAAGGGCCTCCTGGTGGAAGGGCAATACGACGAGGCGCTGGATGTGCTGGTTAGGGTGGGCGAAGTTCTGAAAAACGAACTGGCCGGGATGGGCCTTACGCTGATCGATTTCAAGATAGAGCTGGGGTACGACGCGGACGGGAAGATTTATGTGGTTGATGAAATCACACCTGATATCTGGCGCGTGCGTGATGAAGCCGGCAACATCCCCAACCAGATAGACTGTGCGAAAATGATGCTGGATAAAATACGGTAAAAACAAAACCATATACCGCGTGCTCTGTATGGGGGTGCGCGGTATTTTTTGTTATGGCAAAACGATAGGACAAAATGCAAAAGGGCAATGGGGAAATTACGAGTCCCCCTTGCCCACTTAATAAAAAACGTTGCTTATTCGTCCCGATTTATTTTTTGCGCTTACCCTGCCTGCGGCGTTCCATGCGCGATCCGCCGGCCTTCCAGTCGGGCGGTGTACTGCCGCTTTGCTCCGGCGCCGAATCCTTGCGTGCCTGTTCGTTGATGGCTTCGCTGATGCCGCCATCATCCGTATAGCCGCCCATGGTATTGCGGGAGATGTCGTTTACCTCCATGCCGGGCTGACGCGTATATTTGGATATATCCTCTGCAAAATCCTTGTCAAATTTGTCCATTTGTTCCTTGTCCTCCTCGCCAGAGATTTCTTGAACGTTCGGTTCAGGTTCGTTTTGTGTATCGGGAACGTCTTCTTCCTGTATACCTTCCCGGGCCGGTTCCTCGTGCGCCTGTTCGAGGAGCGCTTCATCAATCATTTCGCTGTCGGGATCGGGCTTCTTTGGCTCGGGCGGCAGCGGGATTTTCCCGGTCTCGCCGGTCAGGGGGTTCTCGTCCGGCTCAAATACAATATCTTTCCTGTGCTTGGGTTTTGATTTTTTTGCGCGTTTGCGCGCCACAACCAATATAATGATTACGACAACCAGAATGGCAAGCAGCCCTACCGCATACCAGACAAAGTTGGGGTCGTTGTGGAAGGCGGAATTGATGCTGCCGATCACGCCTGCAAAAAAGCCGCTTTGTGTAGGCTGCGGGGTTGGCTCGACAGTTGGAATGGGCTGTTGTTCAGTTGGCGCCTCTGTCGGCTGTGCTTCGGGTTGTTCCGACGGCGCCGCGGTTGGGTCGGCGGGCTCGGCCGGGGCCGCGTCGCTGAATATCATCTTCTGCAATTGGTCGTATGCCGCGGTTTGCCCTGCAGCGCCGTTTTCGATGGGATATTGGACATTGGCCACAATAAACGTGCCGTTGCCCATTGTGACAAAGACATCGGCCAGGAAGGGTGCATTCTCTGTCCCCGCGCTTTCGTAAAACAATGCGGGGCGAATGGCGAATGTGGAAAACTCCGGCGTGATATCCGTATCCGGATCAATCTTACCGGCAAGGGCTGCCTCCATGATTGCCGTTGCCTGCGCCGCCGGTACCTGCGTGATGTCGTCTGTCAGGGAATTTTGATCGATGCCCTCCACCGTGGAAAAAGGCATTGACCAGATCATGATCTGGTACAGGAAAGCTCCGTCGCTGTCATATTGCGATATAAAGAAGCGCACATCTTTTTGCTCCGCTTCCAGTTGCTCGGCTATATCGCCGAACAGGTTATTGTCGGATTCGGATATATAATAGTAGAGGCCGTTATCGGCGCTGGGGTCGTCGTACTGTATGGACAGGAGGTTCTGGGGGTCAAAATACTCCGCCGCAAACACGCAGACAGGCGTCAGGGCAATTGCGATCACAAGCAGTATGCAGGCAAATTTCTTCAATATCAGTATCCTCCGGATTATTACACTTTCCGGCGAATGATAGCGCATGTATCATTTGCTAAAAAGTGCTGTGCAGCAAACATTTTTCTGCGCACAATGTGCGCCATGATGTTCATATGCTGTAATATAAAAGTAATTATATAACATCGGTTCGCGAATTTCAATTGGAAAGCAGTGATACTGCCGTTGACAAAAGGGATGTACGGAGGTAAAATCATAGTATCAAAGTGAATAAGTCTTCGGGGGCAGGGTGAAATTCCCGACCGGCAGTAAGGGCGTAAGCCCAAAGCCTGCGAGCCGTAAAGGTTGACGTGGTGAGATTCCGCGGCCGACAGTACAGTCTGGATGGAAGAAGAGATATGTTGATATTTCCGAAGCTTTTTGCTTGGAAATATTTTTTATTTGCGGAGGAAGTTATGAGTTTGAAGAAAAAGAGGTTTACGACGCGCGAAATCACAACGATCGCCATTATGGCCGCGCTGTCGGTCGTCATGGTCACGTTTGCCAAGTTCCCGTTTCCGCCGGCCCCGTTTTTGGAGTATGACGCGGCGGATATTCCCATTTTTATTACGACGTTTGCGTTTGGGCCGGCTGTCGGTTTTATATTGACAATCGTTGTTTCGGTGATACAGGGGCTCACCGTCAGCGTGGCCACCATGCCGTGGGGCGTTCTCATGCATATTATCGCGACCGGGTCGTTTGTCCTGGTGGCGGGGAACATCTATAAACGGAACAAAACGCGGAAACAGGCGGGGATTGCCCTGCTTGCGGGGGTGGCTGTCTGGACAGGCGCAATGATGGTGTGCAACCTGCTTATTACGCCGATCTATATGAACGTACCCCTGGAACAAGTCGTAGGCATGCTTGTGCCGGTGTTGCTGCCGTTCAACCTGATGAAAGCCGGAATCAACGCGGGGATTACATTCCTGCTGTATAAGCCGCTCAGCAGGCTGATTCATTCAAAGAAGGGAAATACGCAGGCCAAAGTTGCTGAAAAACCGGAAGAATCGTAAAATAACAAAACAGGACAGCTTCAGGGAGGGATGCAACGCGCGGGCAGGCATCCCTTTTGGATTGATGCGGATGCACAAGGATTGGAAATTACAAGCCACAGTCTTGCATATATTGCGCATTTTTGGTATAATCCAATACGTTGTGAGTGAGTGTGTGGATGATTATACAGGCGTTAAAATAACAGACAGCGAAGAAGAGACGGCAGATTATGCGGCGCTAATCGGACAGACGCTTGGCCCCGGGTGTTTTATTGCGCTGGATGGCGACCTTGGCGCGGGGAAGACCGTTTTTGTGCGCGGGCTGGCGCAGGGGCTGGGTGTGCGCGAGCACATTGTGAGCCCGACATTCACACTGCTCAGGGAATATGATTCCGGCAGGCTGTCGCTGTACCATTTTGATATTTATCGGCTGGGCGGCGCGGAAGGGCTGGAAGACACCGGGTTTTATGAGCTTGCGGAAGCGGACGGCGTGTGCGTGTGCGAATGGGCCGGTCTTGCAACAGAGGCGTTGCCGGCAAACCGTATGGAGGTCCGGATTGCGCGCATGGAGGAGAACAGCCGCAGGATAGAGATTCGCCATATAAAGGGGAGCGTATAATGATCCTGCTTGGTATAGATACAACGGGCGGCAGTATGTCGGTCGCGTTGGCGGACGGCGACAGGCTGTTGGGGGAGATTTATATTGATGCCCAGGTAAAGCATTCGGTGACGCTGATGCCCGCGGTGGACAACCTGCTCGGGTCGCTGGCGGTGGAACTTAGCTGTGTGGACGGGTTTGCGGTATGCGCGGG
>DHOD01000029.1:2315-2739 GCA_002407725.1 Christensenella sp. UBA5399 | reverse complement strand
GATAGGCGTTGCGACGGCGGAAGCCCTGGCATATGCGCAGGCGAGGCCGGTGTATGCGGTGAATACGCTGGACGCGATCATTGCAAACATCAGTGGGAACGGCATAGTCTGTGCCATTATGGACGCCCGCAGGGGCGAGGTGTATGCAATGTCGAAGCGGAACGGCGAAACGGTTGTGCCGGAATGCGCCATGCCGTTGGATGATGTATTGGACGCGCTCAAAGGCTGCAAGGATGTCGTTTTTGCGGGCGATGCGGTGCGGGTATATAGGGAGCATATCGAGGATGTGCTGGGGGGATGCTCTTTTGCAGAGAGCAACAATATGATGCAGCGGGCTTCGTCCGCGTGCATTTGCGCATACAAAGGGCTGGCGGACAAAGTGGCCCATGACGGGCTGCGGGCGCGATACCTGCGGGTCAGCCAT
>DHOD01000029.1:651-2106 GCA_002407725.1 Christensenella sp. UBA5399 | reverse complement strand
GGTCAAAGGGAAGAAATGGTAAATAACGATGCAGTTGTGATCAGAAAGGCGCGGTTGGGCGACCTGGACAGGATATCGCTTTGCGAGAATACCTGCTTCGAATCGCCGTGGTCGTTCGCAATGCTTTATGAGGATATTATCGAAAACCCCAATACCGTCTACCTGGTGGTGGAGGTAGGTGGCGAAGTTGTGGGATATGGCGGCATGTGGATTGTGCTGGACGAGGCGCATGTCACCAATGTGTGTATATTGCCGGAACACCGTGGCGGCGGTTATGCCAAGATGCTGATGAAGCGGCTCGCGGATGCGGGCAAGGCGCACGGGGCGGAGAGCATGTCGCTGGAGGTGCGGGTTTCCAACAAGGCGGCGCTTAGGCTGTACCGCAGCTGTGGGTTCAAAATACAGGGACTCAGGAAAAAGTATTACCAGAACAATGAAGACGCATATATTATGTGGACGGAGCGGGAACTGTCCGTCTGAAGGCCGGACGCAAAGAGGGGGAGACGGGTAATCGCTGTAAACGGGGAACAATTGTCATGATGTATTCTGATTATGTCGCGCTGTCGGCCTGTGCTTTCAGCGTGCTTTTTGTACCCTTTATGGTCATCAGCCAAATCCGTTTTGCGCATGTCATGCAAAACGAGGGATACGGCAACCGGCGGTATTTCCTCTGGATCAAACGCAATTTCCTTGTGTCGTATCTG
Organism: Christensenella sp. UBA5399; assembly: GCA_002407725.1. Taxonomy (GTDB): domain Bacteria; phylum Bacillota; class Clostridia; order Christensenellales; family Christensenellaceae; genus UBA5399. The sequence continues at coordinate 1,402 of DHOD01000029.1, read as the reverse complement.
CCCCTGATCGGCATTTGCGCCATTGTGCTGCTGTCGGAAGGCGTGCTAAACGCATACCTTTACAACACATACTTCTATGACAACGAGCTGTTGATAGGGTATATCCTTGCGGTGCTGCTGATTTGCGCGGCAATCTCGGTGGTGTTCTACAGGTATATCAGGTGTATCAAAATTGAATGTGCGGGAACCCCGCTGGTGTGTTCGCCCAGGTTTACGGGTGTTTTTTTGTTGAGCGCCGTGATGGTGGGCGTTGTGATGACATTGGAGAATATTGTGCCGCAGGTGAACAGGCTTGTATTTTTTATGCCGCTGTTGACACCGCTTTTTGTGCCGCTGGCCAACCTGATACCGGGATTGGGCAAGGCGATGCAGGATGCGTAAATATATTTTGAAAAATTATGGAAAGCGAGAGTGACGAATGGAAAAAATCAGCATGAAGACCCCGCTTGTCGAGATGGATGGGGATGAGATGACCAGGATTATATGGGCGATGATCAAGGAAAAACTGATCAATCCTTATATAGATTTGAAATCCGAATATTATGACCTGGGGCTGCAGTACCGGGACGAGACCGGCGACCAGGTGACATACGACGCGGCCGAGGCAATCAAAAAATATGGTGTGGGCGTCAAGTGCGCAACCATTACACCCAACGCGCAGCGCGTGGAGGAATACGACCTCAAGGAAATGTACAAGAGCCCCAACGGCACGGTCCGCGCCATACTGGACGGCACGGTGTTCCGCGCGCCC
>DHOD01000029.1:0-498 GCA_002407725.1 Christensenella sp. UBA5399 | reverse complement strand
CGGCACGGTGTTCCGCGCGCCCATCATTGTCAAGGGCATCACCCCGTCGGTGCGGACGTGGAGCAAGCCGATCACCATTGCGCGTCACGCGTATGGCGATGTGTACCGCGACACGGAGTTCCGTGTGCCGCCAAATTCCAAATTTGAGATGGTGATTACGACGGAGGGCAAGGAGACGCGCCTTGATGTGTTTGATTATGAGGGCGGCGGCATTGCGCAGTCGATGTACAACACCGATAAAAGCATATCCAGCTTTGCGCGCAGCTGCTTTAATTATGCGCTTGATATCAAGCAGGATCTTTGGTTTGCGACAAAGGATACGATATCCAAAATATACGACCATACGTTTAAGGATATCTTCCAGGAAATATACGACGAGGAATACGCGGAGCAGTTTGACAAAGCGGGCATAGAATACTTCTATACGCTGATCGACGATGCGGTGGCGCGCGTGATCCGGTCGGAAGGCGGCTATATCTGGGCCTGCAAAAACTATGA
>DHOD01000114.1:52959-53992 GCA_002407725.1 Christensenella sp. UBA5399 | reverse complement strand
AGGGCAGGCGGCACGGCTGGGCGCACAACCCGCGGTTGGCGCTGCGCCCCCCCAGCATACTGCTCATATAGCATTGGCCCGAATACCCGTAGCAGAGCGCGCCGTGCGCGAATATCTCGATCCCGATCCCCGCGCCGTGTTTGATGGTACGCACCTGTTCTGCCGTAAGCTCGCGCGCCAATATGACGCGTGAAAACCCCAGCGCCTCGAGCGCGAGGGCGTTGGCTGTGTTGTGCGTGGTCATCTGCGTGCTGGCGTGCAGGGGGACATCGGGAAACATGTGCCGCAGCACGGACGAGCCGCCCAAGTCCTGCATAATAAAAGCGTCCACGCCCGCAAGCGCGGCATCTGTGGCAATGGCAGCCCAATCGGCCAGTTCCTTGTCCAGCACCAGCGTGTTGAGTGTGAAATACACCCTGCATCCGCGCAAATGGGCATACGAAACCGCATCGCGCAGGTCGGTGATGTTTTCGGAAAGGCGGCGGGCGTTGTGGCGGCCCCCGCCAAAATATACGGCATCGGCGCCGTTTTGCACGGCAGCCTTCAGGCTTTCAAAGCTGCCCACGGGGCACAGCAGTTCCATTGATTTAATCTCCTGTCTGTTAGCAAAATTTTATCACAAAAGGCTACAAATAACCATAGAAAAAGGATCGCCGCGAGCCCCGGGCCCGTAGCGATCCTATCAAGTTGCTGTAAGATTGTATCAGTCGGCAATCCCATTCTTTTTGTTGATTTCCGCAATCTTGTTTTCCATTTTTGCGGTTTCTTCCTTGTTGAGCAGGCCAGAGATCACGGTTGTCTGCCAGCTTTTGCCCGGTTGGATCTTCTGGACATGCCCTTTTTCTTTTTCCGCAATATACCCCTCGGTGCCGGCTGTGCCGGGCAGGGCGAGGCCGAGCTTATCCTGACCATCTGCACGCGTTGTGCAAAGCCACCGCTGGCTGATCGGCAACTGGCTCAGGTTGAATGCCACAAGGTCGCCCGTGCCGTCCGGCAGCACCTGCATGGTGTAGGCGAGCCCGTTCTCGTCGGC
>DHOD01000114.1:49117-52830 GCA_002407725.1 Christensenella sp. UBA5399 | reverse complement strand
TAGGCGAGCCCGTTCTCGTCGGCGACATAATGCTCCATAGAGATGCAGATTTCCGGATTATAGTCGTCCTCGGTGCGCATCACTTTGGTCAGCGACGGATCGGCCGCCACTTTGTTCATGAATTCACGGAAGCCGTCCGGCACCACGTTGTGCGGGGGGATATAGGTGCGCACGGCCATATCCTCGGGCGACCAACCGCTGGTCTGGAGTATGCGCCCTTTGTCGACGCCCGCGTTGTTGACGTGCAGTATGTACATCAGGTCGATTTCATGGCCTGTCATGTTGCGGATTTCGATGCTGGTGTGCAGCAGGGCGCTGTCCTCGTAAAGCTTGACAAGGGGATGCGCCTCGTATTTATCCCCGAACGCCTTGTTGTATTCGAACACGCCGGTGATGCCGATATAGTTTCCATTCTCATCGCTGCCTGTGACAATGGCGGCGGAATCATACGGAGCGGCGGGCAGTTCGCCGTGCAGCGGATGCGTGTCCTGCGGTGTGGGGCAGCCGCAGCGGAGCGCGCCGCAATGCATGAGGTAGCACCCGTAAGTCTCCAAGAACAGTTCCTTGTATTTAGGAGCGTCCCTGTCAAAAAGTGTCTTCATGACAACGGACCGCCCGTCAAAAACCGCATCCCATATCTGTTGGCCGTAGTAGGGCAGAGCAATGATATACCCCCGCGAATTAGACAGCTTGATCGCTTCCATGCCTGTTTCATATTGGAAAACGCTGGCCTGAAACTGGCCGTCTTCCAGCAGGACTTTTTCTTTTTCCGAAAAAAAGCTCTTTTGCAGATGTAACTTCATAAAAACTATCCTCCGTATTTATATTGTATTGCAAAATTCAATAAAAAGATGCAGATTTGACGGGGTAAACAGTTCAAAACCCCTTGCAATATCATAGTCCGCAGCCGGTATGATTGTCAATTTCATCATGCGCTGATACGAATTTCAGGTTAAAATGTCTAATTGGAAAGAGGCACAGTAAAAAATTCATTTTGTATCGATCGTGTAAGTTTATATATGAATCCCATTTATTTATGTTTACAAAGAGGGAGTAAAATATAGGAACGCCTTCTATGCCGCCATGTTTTCCTTGAATTGCCCCCTTTCCTGTTATATAATAAGACGTCATTTTGAAAGGATGGAAAAATTGATAAGAGACGATTTGAGAAATATAGCGATTATCGCGCACGTGGACCATGGCAAGACGACATTGGTGGACGAAATGCTGAAGCAGGGTTCCACATTCAGGGAAAACCAGGTGATTGCCGAGCGGGTTATGGACTCGAACGATCTGGAGCGCGAGCGCGGCATTACAATATTGGCCAAAAACACTTCTACATATTATAATGATGTCAAAGTAAACATTGTGGACACGCCGGGCCATGCCGATTTTGGCGGCGAGGTGGAGCGCGTGCTCAAGATGGTAAACGGTGTGCTGCTGCTGGTGGATTCTTTTGAAGGCCCCATGCCGCAGACGCGTTTTGTGTTGGGCAAGGCGCTGGAGCTGGACCACAAGGTGATCATTGTCATCAACAAGATGGACCGCCCGGACGCGCGGCTGAACGAAGTGGGTGACGAAGTGCTGGAGCTGCTGCTGGAGATGGATGCGACGTCCGAGCAACTGGACAGCCCTATCATTTATTGCTCGGGGCGTGAGGGGACGGCTTCGCTCGACCCAAACACGTCGGGGACGGACTTAAAGCCGTTGTTTGATACGATTGTGAACTATATCCCTGCGCCCGAAGGCGACGCGGACGCCCCTTTCCAGATGTTGGTGTCGTCGATCGACCATAACGATTATGTGGGCAGGATTGCCGTGGGGCGTATCGAGCGGGGCGAGGTCAAGACCGGGCAGGAAGTTTCGGTGTGCGACTACCATGCCGAGGACTTATGTGCAAACGGCCGTGTAAAGGCAATATACCAGTTCGACGGGTTAAGCCGGAAGGAAGTGGAAGGCGCGCAGGTGGGGGATATCATTGCGCTGTCGGGGCTGGATAACGTCAATATCGGCAACACGGTTTGCGCGCCGTATGAATTTGAGCCGATCCCCTTTGTGAAGATTTCGGAACCGACTGTAGAAATGATGTTCTCGGTCAACAACAGCCCGTTTGCGGGCAGGGAAGGTAAATACGTGACGTCGCGTCACCTGCGTGACCGGCTGATGAGTGAGATGAAAAAGGATGTATCGCTTGCCGTGCACGAGACGGACAGCCCGGACGCGTTCCGCGTGCTGGGCCGGGGCGAGATGCACCTTTCGATATTGATTGAAACGATGCGCCGCGAAGGGTACGAGTTTCAGGTGAGCACCCCGCGGGTACTATATAAGACGATTGACGGGCAAATGTGCGAGCCGATTGAGCGGCTGTTGGTGGACGTGCCCGCCGAGAGCGTGGGCGCCGTCATAGAGAAGCTGGGCAAGCGCAAATCGGAGATGATTCATATGACACCCCAGGGCGAGCGCATGCGTGTGGAGTTTTTGATTCCCGCGCGCGGGCTTTTTGGTTACCGCAGCGAGTTTATGACGGATACGCGGGGCGAAGGGATATTGAACACGGTGTTTGACAGCTATGCGCCGTATAAGGGCGATATAGAAAAACGGGGCTATGGATCGCTGATTGCGCACGAGACGGGCGAGGCGGTGACATACGGACTGTATAACGCGCAGGAGCGCGGCACGCTGTTTATTGGCGCTGGCACGCCGGTATACGCCGGTATGGTGACGGGATATTCGCCCAAAGCGGGGGATTTGGTCGTCAACGTGTGCAAAAAGAAGCACGCGACCAATGTGCGGGCGTCGGGCAGCGACGAGGCGCTGCGGCTGACGCCGCCCAAGCAAATGAGCATGGAAGAGATGCTGGAGTTTTTGGCAGACGACGAGCTGCTGGAGGTAACGCCGGAGAACCTGCGGATCCGCAAGCGTGTGCTGGATCACCAGCAGAGGGCGAAATCCAACAAAAAATAATATGGGGAACAGAAAGAGGTATTGCCTATGGATTTTCTTGTAGAGGGATTGATGTCCATCACATGGCAGCAAGTGGTGATGTATGTGATCGGCGCGTTGTTGATCTATCTGGCGATTTCCAAGAAGCTGGAACCGGCATTGCTGTTGCCGATGGGGTTTGGCGCGATACTGGTCAACATTCCGCTTTCCGGCGCGATCGACCAGACAATGGTCGGCATTGGGGAAGTCCAGGGCATATTGGACTGGCTATTTGACGTCGGGATAAACGCATCCGAAGCTTTGCCGCTGTTGCTGTTTATCGGCATCGGGGCTATGATCGATTTTGGACCGCTGCTCAAAAATCCCAAGCTGATGTTTTTTGGGGCGGCCGCGCAGTTTGGTATTTTCCTGACCATTACGGCTGCCGGCGCGTTGGGGTTCAGTCTCAAGGATGCGGCCTCCATAGGCATCATTGGTGCGGCGGACGGGCCGACATCCATACTGGTGGCGCAGGTGTTGGGGAGCGATTATTTTGCCCCGATTGCCGTGGCGGCGTACTCGTATATGGCGTTGGTACCCATCATCCAGCCGTTTGCAATCAAGCTGGTGACCACCAAAAAGGAACGCGCCATCAAAATGGAATACCATGGCGGCGATATCCCGCGGATCACGCGGATCATATTTCCCATTGCCGTAACGCTGGTGGCGGGGCTGGTGGCGCCTGCGTCGGTATCGCTGGTGGGGATGCTGATGTTCGGCAACCTGATCCG
>DHOD01000114.1:48097-48946 GCA_002407725.1 Christensenella sp. UBA5399 | reverse complement strand
AACCTGATCCGCGAGTGCGGCGTGCTGGGCACGCTGTCGGAGACGGCGCAAAAGGTGCTTGCGAACCTGATCACGCTGCTGCTGGGCATTACGATTGCGGCAAGCATGAAGGCGGAAACATTTGTGCAGCCCGCGACGCTGCTGATCATGTGCCTGGGGCTGGTTGCGTTTGTATTTGATACCATTGCGGGCGTAGGGTTTGCAAAGCTGATGAACCTGTTCAGCAAAAAGAAAATCAACCCGATGATAGGCGCTGCGGGTATATCGGCATTTCCGATGTCGGCGCGCGTGGTGCAGCGCATGGGGCTGGAGGCAAATAACCAGAACCACTTGTTGATGTTTGCCGTTGGGGCAAACGTTTCGGGGCAGATTGCGTCCGTGATTGCGGGCGGCGTGATCCTGGGGCTTGTGCCCGCAATGCTGTGATAGCGAAGGAGGGATTATAATGGATGTGGTAACCCAATCTCTTGACCTGATGTGGAAGGGAATGCTTTCAATTTTTATTGTGATCGGCGTCATTTTTCTGATCACGCTGGTCATTACAAAAATAAAACCAAAAGCCAAAAACACGCCCGATGGCAATGGGAAAAATGACAATAACATTACGTGAACGTAACAAAAGGGAAACAAAATAACTTGTTTCCCTTTACTTTTTGGATGCGTGGGGGTATAATATGATGACGAAAGTTAGAATAGGCACAATATAGGCACGTAATAAAGACAGGAGAAAAGTATGAAAAAGTTTCTATCCGTTATAAAGGACGGGGCGAACAAAATAAAAGATACTTTCCAATCATTATTTACCAAAAATAAAAAGAAAAATTACGCAACCCATTCGGGTAGTAGTAC
>DHOD01000114.1:41412-47925 GCA_002407725.1 Christensenella sp. UBA5399 | reverse complement strand
CCATTCGGGTAGTAGTACGCATAAAAGGGCATCGCGGCAGGGCGTGGAAACAACCCCTGTCATGGGCGAGCCAGGCGGCGAAAAGGTGCGCACGGTCGAGGCCGTACGGCGTACCAGGAGTGGCGCGCAGCCCCGGAAGCGGGGCAATGCTGTTGTCCAGGCGTTTTGGAAAGTTGTGGATTCTTTCAAGGCGGCAAGGCTGGCCAACAAAAAGCGCTTTATGGCTGTGTTGGGCGTTGCAGCCGCAGCCGTGTTGGTACCGGTGATTGCGGTATCGGCCAACGCCAGTGTGGATCATACCACAAAGGCAGCCGAGGGCGACCAGACCGTGCAGGAGGGCGAAGCGCTGCCGGAAGGTGAAGCGCTGGACGTGCAGGGGCTTAGCGCTGTGCCTGCCGAGGGCGACGGCGAGGTTGTGGAATGGCAGGAGGAGATTACTGCCGAGGGAACGGAACAAGAGGAAGAAGCAGAGCCCGAGCCGCAGTATCTTGAACTGGTGCCGGAGTCGCAGCATCCGGATATCGTAGAATTGCAGCAGCGGTTGATGGAGCTTCATTATATGGACAACGACGAACCGACCGATTATTATGGGCCGATGACACAACAGGCCGTGGGATATTTCCAGCGCAAGCACGACTTGATGGTGGATGGCGTGGCGGGCGTTGAAACGCAGCAGCTGTTGTTCTCGGATGCCGCTATGACATATTCTGTCACGGTGGGTGCGGAAGGCGCGGATGTATCCAACATCCAGGACAGGCTCAGGGAGCTTGGATATAGCTGTGGCCTGACGGGGTATTTTGGGGAAGAAACCGTAAAAGCGGTTGAATATTTCCAGCGTATGAACGGGCTGGATGCCGATGGCAGTGTAGGGTATTACACAAAAGATATACTGTTCTCGGAGCAGGCGGAGCCTTCGCTGGAATATGGCAAGAAGGCCAGTTCGTCGGGCGGTGGTAGTAGTTCGTCAGGTGGTGGCGGCAGTTCGTCAGGCGGCGGCGGAGGCGGCGGTGGCAGCACGACGCACGTCGCGAACCCGGGCAGTGTAAGCGGGTTTATTGAAGCGGCGGCGCAGCAACTGGGCAAGCCTTACCGTACAGCCGGCAAAGGGCCTGATTCGTTCGATTGCTCCGGGTTGGTGTACTATGCGCTCCAGGCAAGCGGCAACGGCATCGGGTACATGACATCCGGCGGTTGGGCAAGTTCGGGATATCCCACTGTTGGGAGCATTGCCGAGTTGCAGCCGGGCGACGTCATTTGCTTCTCGGGGCATGTGGGCGTTTATATCGGCGGCGGAACCATGATAGACGCTTCTTCCGGCAACGGTGCGGTGGTGCAGAGGGGACTTGGCACCTGGGCGTACAACAACTTTATCTGCGGTAAGCGTCCGCTGTAAAAGCGAAAAATACGGGATCTTACAAAAGCCGTTCCGGGATAGACCGGGGCGGCTTTTTTGTGGGAACGGTTGCATATAGGGGGTAAAACGATGAAAAAAGAAAAACAAAAAAGACCGGCGATCAATACAATCAATATTATCATCGATTGCAGCAATGCGGGGGTGATGGCGGCATTCTACAGCAAGCTGTTGGGCTGGGAATGGACACATCCCCGTGCAAACGGATGGGCGGCTGTTACATCGCCCGAAGGGGCGGTGATTGCGTTTCAGGAGGTGGAAGGGTACGAGCCGCCGGTATGGCCCTGGCAGGAAGGAGAACAACAGCAGATGATGCACATGGACCTATGGGTGGACGACCTGGAGGAAGGCGTGCAGTTTGCGATTGCGTGCGGGGCCAAGGAGGCGAAAGAACAGTACTTTACCACCTCACGGACCATGATCGACCCGGCGGGGCATCCTTTTTGTATCGATACGGAAGGGGAGGAGCCGGAATGAATGTATCTATCGGTTCTGCCGGAGCGAGGCGAGGTGCCGCTTGAAACGGCAGCTTTGCTCTGCGCAGTTGCCACAGCGAAGCGCGGGATTGCTGCCTGCCCAAAAACGCTCGGTATGGCGGGCGTAGGTGATTTCCCAACGAATGAGGAGCGCGAGGGCGACCAGTGCCAGGCTCCATGTGAAAATGTCCACGATCATGAACAGGGGCGCATACACAAGGAAGTAGCCCCAGCCGTAGATGCGGCAGTTGACACAGCAGCGGGTCTTCATAAAGAAATGCTGCAGGGGGCACCAGACAAACATACACACGGCGTCGCATATATAAAACACCATCACGATCAGTATAATGCCGCTGCCGCTGATAATCCCATAAAAATACAACGCCATGACGACGACAATGATGGAAATCCACAAAGCCAGCACCTTGCGCGCGCCGTCGTTCATTTTACGGACTTCCTGGTGCAGAAGCGCCTGGTTGTATTGCTGCTCGTGCGGAACTTCGCTAAACTGCTTGTTGTTGGCGGCCCAGCCTGTGTTGTTGGGAAAAAGATGCAGCACCATCCCGGCCATCATGAGCAACCATACAAGATGCACGATGGTAAAACGGCCGAAAAAAGGCGTATCGACGACAATGGCGGCAATGTTGCCGTACAGGAAATAGCAGGCGACGACAAACGAGAAGACCGCCAGCCTGATGATAAACTCCAATATGATCAAATTGCTTTTATTGCCCAGCTTGCTTTTCATGTCCGCGATATCAAACCAGTGTTGTGTAATTTTTGTGAAACAACTGCAACCACTTGCTATCTTAACACCAATAACGGCCCGATGCAAACGGGTTTTGGGTATGTTATAATACTACCCACTGATAGAAAAATTCCAAAAGGATTTTTCTATCCAGCGCGTAAGGCACTATAAAACGGCGTGCCGTTTTATAGTGAGTAGATATTGAACGGCTTGGCCGCGCATAGTGCTAAAAATGCATTATGCGCCCTGGCCACTTTTCGGTGGCCGGGGATTAAAAACACATAGTGTTTTTAATCAGGTTATCGAAAAACCTAGATTGGGTGACTATGAATGCAATATTGATAATTTCTATTTCAAAACTCACGGGTTATTCTATGGGGGATGCGTAATGACCGCTGCCGGTGGCAGATAAAGGGAATGAAGCATCCACTGAGTATGAGCTGTGTGTAAAATACACAGCCATAGCGAAGTGCGTCCAATGTATCACTGCAACAATAAGGAATGACGTCGCTACGCGCCGCCCGCTTTCACTTTGGGTTCGGGCTTCCCTTCAGTCGCCCTCGCCACAGGCTCAATGTGTCCGGCGGCCAAGAACCTATGGTTTTTGGAACTCCTTTGTTATGGTATTCCTCTTAAGCGAGGTTGGTATCAGGGGTTTCTTAAGGGGCTTGCCCCTTAAGTCGGCGAAGCCGAAACTATTATAATACGCCGTACAAGGTGAATTGCACCGTTAGGGGCAAGAGAGGGCAGCCTGGGCTGGGCTCCTTGACCCAAAAGGAATACCCTCTAGTTATAAAGGTTTTTCAATCTTGCATATGGTTTTGTCAGATATCACTTTTTTGCCAGTCTGACCCTTGGATAGAAATATCCAAGGGTTTTTTATATCCACACATTTTTTGACGCTGCCTCATAAAAAAATGTAAAGCTTACTTGACATAATATGAAATGTGTAGTAACCTCTATATGTAAAGCAAACTTTACATAGGAGGCTTGTATGTTAAACAGACTGGAAGAAATCAGGAAAGCCAGGGGCATGACACAGGAAGAGCTGGCAAGTCACCTGGAAGTTTCCCGGCAAACAATTAATTCTCTCGAAAACGGGCGCTATAATCCTTCCATTCTTTTGGCTTTCAAAATCTCGCGTTTATTTGACATGGTAATCGAAGATATTTTCATCTACGAGGAGGAATAGTCCTATGAAGCATCAGAAGAAGTTTTTTATTGCGGTCGTCGTGTTGGGTGTAGCATTGCTGGTATCCGGGTTTATTGTGGAGGCGTTGTTGGGTGAAAGCCGGTTTTTGGGGTTTGCCACCGGTTTTGGCAGCGCGATCATAGCCGTTGCTGTCGTAAACCTTGCCCGGAATAAAAGAGATCCCCAGCTTGTCAAGGAACAGGAAATCAACGAAAAGGATGAACGCCACATACAAATACGCGGGCGGGCCGCGCAGAACACTTTTTATGTATCGCTTTTTGGAATGGTTGCAGTTGTGATTGCGTTTGTCTTTTTAGACTACATGGTTCCTTGCTTTATCATGATTGGATTAATGTTCTTGCATGCCATCAGCTATTTTGCGTTTCTGGGCCATTACGACAAAAAAATGTGAACATTTGTTTTGTAGTTTGCATTGGATGTCAAAGCGTCTTCCGCATAATATGGCATTTGTATTCTTTGCCGCCCAAGGTGGTGTTTGCAGCCACGTCCATCAGCACAAACCCGCGGTTGCGATAAAACCCGATTGCGTTTTCGTTGCCCACCAGTACATCCAGCACACAATATACGAGATCCTGTGAACGCATATATCCCAGGACTTCGCCAAGCAGCGCGCCGCCGACGCCCTGTTGCATGGACCCGGGGCGCACGTACAGGCTGGAAAGCTCGCCGTGCTCCGGCATTTTACTGATCTCGCCGCTGCGCAGTATGGCCAAGCCGAGCAACACACCGCCCTCTTCCGCAATCAGGCAGACGAACGCGCCGCCTTCCATACCTGTTGTCAGGAACTGCACCCACCCGTCATCCGGCAGCGCATCCAAAAAACTGTCGTCCAGTATGCCGCGGTACGCGCTGCGCCAGCTGGATGCAATCAATTGACTCACTTCCGCTATATCGTCTTTTTTTGCGAATTTGATCGTCAGCATCTGCCCCGTTACTCCTGCCATCCCCTGGAGCGTCCCACCGCCCGGTGCCATCCCCTTACAAGGCCCTTTCGGCGTTCATCCGGCATGGCGGGCTCAAACCGTTTGTCCTGTGTCCATTGGCCGGATATTTCCGCTTCGTCCTTCCACATGCCGGTTGCCAGCCCCGCAAGGTAAGCCGCCCCCAGCGCCGTTGTCTCCCGCACCCGTGGCCGTACAACCGGCGTACCGGTGACGTCCGCTTGAAACTGCATAAGGAATCCGTTTGCCGAAGCGCCGCCATCCACCTTCAACCTGCCGATCTTGATGCTGGTATCCGCCTGCATGGCTGTCAGGACATCCATGGACTGGTATGCGATCGACTCCAGCGCCGCGCGTATGATGTGGGATGAGGACGACCCGCGCGTCAGCCCCACAATGGTGCCGCGGGCGTACATATCCCAATAGGGCGCGCCAAGGCCCGTGAAAGCGGGGACAAGATATACCCCGCCGTTGTCCGACACCTTTTCCGCGAAATATTCGCTGTCCTCGCTGCTGCCGATCAGGCGCAGCTCGTCCCGTAGCCACTGTATGACAGCCCCGCCCATAAACACGCTGCCCTCCAGCGCATAGTGGACCTTGCCTTCGCCGGATGCAGCAATGGTGGTCAACAGCCCGTTTTTGCTGGTACAAAGCTTTTCTCCGGTGTTCATCAGTAAAAAGCAGCCCGTTCCATATGTGTTTTTCGCCTGCCCGGCGTTGAAGCACGCCTGCCCAAACAGCGCGGCCTGCTGGTCGCCTGCAATGCCCGCCACGGGGATTTCCGTTCCGTAAATCTGGGCGTACCCGTATACCTCGGACGAGCATTTGACCTCCGGCAGCATTGCCGCCGGTATGTCGAGTGTTTCCAGTATCTTGGGGTCCCATTGCAACTGTGCGATGTCATACATCATGGTGCGCGAGGCGTTTGTGTGGTCGGTGACGTGCACCGCGCCGCCCGTCAGGTTCCACAGCAGCCACGTATCCACCGTGCCAAACAGCAGTTCGCCATCCTGTGCGCGCTCCCGCGCCCCAGGTACGTTGTCCAGTATCCATTTGACCTTTGTGGCCGAAAAATATGCGTCGATCAGCAACCCGGTTGTTTGCCTAACATAGTCGGAAAACCCGGGGATGTTCTTCAGTTCTTCACAAATAGCCGCTGTGCGCCTGCATTGCCATACAATGGCGTTGTATACCGGCTTGCCTGTGTTTTTATCCCATATGATCGTCGTTTCGCGTTGGTTGGTGATGCCGATTGCCGCGATGTCGTCCAGCGAGACCTCGGCGAAATCGACCGCTTCTTTAAGCACGCCGTACTGTGACGAATAAATCTCCATGGGATCGTGCTCCACCCAACCGGGTTTGGGAAAAAACTGCGTGAATTCCTTTTGTTTGGCGCAGATAATGTTTTGGTCTTTGTCAAAAATGATGCAACGGGAACTGGTTGTCCCCTGGTCCAGCGCTAAAATATATTTTTTCATTGCGGCACCTCGTGGTAGTATGATCAAAAAAACAAGGCAGGCATTCCCAATGCCTGCCTTTATTATCCTACCGGATGCCGCCTTGTGTCAAGCGAGGGGCTGTCAACGCAACTCTAATAACACATTTTTGGCGCTTAATGTGGTTATTCCGTAATCAATCCATGCCGGAAGTGCTTGTTAAACATGGTTGCAATGCTGAGCGCCATCACAATGATGCCGGAGAGGATCATCAGGTACTGTACCTGC
>DHOD01000114.1:31295-41258 GCA_002407725.1 Christensenella sp. UBA5399 | reverse complement strand
AATCAGGTACTGTACCTGCACCACATCGGCGATCGGCCCGAAGATCACCATGCCCAGCGGCATGATGGCCGTCATTACAATTTGCACAAGGGAGAAAACCCTGCCCTGCATGTTGGAGTCGACCTGCTCCTGCAGCAGCGCCATCGCGGGCGTTGTCACCAGCGGCATAAAGAGGCCGGTCACACAGTTGACCACCAAAAAAGCGACGAACGTGCCCATGCTGCCAATCAATATGGTGCCGATGCCAAACAGGAAAAACCCCAGGGCAATTGTGCGCGTACGGTTTTTGAAGCCGCCCCAGATGGATACGATCACGCCGCCCGCGACGCTGCCCGCCGAAAAGAGAACCTCTGTCAGGCTGAGCCGCCACACACCTCTTCACCAAATGTCCGCGTCACCATCAGCGGCGTCAATTGGGCAGGGGGAACGACAAAAAACATGAACAAAGCGAAAAACAGGAAAAACGCACGGAAGAACCCGTTGTGCGCGACATACTTGACCCCGGCTTTCAAATCGTCGAAATAGCCGCCCTTTTGCTTTTCAAGGGCTTTTTGATGAACAGGCGTCTTGAGCACAAGCATGATGGTGATGGCACAGGCCGCCGTAATCACGTCAATGAAGAATGTTGCCTCTATGGTGGTAAGCGAGAGAATGGCCCCGCTTGCCGCGGGCGACAGCAGAAACATCACGGATTGCAGGCTGCCGTTGATGCCGCCCACCCGGATAATTTTGTCGGGCGGAACGATTTGCGGCAGCAATGCGTTGACGGCAGGGGTCTGGATGCCGGAGCCCAACGACCGCACGCCGGAAACCAGAAATATGATCCAGAAATCCCTGAATCCCGACAAAAAGAGCATTGCCAGCACAAATGTGGCCGTCGCCACCATTGCGTCCGCCGCTACAATGAGTATTTTGCGGTTGTCTCGGTCGGCCCAAACACCGGAGAACAATGAAATGACCACCTGCGGCAAAAAACCGCAGACGGTGGAAATGGTCATCATTGCGCCCGATTGCGTGGTCAGCGTGATATACCATATGATGGCAAACTGCACAAGCGACGACCCAAAGAGCGAGACGGTCTGCCCCGCAAGAAAAAGTGCCGTCCGCCGTTTCCAATGCGAAAACTGCGGCAGGCTCTGTTCTGTCTGTCCTTCATTTATCTTTTTAGTTTCATTTTCCATAGTATCCCCATTATACCAATTCCATTTAAAAACATAAATGTTTTTATAGCGCTTGTAAGCGCGTTTGGAATGGCATGAGACGTGTTTCGTGCAGGGTTTGCACGAAACCGCATCGCCAATGGCGATGTGCTCACTGATTAAAATAATCAGTGATTAGTATTATACCAAAAAAGCCGGTCATGTGAATCACCACATAACCGGCTTTTTCAACCGCTTATACTTATTTCTTAAGTGATCACACCTTGTTGTACAGGGCTTCCAGCATCATTTTGATCATCTCGTCCTGGCTGGCGCGATAGTACCATGTCCCGCCGATAACCTCGGCATTGCCGTCTTGCATCAGGTTAAACTGCATTTCGTCGATGCTTGTGTTATCCAATACGGACGCAAGGCCAAGTACCGTGTCCATATCGACATCCGTACGCATAAACTTGATGAACGTATCGTACAGCTCGGGGGCGGCTTCTACTGCGCCCATGCTCTTGATTTCGCGCGCAAGCGACTTAATGAACTGCTGCTCGTGCTTCTGCCTTGCAAATTCACCGTTGTCCATGTCATACCTGTTCTGCAGGAATTTGCGCGTCGTCTCGCCTTTGAGCGTTACGGTCTCGCCTTTTTTGCCAACGTCGGGCACGCTCTGGTCAAGTGTCACCTCAACACCGCCAATCGCGTTGGCAAGCTTGGGCACGCCGTCCAGGTCTATCGAGATATAATAATCGATCGGCACGTTGATCATGCCGCCGCATTCCAGCAGTTCTTCCACACCACGCATTGCATTTTGTGCGGAATATTTGTTGGGGCCGCCGCCGTACGCATAGGCGTGGTTGATTTTTTCTGTCACAGTACTTGTGATGTTCCCGTCACCGTCCAGCTTATGGACGTCTGCGCGCGTATCGCGCGGGATCGATGTGCAGGTAATTTTGTTGGTATCGTTGTCCATTGTCACCAACATCAACATATCGCTTCGCCAGCCTTGGTTGTTTTTCACACGGTCGGCGTCCGAATCGATACCCATCAACAGTATATTGGTGACATTGCCCTTAGGCTCATATGTCTCGCCGTTGATTTCTACAATTCCCAGGTTTTCATTGGTATCCTCTGTCACGTGGCCATCCACCTGGACAGGCGCTTCCTCGCCTGCCGGCGCAACGTCATTGCTGGATGACAGCGTGACGCCGCCGCCTTCCTCCGCAAGGTCGCCCAGTGTATCCCCCAAACTACAGGCGCCCAGCATCACTGCCACAAGCACCACCGCCAATACTATCACTACGCTCTTCTTCAAAAAAAATCCCTCCGTTTAATACAAATTCAATCTTACAGACTTATCCATATTAGTATATGTCAGCCCAATAATCCACCATGTTAATAAAATTTTAACATTTATTATGATGTAACAGGTTTGACGAAAAAGAGAATTGTATTGTTCCATACAATTCTCTGGTCGGTCAATAATTTTGGCTGTAATAATCTCCCCTGCGGTAATCGTACACTGCGCCGGCGCTGTAAATGTCCAGGCTTTCCAGCGCTTTGCCGGTGCCGATAGCGACGCAGGACACGGCGTCCTCCGCCACATAGCATGGAATTTTGGTACGCTCCGTAAGCAGCCTGTCCAGGCCGTATAACAGTGAGCCGCCTCCCGTCATGCAAATACCGTTTTCCGCGATATCGGCGGTCAACTCGGGCGGTGTACGCTCCAGCACGCTGTGCATGGTTTCCATGATCCTGTTCAACGGTTCCTGCAACGCTTCAATTGTTTCGTTGGAGCTGATGGTGATTGTTTTGGGAAGCCCGGAGATCAGGTTGCGCCCCGTCACTTCCATATACGCTTCCTCCTTGCGGGGGAATGCCGAACCGATGTTGATCTTGATTTCCTCTGCGGTCCGCTCGCCGATCAGCATGTTGTATTTCTTTTTGATGTACCGTGAAATATATTCGTCAAAGCGGTCGCCCGCGATTTTGATGGAATCGCTGATGACAGCACCGCCCAGCGATATCACCGCCGTATCGGATGTGCCGCCGCCAATGTCCACCACCATGTTGCCCTGGGGCGCGCCAATATCGATGCCTGCGCCAATTGCCGCCGCAATCGGCTCCTCGATCAGGCAGGTATGCCTTGCGCCCGCCTCTTCCGTCGCCTCGATGACGGACCGCTTCTCTACCTCGGTCACGCCGGAAGGCACGCAAACCACCACGCGCGGCTTAAAGAACAATCGCCTGCCGATGACCTTACGCAAAAAGTAGCGCAGCATCCGCTCCGTATCGTGGAAGTTGGAGATAACGCCCTCGCGCAGGGGGCGTACCGCAACAATGTTGCCGGGCGTACGGCCCAGCATGATGCGCGCCTCCTCACCGATGGCCAGCATGCGGCCGGAAATCCTGTCCACTGCGACAACTGACGGCTCGCGCAGCACAATTCCTTTCCCGCGCACATAGACAAGAACGGTCGCTGTGCCGAGATCTATTCCTATATCGTTATAATTTAATCCGAATAAGCCCATTTAGTTGAAAGCCTTTCTAATATACATAATTGTGGCATGCCGGAAAACAGACCCGGCCTTTGGCATTTTGTATAGCCCTGCGCCATGCCATGGCGGAGCGGTTTCAAAAACCTGAAGATGATGATCCCCAAAATGCGTATGTGCCCCCATACAGGTTACATATTACCTTATTGTAACAAATATTTCAACCATTTTGTGACGCGCCCGCCCAATCCTTTTTGTTTTGCTTGCGGCAGGACGCGCAAACGTATAGAATAGTGTTGGAATCAATGAGAGGAGCATATGCGATGGATTTGAAAAAACTCCAGAATGGGAGCGATATACGGGGCATTGCGCTGGGTGCAGGCGCCACCCTGACAAACGAGGCGGCGCAACTGCTGGCGGCTGCATTTGTGCAGTGGCTGGAGGGCAAAGGGGTGAAGGCCCCCACCGTGGCGGTAGGCATGGATTCACGGCTTTCAGGCCCGGCGCTCAAAAGCGCATGTGCCACGGGGCTGACCGGCATGGGCGCAAATGTCATCGATTGCGGCATGGCGTCCACCCCCGCAATGTTTATGACTACGGTGACGGCAGGGTTTATGGCGAACGGCGCGATCATGGTCACTGCCAGCCATATGCCCAGCGACCGCAACGGGCTCAAGTTCTTTACAAAGGACGGCGGGCTGGAAAAAGCGGATATTGCAGACCTGATCTCCATTGCGGAAACGGGCATGCGGGATGTTGCTACGCCGGGAACCGTTACGGAAAAAGATTTCATGTCTGTTTATGCAGCCATGCTTGCCGATAAAATCACCGATGCGACCGGTGAAGCGCGGCCTTTTGCCGGGCTGAAGATCATTGTGGATGCGGGCAACGGCGCAGGCGGGTTCTATGTTGATAAAGTGCTGAAGCCGTTGGGTGCGGATACGGCGGGCAGCCAGTTCCTGGAGCCGGACGGCGCGTTCCCCAACCACATCCCCAACCCGGAAGACCCTGCCGCTATGCAAAGCATTGTGGACGCGGTGGTGCGTACCGGCGCGGATTTTGGCGTGATATTCGATACCGATGTGGACCGCGCGGGGGCAGTGGACGCGGGCGGCGTTGTGCTCAACCGCAACAGGCTGATCGCCGTTATTTCGGCGATATTGATTGGAGCGCACCCCGGTACGACAATCGTCACCGATTCGGTTACATCCAGCGGGCTTGCGGATTTTATACAGGGGCTGGGGGGCAAGCATCACCGTTTTAAGCGCGGGTATAAGAATGTGATCAATGAGAGCATCCGCCTCAACAGTGAAGGGACTGATTCGCAGCTTGCGATCGAGACTTCGGGCCACGCCGCGCTTAAGGAAAATTACTTTCTGGACGACGGGGCGTACCTGGTCACACGCATACTGATTGAGATGGCAAAGCTGAAAAAGCAGGGCAAGACCATCGCAGACCTGATTGCAGACCTGGCCGAGCCCGCCGAGGGGGAGGAATTCCGCCTGACGATCACTGCAGAGGATTTCGCATCGTACGGCCGCGCAATGCTGGGAGAGCTGGAGGCGTATGTGAAAGAAAAATCCGGATTCCACATTGCGCCCGATAACCACGAGGGCATCCGCGTGTCGTTTGACAAGGCGGACGGCGACGGATGGTTTATTGTCCGCCTCTCGCTGCACGACCCGGTGATTCCCGTCAATGTGGAAAGCGACAGCGCTGGCGGGGTGAGGGTCATCACGCAAAAGCTGTACGACTTCCTCAAAAAGTTTGACAGGCTCGACCTCTCATCAATGGAGAAGTACTTGGAGCAATAAACGAACCCGGCCATGATATAGTCAAATACAATCAATCATTGAGCGGTCAAATTCTTTTATGATTTCTTTGGGTTAACATAAAAAGGGAATTACGGTCCGCATTGCGTCAAAAACTTTCTAATACTGACTCTAAATTAAAACAGATGTTTTAATTTAGAGTGCCCCGCCAGAGGCGTGGCTTTGTTCCGCGTCAAAGCAGCGCGGAACGCATCTTATTTCATCTCGCGAAGCGGCGGCTGAAGGCCGCATCAGGGATGCCGGTGGGTATGCCATCCCACACGCGCGTACCGCGCTATAACAAGTGCTTCTTTGGCTTTCTTCGAAGGGCGTTTCAACGAAGCGGAGCGTAGTTATAAAAAACGCCAACGTTTTTTAAATGGGATTGGTATAAAATATGAAATAATTCTTAATTTCCCTTCATTTTGCTTCCGTTCCCCGCCTTTTGCTTATATACTTTGCATAGAAACAGAACGGAGCCATACTTTTTATGTCAGCGATTATAGAAACAAAAAACGGTACAGTGCGGGGTGTCACATGGGCAGATGGGTTTTGCTGGAAGGGGATTCCCTATGCGCAGCCACCTGTAGGCGGCTTGCGCTTCCGCCACGCCCAGCCTGTGAAGGATTGGGAAGGCATATTGGATGCGACGCAGTTCGGCCCGGCGTGCCCCCAGCGCAAGAGGAAACGAAGGACGGTGGACGAAGACTGTCTTACGCTCAATATATGGTCGTCAAAAAACAATTTGAATCATGCAAAGCCGGTGTTGTTTTATATACACGGCGGGTCGTTTAGCAAGGGTGCGGGCAGCGACCCGGAATATGACGGACGCAAGCTGGCGGCCAGGGGCGACGTACTTGTCGTCACATGCAATTATCGCCTGGGCGCGCTTGGGTTCATGGATTTTTCGTCGCTGGACTCGTCTTTCCAGTCCAATTGCGGCCTTTCCGATGTGCTGGAGGCGCTACGCTGGGTGCACGGGAATATTGCCGCGTTTGGCGGCGACCCGGGAAACATCACGGTGATCGGCCAGTCGGCCGGGGCGATCATTGCGGCTACGCTGGCGACCATCCCTGCGGCCAAGCCGTATATCGCTAAAATTATCATGATGAGCGGCGGCCTCAACTGGCTGCATTCCGAGCGGCAGGCGCGCGAGCTGGCAAAGGGGTACCTGGAATTTGCGGGGATAGAAAGCCCGCGGCAGTTGATGGAGATGCCCGCGCAAAAGCTGGCGGCCCTGCAAAAGAACTATACGCGATGCAGCGGTTATGGCGAAAACACGTTTGCCATACAGGTGGACGGCAATTTTGTGCCCGAATACCCCATGCCCGCGGCGGCGTTTGGCGCGGCAAGCGACATTCCCATGTTGATCGGCACGACGGCGGAGGAGACGATATTTGCGCGGCTGAAGCCCCTCGAGCGTTTGCTGGACCTCAAGGATGCCGTTATGTACATAATATCCCGTGAAGAGCGCGAAACGTTGACGCGCATGCAGGAAATTTATAACAAATACGGAAAAAAAGCGCGCGCAATGATGATGGGCGACAGTATATTCCGTATGTCCAGCCTGTGGTATGCGCAGGTGTGCAGCAAATTTTCGGGTACGTGGATGTACAGGTTCGATTACGCCACCCCCATCATGAAGGCAGTCCGGATAAAGGCGTTTCATTCGTGCGATATCCCGTTTATTTTCGGCAATACCGATGCGGGCAATTATAAGTTGATGTTCCTGTTTGGGGGAAAATGCGCAGGGACCGACAAAGTGGCGGAAGAGGTGCAGAACGATTTTCTAGCCTTTGCGCGGACGGGCGTTCTGGACTGGGAGCGCTGCCACCCGGACCATACAAACGCCAAATGCTATGACCACGAAGCCGTGCAGCAGCCCATGGTGGCGCCGGAAATTGTTGCGGCGTTTAACAGAAGTGCATTTAAGCGCAGGTGCTTTACAGGCAAGAAACTTACGTATAACATATCGTTATAATCTGTGCTATACTGTTTCTATTCGTCGCACGCTGGTGTGGCGGCATTCTTAGATGGGGTAAGGGGAAAATATGGAGCATGACTCAAACTGCAATGTGGAAAGATATTCGCCCGACTGCAACGGCGGGCTTTCGGCAGAGCAGGTGCAGCAACGGATAGACAGCGGGTGTACAAACCATTATGTCAACAATACGACCAAATCGTACGGCCAGATTTTAAAGGAACACTTTTTTACATTCTACAATATACTGAATATCGTTTTGGCGGGACTACTGCTTGCCGTAGGCGCGTACAAGGATCTTACGTTTGCCGTCATTGTCGTTGCCAATTTCACCATTGGGATTGTGCAGGAATTTTCATCCAAACGTACACTGGACAAGCTTTCGCTGATTGTCGCGGCAAAGGTCAGGGTGATCCGCGGTGGTAAGAAGGAGACGATCCGTGTGGGCGACATCGTGCTGGACGATGTTATGGAACTGAAGACAGGCGACCAGATTTGTGCCGACAGCGTCATGCTGGAAGGGTACCTGGAAGTCAACGAATCGCTGATCACGGGCGAATCGGACATGGTCACAAAGCGGGAGGGCGACTTCCTGTATTCCGGCAGCTTTGTGGTTTCGGGGTCGGCGTGCGCAAGGGCGGACCATGTGGGCGAGGATAATTATGCCAACAAGATATCCAAAAGCGCCAAAAAATCCAAGAAACGTAAATCCGAGCTTTACACAACGCTCGGTTTTATTTTAAAAATCATCAGCTATATATTGATTCCTTTGGGCATCATGCTTTTCTACAAGCAGAATGTGTTGCTGGGGTTGATACCCAGCGAGGCGGTGGTGAAGACTGTCGCGGCGCTGATCGGTATGATTCCGGAAGGATTGATACTGATGACCAGTATCGCTTTTGTGGCCAGTGTTATATTTTTGGCGCACGACAACACGCTGGTGCAGGATATGTACGGGATAGAGACGCTTGCCCGCGCGGACATCGTGTGCCTGGACAAGACGGGCACGCTGACCAGGGGAGAGCTAAGCTTTGGCGAGATGATGCCCCTTGCGGACTGCGATTGCGAAAAAATCATGCGCAACATTTGCGGTGCATCCAAGGATGAGAACGCCACTATGGCCGCGCTGAAGGCGCATTTTGCCCCACTGCGTGATTTTACCGCCATCAGCGAGATTCCATTTTCATCGGAACGTAAATACAGCGGGATTTATTTTCAGGACCAGGGCGCGTATATACTGGGGGCGACCGATTTTGTGCTGCCAACAGGCCACGAGGATATCAGGGAACGCGCAGAGCAAATGGCGGAGAGCGGCGCAAGGGTGCTGCTGCTGGCCCGAAGCGCTGCGCCTCCCGATGGCAACAGCCTGCCGCCCGGGCTGGAGCCGATTGCGTTTATTATACTGGCAGATGAGCTGCGCCCGGACGTGCATGATACGCTCTCGTATTTTTATGAATATGACGTGGATATCAAAATAATATCCGGCGACCACCCCGTGACCGTGTCGCGCATTGCGGAGGAGGCGGGTGTGCGCAATGCAGCCAATTATGTGGATGCGTCGACGCTCACAACACCGGAGCAGCTGGCCGGCGCGGTGGAGCGCTACAGTGTCTTTGGCCGGGTATCCCCCGCGCAAAAAAAGCAGATGGTCGCGCTGATGAAGGCAAACGGCCACAAGGTTGCCATGATGGGCGACGGCGTCAACGATGTGCTTGCGCTCAAAGAGGCGGATTGCAGCGTTGCCGTGGCATCGGGCAGCGACGCCGCCAAAAACGTGTCCGATATTGTGCTGATGGATTCCAACCTGAAGCACCTGCTGCACGTGGTGGAGGACGGGCGTAAAATCATCAACAACATACAGCGTGTGGCAACGCTTTTTATCACAAAAACCGTTTACTCTGTGCTGCTTGCGCTGGCAACGCTGTTCCTGTTTGATTCCGCGTATCCGTTTACGCCGTTGCAACTGGTGATTACGTCGTTCACCACAATTGGCGCGCCCGCGTTCTTTTTGGCGCTGGAGCCGCAGTATGGGCGGATCAAAGGCAAGTTTATACGCAATGTGCTGGAACGCTCGCTGCCCGGGGGGCTTGCCATCATGCTGGCCATTGTGCTCGCAAACGTGCTGACGTCCAGCTTTGGATTCACCGCGCAAGAGCTGTCCACAATGTGTGTATACATTGTTGTGGCAGGCGGCATGATTGTGCTGTTCAAGGTCAGCCGGCCGTTGACCACAATCAGGAAAGCCATCATCATCGGCATGTCGGCGCTGTTTGTGCTGGGATGTGTGTTTTTCCAAAACTTCTTTGAAATCCACGCTCTTTCGATGGGCGCAATCATTGCCACGGTGGCGCTATGTGTTGTGATGCCGCTGACCATGCTGCTGTTCGAGTTTCTCACGCGCAAGATGTGGGATATTTTTGACACGCGCAAACCAAAGAACAAGCAATTGGAAAAAATCACCGAGGCTATCAATAAGGGAATCAATAAGGAATAGTATAAAAGAGATTAATTCTTCAGAGGTGAAACAT
>DHOD01000114.1:6225-31174 GCA_002407725.1 Christensenella sp. UBA5399 | reverse complement strand
TTAATTCTTCAGAGGTGAAACATAGACCGCGACCAGCTCGGGCGGGTTGTTGAGCCGGAATGTGGGATAGCCGGACGCACCCAGGCCGCGGCTGATGATCATGGTTGTTTCGCCGTCGGTAAACTCGCCCTGGATATATTTGGGAAACCACCCCTGTCCGCTCATATAAATTTCCGTGATTTTGGGAATGCGGATCTGCCCTGCGTGGGTGTGCCCCGCAAGGATCAGGTCGATGTTGTTTTGCAGGCAAAGCTCGTAGACCTGCGGCTGGTGCGTCAAAAAAATGTTGAACCCGTCTTTTCCTACAAAGGAGCCGCATGTTTGGGCAATTCCTTCCATTCCGTATGTCACATCGTCTATGCCTGAGATATTGACGTCGGTGTTGCCGACCTGCAGCGTATGCATTTCACCGCGGATCACCGTTACGCCGCCCCGGGCAAGCGCATCTGTGATTTCGGCGTCAAACTCCCGCTCGTGGTTGCCCGTCACAAAAAAGCAGGGCGCGATTTTCACCAGGCCTTTTGCCAGCGTATATGTATATGCCGTATCCGCTGTTTTCTGCTTCTCATGCGCGACAAGGTCGCCGGTGATGGCGATGATGTCAGGACGGAGCGCTTCCACCTTGTGGAAAAGCCGATGGTTGTGCAGGCCGAAGCTTTTCTCATGTAGGTCGGACAATTGCGCAACCACAAAATCATCCCGCACCTTGCTGCTCAAAATTCCGTATGCGGTTGTCTGGATATGGTTATTGTTAAACATATTTATATAATACACCCCGGCGCAAAGGGTTAACAATAAATACTTGAAATAACAAAAAAGAAAAATCTAAACAAATTCTTACGATTTTCTGTACGCGGGATTAACAATGCCATGCCTCCGTTGTATCGCTGAAAAGTGCATGTTATACTGCTTTTGAAAAAACAAAAACGAAAGGGTGGGAAGTATGAAAAAATTAAAGAGGGGATTGCTGGTGGCGGCAGCTGTACTGTTGTGCGTATTGTGCATCGCGGGTTGCGCGCCAAAAGATCAGGAAGAAACCGCGGCGGCAGGCGGATCTTCATTGATACAGGATGCGGAGGGCGAGATACAGCCGGGCGCAAATGTACAGCAGTTTGTCAACGAGGAAGGGCAGAAGGAGATGCACTACCAGAACCCGGACGGGTCCGGCGGTGGCGGCGTGGAGATCGATTGATATATCTTCTATAGAAAAGAGCGGGGATGCTTATATCCCCGCTCTTTTTGTACAGCGTTCATATTATACATTAAACCGGAAGAGCACAACGTCGCCATCCTGAATCACGTAATCCTTGCCTTCCTGGCGAATCTCTCCCGCCTCCTTTGCAGCCTGCATACTGCCGCCCAGTTCCTTAAGCGTGTCAAACCCAATAACCTCGGCCCGTATAAACCCGCGTTCAAAATCGGAATGGATTTTTCCGGCGGCCTGCGGCGCTTTGGTGCCCTTTGCAATGGTCCACGCGCGCACTTCCTTTTCGCCCGCGGTCAGGTAGCTGATCAGCCCCAGCAATGTGTACGATTCCTTGATCAGCTTGGACAATCCCGATTCGCCGATACCCAGCTCTTCTATAAAAAGCTCTTTTTCCTCGTCGTCCAGCCCGGCAAGTTCTTCCTCTACCTTTGCGGATATAAAAATCACGTCGCTGCCGTGCTCCCGGGCGTATGCCAGAAAGTCGTCCAACCCGGCCGGCGCATCCGCGCCAACCTGCTCTTCCGATATGTTGGCGACGTAGATCACCGGCTTGTTCGTAAGCAAAAACATGTCGTCCACGATTTCCCGCTCGTGCTCGTCCAAGTCCATGTTGCGCGCAAAGCTGCCTTTTTCCAGCGCTTCCAGCAATTTATCACAGACCGCCACTTCCGCCGCGTATTTCTTATCGCCCGTCTTGATCAGCTTGGCGGATTTTGTTTTGCGTTTTTCCACCGTCTCCATATCCGCAAAAATCAACTCGTAATTGATGGTTGTCACATCCCTGAGCGGGTCGATGCTGCCGTCCACATGTGTGATGTTTCCGTCCTCAAAGCAACGCACAACCTCGATGACCGCATCTACCTCGCGGATGTGCGAAAGAAATTTGTTGCCCAGGCCCTCGCCTTTGCTGGCGCCTTTGACCAGCCCCGCGATATCGACAAATTCTATTGTCGCGGGCGTGAATTTTTGCGGGTGGTATATTTCCGCAAGGTAATCGAGCCTGCTGTCGGGCACTGATACCACGCCATAATTGGGCTCAATCGTGCAAAACGGATAATTGGCGCTCTGTGCGCCCGCCTGCGTCAGCGCGTTAAACAGTGTGCTCTTTCCTACATTGGGTAGGCCTACAACTCCTAGTTTCATGGGTGTTCCTCTTTATTCTTCATTTTTATACAGACATCATTATACTGTCTCTTCCGCCATTTCACAAGTGGCAGCCGGTGTGTTATAATAGCGGTGTTCAAATTCATTTGACAACTTTACGGGGGTATTGTTACATGAGCATCATCCAGTCGATTATTTTGGGCGCCGTGCAGGGGTTGACGGAATTTCTGCCCGTATCCAGCAGTGGCCACCTCACCCTTTTGGAAGACGTGTTCGGCATCACCGACGTTCCCATATTGTTTGACGTTATGCTGCACGTGGGTACGCTGGTCGCCGTTTTTATTGTGTTGTGGAAGGAAATTGTCGCGATCATTACACATCCGGTCAAAAACAAGCTGGGTATGCTGATCATTGCAACGATTCCCGCGATTGCGCTGACGCTTGTGGCCGACAATATTTTTCCCGAGGCCTTTGCCGACCTGCAAAACGGCAAATATCTTGCGTTTGGCTTCTTTGCCACGTCAGGCGTACTGGTGGCGTGCGAGCTTGTGGCGTCGCGCATCGAGCGTAAGCGTGAGCATATAGAGCTGCCCCAGGCGCTTGTGATGGGCCTGATGCAGGCAGCGGCCATTGCGCCCGGGCTTTCGCGATCCGGCTCGACCATTGCGGGCGGCCTTTTCACCGGCATCAAGCGTGAAGACGCTGCGAAATTTGCGTTTTTGATGTCGATCCCCGCCATACTGGGCGGCGTGGTGTTTGGCGCTATGGACTTTATGGAGACGGGCATGGGGTCGGCAACCATACCGTCGACCATCGTAGGTACGGCGGTTGCGGCGGTGTGCGGCTATTTTGCCATCACGTTTATGCTCAAGCTGATCAGCAAGCACAAGCTATATGGATTTGCCATATACACAGCGGCGATGGGTGTTTTTGTGCTGGTGGAATCGATGATGTACGGCAATTTCTTTGCCAACCCGTTTGTGTGATTCGCTGATTATTTATTGCGGTAGCAGATTATCGAAAAAGTCTGGCCAGTAGTGGGCGATGCAATAATTTTATGTTGAATTTCAAAACTTAAGAGTTATTCGTTGAGGTTAATGTATTCCGATGCTATGATTAAAAAACATTTTTCGTCAAGGGGGCAAGGGGGACTCGTAATTTCCCCCTATTGCCCCTTTAACAATTCCCTATTACCCCTTTAAAGTACGCACAAGGGCTCTGCCCTTGTGAATCCCGCTGGAGTATTCCTCTTGGGGAGGAATTCCATTCCCCAACCATTTTGGAAAATTTGGGGAAAGGGACTTGGTAGGGTATTGTCCATTAAGTAGCCGTAGGCAAAGTCTAAGGGGTTTGTATCAAAACATGCTGACCTGTGGGTCGATCAGTGACTTCATTGCCCGCTCCGTAATTTTATCCCCCGGCTCCAGGTTGCCGAGCAGCATAGGCGATTGCGGGTCATATTTGCATTGCATGTTGCGGCGCGCGGTTTTGTCGGACAGGTTGGCATAGCAATATTTGCAGCCGTTCAGGCACGAATCGTATGCGCCGATGTCCACGCTTTCCACGCAATAGCATACGTCCCGCTGTCCCGGGTCTTTTTTTGTGTGTAAGCGTTGCCCGGTGATCGCTTCGATCAGTTTGTCGTCAATGCACCTGGCGGGCGGGATGCCCGCGTCCGCGAGCGCCGTGCTGCCACAAGCTGAAAGGGAGATGCCGTGCGCAGCCGCAATCTCCATAAACGTATGCGCAAGCGCGGCCTGCACGTCCGGCGCGCCTTCATGCACGCCCATTGCCGACATCCTCTTTTTGATTTTTGCGTAGATATCCAGAAAACTGAGCTTGCATTGCAGTGTGCTGCCCTCCAGCCGCTGCGCGAACCGCCGGAAGCTTGCAAGGTGATATTGCTCCGTATACCGCTCGGTAAACAGCACCGGGCTGTATCGCCACACCACGCACTGCGGGCCGAGGATGGCCGCCAGCTCTGCAAAAGTGTCCAGCAGCGTCTCCTTTTCCGGCAGTCCCGTCTCCATATCTGCGCCGTATGGATTGACGGTAAACTGCACATAGTATGGAAACGGCGCAAGCGCATCCAGCCTGCCACGCATAGGGGAGGGGTCTTTTGTCCACAGCACAATGCAATCCACCACCTGTGGTGAGAGGCTGACACGGCTGACCTGCCGGTAATTCATGGGGTTGCGCACAAGCACGTATCCTTCCGCAAGCCGATTTGTCAGCCAATCAAAATAAAACCGCGGGATATCCGTCCGCCTGCTGGCGCTGATAATCATGATTTCTGTTTTCCCATATAGCGGTCTTCTTCACTGAAAATGCAACCGCAGTATTTTTGCATGTACAGTCCCGCTTCGCGCGCCGCGGCCTGCCCTTCGCGGAAAAACGGACGAAAGTCGCGGTATGCAAATTCCGTACCGTATGTATGCGCAGCTTTTTGCGCAGTTTCGACAATCAGTTCGTGCTTTTGATAAGGGCTGATCAGCAATGTTGTGGAAAAACCCGCATATCCTTTTTCCGCCGCGCATTGCGCCGCCCTGTCAAGGCGGGACGCATAGCAGTAGCCGCAACGATTTTCTATATCGCCGGAAACCGCCTGCACAAATTGCCGCAGGCCGTACCCGCCCTGTTCGGCCAGTTCCAGCCCGTTTTCCGCTGCGAAACGGCGCAGGGCATCAAGGCGGCTCTTGTATTCGGTGTAAGGATGGATGTTTGGGTTGCACCAAAAAAGCACGGGCTCTATTTCTTCGGCTCGCAGTGATTCGACGCATTTGACGGCGCATGGTGCACAACAGGTGTGCAACAGAATTTTTTCCATTTTTTCACCTCAAGCAAGATACCTCATATTATATTTAATATCATTATATATCCCGCCAAACGCCCATTGCAACCCATTGTGTTTTGGTGTATCATATTGCCAGGATGTTTATGGTCGCTTTGCGATAACAAGGAAGCCGGTGTAAATCCGGCGCTGCAAACCACAACTGTAATTGCGGACAACGAGGGAAGAATATCCACTGTCGATATGATGGGAAGGCGCCCTCCGCGGATGATGCAAAAGCCAGGAGACTTACCATAAGCGCAATTGATACTGTTCTTGGGTTGATTGAAGGACAAAATCGCCGAATGTGCCGGACGTGATTGGCGCGGGCATTTTTGATGGGAATCCAGGACAGCTTTCGGGCTGTTTTTTCATTCACCGGGGCAGAATAATTTTTTGAGAGGTGTTATAGACATGAAAAGAAGGATCAACTGTATTGTGATTACGCTGATGCTGGCGGCAGTGATGCTGGTAGCCGCTGCGTGCGCCGCCCCCAGCCAACCGGCGGAGGCCGACGGGCCAACCGTCAAATGCACCATATCGGTGGATTGCTCCACAGCGCTGGCCAGCTATCCCGATGTTGTGAAGGACATTGCCGACGAAAATGGATTTATACAGTCGCCTACGGAGTACGAGGTTGCGGAGGGCAGCTCGGTGTACGATGCGATGTCGGCTGCGGGGCTGGAAATCGATGAGTCCAAGGGCTATGTTTCCTCCGTTGCGGGGCTGGGCGAGGGCGATTGCGGGCCGATGAGCGGGTGGCTTTTTGACATCAACGGCGAATACCCACTGGAGAGCCTGCGCGATACCACGGTGAACGACGGCGATGTGATATCGTGGCAGTACACGTGTGACGGCGGGGCCGATTTGGGGTTGGAGTTTTAGGCGTTTATCTTTACGTTTGGCCGTTTGCAACGACAAAGTGAAGATTTTGATGATGAGGACATCCGTTTCTTCATGAAAGGGGCAAGGGGGATTCGTAATTTCCCCCTTGCCCCTTGTGTTGCACTCTGTTATTTCTGTTTTTGTGTTTTCATTGGTTTTTTCATTTCCGTCTTCGCTCTTCGCAAGGGCGCGCAGCGCGTCAGGCATCCTCCCCGCCCCTTAACAATCTCCTATTACCCCTTTTGAATCCCGCTGAGGTATTCTTCCGCAATTGCACAACTATCCCGGCAAAACCGAAACCAATATGATACGCCGCATGGTCGTCTCTTTTGTTTCCCGGCTTACACGCTCCAGCCCAGGCTCTGCTGCTGTATGGTGAACAACCTTTTGTACAGGCCGTCCTTTTGCATCAGTTGCTCGTGCGTGCCCTGCTCCGGTACGCGCCCCTCGTCCAGCACAATGATCTTATCGCAGTCCACGACCGTATGCAGGCGGTGAGCGATCACAATCACGGTCTTTCCGTCAATCAACCGGGCTATGGCCTGAAACACAAACGACATGTAGTCCATCAGGTGCTCGGGGTCCATTGTCCTTGCGTCCACACCTCCGATTTTTACATGTCCTTTATTTGCACCCCAAACGCAGGCAAAACCAGGCCGGACAAGCCCTTACATGTTCCTTCTTATTTGAACTTTATTCGTCACGTGCCGCTAACATTGCTCTCTGTTCTTGCGAATTATATGGAAGATGGTATACAATAGGGTGGGGTGGTTTGGAAGCATTCGTTTCCTTCAGTTTACAGACTTATATTCATCCCCATAAATGCGCTGCGCGTTTTTATCGTCAATCCATATTAAAAACGATCCATCGTTTTTGATAACCGGGCAAAGCCTGGTTTTGCGCCAAAGGCGCAAAGATTGACTATACACGGCAACACAGCCGTTTGATAAAAGGCTGTTCGCGGCATTCGCCGCGGCTTTAGAACAGCCATCCGGGCTGTTTTAAAGTTGTTAAGCATAAATAAAATTGGCATTATATTGAGCAAGGAAATAAGGATACATGAAGAAAAAGAAGGTCAAGAGTTCAATTAGAATAACCTTGGAGAATTTTCTTATGAAGCTGGGCATCGGGATGCGCGCCAAGCTGATCATCATATTTCTTTTGCTGGAGGTCATTCCCCTCTCATTGATGACCTACATAGCATGGACACAATTCACCGCCCTTGGCGAGGGCATGCGCAATATGGCTGTGGAGGATACCTCACAGGCATTGAACGACAGTGCGGTGGAAAACATTGAACGCATGACCACCGATACCGCAGTCGCGGTTGCCGACTTTTTGTATGAGCGGGATGACGATATACTGTATTTGGCCAATATGGAGCCATCCGAGGAAGCCTACGCAACGTTTATGGAGCAACAGGTGGGCAGGCTGGTCAAGCAAGGCGACTGGGTGTTGGCGAAAGATGGCGAATCATGGGTAGAGGCCGCACCCAAAACTTCTTCCCAACCGGCCGTCGTTTCCACCAACAGCGAGAACAACGACATGAACGGCTTCCATTACCGGCAGCCGGAAGTATTTGAATATGAGACAGTATCGCTATATGACGAAATTGCGTTTATCGACCTTGACGGCAATGAGATCGTCAAAGTGGTAAACCCCAATTCCACCAAAGTCAATTATCCGTTTGATCCGGAGAAGAAAAACGTATCGACCAGGGAAAATACATACATCAAGGCCGAAACATATTTTATAGAGCTTAAAGACCTTGCCCCCGGTGAAATCTATGTCTCGGACGTCATCGGCGCGTATGTGGGCACCAATTACATTGGGATGTATGTGCCCGAAACGGTTGAAACCGCCGCCGAAGAGCGGGGGTACGATATTGAATACGACCCGTCCACCCAGGCATACGCCGGACAGGAAAACCCCAACGGCACCCGTTTTGAAGGCATTGTCCGCTGGGCTACGCCCGTGACCGATGACACAGGCGCGGTGACCGGTTATGTGACATTTGCGCTAAACCACGACCACATCATGGAGTTTGTGGATCATATCACGCCGATGAACGAACGGTATACCGAGCTCCCCAGCGCGTATGAGGGCAATTACGCCTTTATCTGGGATTACCAGTGCCGGAGCATCTGCCATCCACGGCATCATTCCATCTATGGGTTTGACCCGGAAACAGGCGACCCGCAGGTACCATGGCTGGAGCAATCCATCTACGACGCCTGGCAGCAAAGCGGCATTGAAAAATGGAATGACTTTATTGTGGGGTGGCCGGAGTTTGACAACCAGTCACGTGAAAAGAAGCCGGCTGCCGCACTGACACAGGCCGGACTTGTGGGCCTCGACGGCAGGTACCTCAACAACGCCCCGCAGTGTACCGGCTGGATGGACCTGACAGAGAACGGAGGCTCCGGATCGTTCTACATCCTGTGGAGCGGGCTATACAAGCTTACGACCGCCGGGGCAATCCCCTACTATACCGGGCAGTACGCCCCCTCCGCCGAAAACAGCTATTCCCGGCGCGGGTTTGGCTTTGTGGCAATTGGCGCAGGGCTAGAGGACTTCACCATGCCCGCAACCATGATGGAGGAAAACCTGACAGAGGAGATTTCGGCAAACCTGTCCGACACGCTGACACAGCTGGCCATCAACGCAATCATTTTGATTGTGCTCGTTGTCCTGATCGCCATTTTCACCGCATCATCGTTTACGGGAAGCATCACAAACCTGATCAAAGGTATTTCCCGGTTCCGGGCGGGCGAACGGCAGTTCCGGTTTGACGCGCCCGTAAAAGATGAATTTGGCACGTTGGCTGATTCATTCGACGACATGGCCGACAGTATTGTGGACAGCGTAAACAATCCGCTCGTCATTACGGATATGGACCAGAAGATCATCTATGCAAACAAAGAAGGGCTGCATTTACGTAAAATGCCCCTTGATCAACTCATCGGGACACATTACGGCGACAACAGCGTATATCCGCCCGAATCGCAATATTTCCCCATCACCGCGCTTGACGCCGGCAAAGAAGCGGACATTTATTACATAGAAGAGACAGGGCAGTTTATCAAAGGCGTCGCCCATTATCTGCTGGATAAGGACGGCAAAAAGGCCGGGTACATCATCGAGACGATCGACATGACGGAAACGGTGCGCGGACAGATCAAATCCGAGGAGCAGCGTATGCTGCTGGATACGGTGTTCTCTTCCTCGCCCGACCTGATCTGGTACGAGGACGCGGAGGGGCGATACATGACCGTAAACCCGCGGTTTGCCGCCATCGCAGGGCGCGCCCCGGAAGATTTCGTCGGCGCGACCGCAGGCGAAATGTTGCCCGAATCGATCGCGCGTCAGTTTACCGCTTCCGATAAAGAAGCGATCCGGAAGGCGATTCCGTTGTATGCGGAAGAAACGGTCGAGTTCTTTGACGGGCATTCCGAGACGCTGGAATCGGTACGCACGCCTGTCTTTGGCCGGGACAATATACTGGTCGGCCTGCTTGGCTTTGCCCGCAACGTGACCAGGCGCGTCAGCATGGAGAAGGAGCTTCGGACAACGCAAATTGAGCTGGAAGACGCCGTGAGCGACGCCAACGCCGCAAACCAGCATAAGGGTGCGTTCCTCGCGCGGATGAGCCATGAAATCCGGACGCCCATGAACGCAATCATCGGGCTCACCAGCATTTTGATGAAGCAATTGCAGGGCATCGGCAAAAACGACCTGAACGACGATGCCGTGGTGGACGAACTCAAGGACAATGTAAACCAGATCGAAAGCTCTTCCCAGCATTTGCTGAGCCTGCTCAACGATATATTGGACATCTCCAAAATCGAAGCGGGCAAGATTGAATTGATCGACGAAATCATGGATATCTATAAGGCTGCAGGTACGGTCGAGACAATGGTCCGGCCCAAATGCGACGAGAAAAATATCGCGTTCCGTGTGCGCTATGACGATTTTTCTCCCTCCACATTCAAAATCGATTCCTTACGGCTGCGGCAGGTGCTGATCAACCTGCTGGGCAACGCCGTAAAATTTACGCCGGATTTTGGCTCCATCGAATTCCGCATTCAAAACCTCGACCGGAAGGGCGGCAGGACATTCGCCCGGTTCTCTGTAAAAGATACAGGGATCGGGATATCAAAAGACGCAGAGGAAGCGATATTCCAGCCTTTTGAGCAGGAGAGCGGCAGCATCACGAAGCAATATGGCGGTACGGGGCTGGGGCTTGCCATCAGTCAAAAAATTGTGGAAATGCTTGGCGGAAGGCTGGAGCTGGAAAGCGAAGTTGGGGTGGGCAGCGAGTTCAGCTTCAGCATCTGGCTGACCGAAGCCGAGCCTGACGTGCACATGGACGACATCGATATGGATATCGACCAGAAATTTGCCGGCAAACACATGCTGCTGATCGACGACATGCGGGTCAACCGGATTGTGGTCAACTCTATGCTGGAGGAATCGGGCATTAAAATTGATGAAGCCGAGGACGGAGTGGACGGCGTACAAATGTTTGCGAACAGCAGCGAAGGATACTACGATATCGTGCTTATGGACATACAGATGCCTAAAATGAACGGATACGACGCCACGCAGGCAATCCGCGCGCTGGACCGTGCGGATGCCAACACCGTGCCCATCGTTGCCCTTACGGCAAACGCGTTCAAGGAAGACATAGAAAAAGCGTTAAGCTACGGTATGAACGCGCACATTGCCAAGCCCGTTGACCTGGAAACATTGATCAAGACATTGTTCCGGTATTTATAGGGTTTTAGCTGTGTTACAACCATCCGCGCATTCTATTTGCGCATGCCGCAAAAAGGGAGCGCTCCACACACATTGGCTGAAGCGCTCCCCCTGGAGTTGGTATATGAAAGAGACTCGTGACCTACCTATCGGATGCCCTACCCGGCAATTGCCTATACATCGAGATCGTACAGTCTCGCAACATTTTTGTACATGATGCCGTCGATCTCTTCCTGCGTAAGCAGGGGCCAGCCGCAGCGTTTGTTGATTTCATTAAACCCGTTTTTCACCATGTCAATCCATCTGGCCAGTTCGTTTACAGGATTTTCAGAGTAAGGATATTGGCCGTACGCCACATAATCGGTTGCAAACATAATCCTGTCCAACACGCCATATTCCCGCGCCTGCACAAGATCCCAGGCAATGGTCATGGAACGGTCGTACGCCATCGCCAAGTCCGCATAAATGCAGTCGGAATTTGCCATGATTGTGAACAGGTGCTCGGTCTGCGGATACGCCAAATGTTCCACAACCACCTTCATTTTAGGAAAATCCATTACCACATCATTGAGGTCGACCATTTGCGCATATTTTGTGGGCGCAAACGTATGGGAGCATCCATCCATTGCAGAATGATGATACTGAACGATCACACCCTGCTTTTGGAACAGCTGATAGAAGGGGTATGCCGTCTTGTCATTGGATTTATACTGGCCGTAAGGCGGCGTCAGCAAAACGCCTTTGATAACGCCTTTGGGCAGGAGCTCTTCCAACTCGTCATACACCCTTTGGTTGAAGCAATTTGCCTGATCGATCGGCTCCAGGCTGTAGAACGGTATGATAAAGTCGGGATATTTATCATAGCACTCAAAAACATACTCGTTATTGTCGAACGACGTATTCCAAACCCGCTCCATCGACTGTCCCATGCAAACCATTTTGTCGATACCTGCCTGTTTCCACCAGTCCACCATAACATTGATATCGGTATCCGGCGGCGTTACCCAGCCCAGCTGGCCTAACCTTTCTTCATCAAAATACTTGCTTCGAAGCAAATGTGTGTGGGAATCGATAATCATAATTTTTCTCCTTTGCTTTTTATTATTTAACAGGGTTTTCCTGTTCAAGGCTTTCCGTACCGCTTTGGGAAAGATTCCTCCCTAATCCGCATTTGTAAGGGCATACGGATCGTCCGGTATCAGCGAATCGAGATATTCATATCCTCCGGCAATCGCCCAGTTTTGCGGGTATATTTCGTTCCACAATTCTTTGTTCCATGACCCCATTTCAAATATGTCATACATCCCCAATGATGCGGGCGGGAAGGCTGCGCCAAGCTCTTCGCACGCGGCGTTAATTTCGCTGAGCGCCTCCGCTTTTTCCGGTGTATCCGCTATAAATTCACGTTCAGGGACCAATACTGTGATTGGTATATCCACACCGTTCAGGTAATGAATCCCGTATTCCCACGCGGTTATGGCAAAATAGGGGGGGTACTCCGCCGTATGGTATGCCTTGCCTTCTTCAATGTAGTTGAGGAAGGTCACATCCCCGTCCACCGATACGAATATGACATCTTCAATCCAGGAACGCTCCGCCTGCTGCACGGCTTGTATGCCGCTGGCGTCGCAACCGTTCGCAACTGCGTCAATATCGGGATGCGTGGTAAATATGTCCTGCGCGGCAGAGGCGCTTTTCACATGATCGTAATCGCCGTCCAACACCTGCACAATTTGGATATCAGGGTATCGTTCAATCACCATTCTAAGCCCTGTCGATCTTTGTATGGCGGGTGACGATCCCAGCCCGCCAGCAATTTCGGCAACCTTTCCCCTCGGTTCGCCGTATTTCTCCGTCAGCCCTTCCACAATGGCCATTCCCATCGATATTCCGCATGCAATATTATCGCCCTCGATATTGAGTATATACTGGTCCTCGCCTATGGGCGCATCAATGGAACGATCTACCGTTATCAACGCCGTCCCACTTTCCTTGCACAAATCCGCAACCGGGGCAAGGGGGGCCGACTCATTGGGGCTTAAGAATAACAGATCCGGCTTTTGTGCAATAAGGCTCTGAACGTCCTGCAGCTGCCTGGCGCTGTCCGAGTTCGTGTTCGCATAGATAAATTCAATGCCAAATTCGTCAGCCATATATTCGCCGCAGGCAATGAAGTCGTTAAAGAATGTCGACCTCCAGTCGTTTCCCATATCTCCATTGGAAAATGCAACTTTATATTTCTTGAGTGGCTTTGCACCAATATAAGGCAGGCCGGGCATTTGGTCTTCCGTATAGCCTTCCGGCGTCAGCGACGTACCGTCGGATGCGTCTTCGCGGTCGGCGACTGTCCGTGGCTGGCCTGCTGTGTCCGAGGTGTTGCCCGAGATGACAATTGTGTTTCCTTCAGCGGAATTCTCAGTTGATTGTACAGTTGGCTCTGGTGTTGCCACATCTTCAGCATCTACAGGCGCGGCTTCTTCAGTTGATGCATCCACAGGGGTGTCCTCGGCTGCCACCGCTTCGCTGCCCTGGCATCCTTGTAAAACGAGCGTCAATGCCATCAATATGGCAAGAATTGTACACAAATAAAGCTTCTTTTTCATTATATATCCTCCCATAAAATTACACAATGATATAAGTCTTTTTGATTTGCCGTATGAAAGAACTTGCTTTCATCATTTTGCCACAGGCCGTTTGTTCACCGGTTAACAAACCGCTTTGCACATATTCATTTTTTTGTATGAATATTGTTCGCAATCAACTGATAGCGCTTTCTGTGCTTGAAGCATAACATACCGTAAAATGGAATAACATACGGTTCATGTACAAAAAATCACGATTTGTGTCAGAAAAGAATCAAATCGAATTGATCTTAGTGAATTGCGCTTGCACAAAAAATTATATTGTGCAATGATAAAAGCAGACATATTTTTATCCCTTATTTCTATGATCATATACATCCATGGTTCTTGAAAAAAATTAGGTGTGTGTTTTGAAAATTATATTTCCAATTCTAATGACCGCAATATCTTCAGTTTTCTTTATGACAAAACTGGAGCTGCATAAAGAAAGAAGGCTGCGGTTCGCCGTATGGGTGATCGCGTTGTTTTGCGCATTCTATTTACTTGTGTTTTATGTCAATGTTGATGTTTTGGCTATTATGCTGCTGGTGGCAATTCATCTGGTATGTGCGCCGTGGGTCTTTGGTACTGGTCACAGCCCCGGCTTGCTGGTGGGCAGCGCACCGCTTTATGCATATGCTTTCTCGGCTTTGGCCACAAACCTGATTTTCTACAATCCAGAATCGATTGCCGTTGCATATAATCAAGGGATTGCATACATTGTGTTCTTTGCCATCAGTATAGCCGTGCTGGGATTGCTGCTCAAGTATATGGATTTAACTGTCAATTTTAAAACGGCGCAAAAGATCCTGCATGTGTTGATGTGCTGCGCTTCATCCTTTGGCGCGTATGCCCTCGTCAAAATGGGTGATACCTATTTTTATCCTTATGAACGCTATGGCGTTTATATTACATTATCAATCATTATGATTTTTTTTACGGGATACGCGCTTTACCTTTTCTCGGTTATAGGCCACTACGCCAAGCAACGGCTTGACGAAAAAATCAAAGCCCAGACAGAACACTACGAACTCAATTATGTGCATACGGTTGAGCGGGCCATGAAAACCAGCATGCAGCAGCGCCATGACTTTGTAAAACACATCCAGGTCATGTTGATGATGTATAATAATCAAAAACACGAGGAGCTTACAGAATATTTTCAAGAACTGACCGGGGAATACCGGACAGGAGAAATTGTTGTTTTTACCGACAGCACTTCGCTGAACGCGCTGCTTACGGTTAAGAATAACGAAGCGCGGGACATGGGGTTCGACATCAATATCCATGTGACGTTGACGCAAAAAATTCCTTTATCCAACACCGGGCTCACCACTCTTTTCGCCAATTTACTGGACAACGCGCTGGAGGCATGCAAAAAGATTGAAGTCCAGGACCGGTATGTTACGGTAAGGATCTCCCAGGCTTCCGATTTAGACATGATCAAAATTGTTATTGGCAACAGTTTTAATGGCGATACCTCCATAAAAAATGGGGAATATATCTCCACCAAGCGGGAACACGGCCACGGCATAGGTCTTGAGCGGGTGCGGGAAATTGCCGAGGAGGCGGGCGGTTTTATAGAGGTTCACGCTGTGGAAAAAGAATTTAGTGTAATGGTGTTTTTGCCAACGGAACATCAGGAGAGGGATTATGATTAAAGCAGCCATTGTGGAAGATGAGAAGATGTTTGTCGATAAGTTGGAGGAACTTTTAAACAAATGGGGACAATATAACGGCTCGGTTTCTGTCTCGTACTATGCAACTGGAGATGACCTGTTTTATGATCCCGGCCATATCAATGATTTTGACATTGTCTTTCTTGATATCGAATTGGGGAACAACAATGGAGTTGAGATTGCAAAAAAAATGCGCCAAACAGGATACCAGAACCTGATTGTATTTACAACCAATTACCAGGTGTATATCCACGAAGGGTATGAAGTCCGGGCGTTTCGGTTTTTGTTGAAGCCGGTCTCTTATAACGATGTAGCCGCGTGCATGAATGAGGTGCTGTCGCGCAATTTGGGTGAAGCGTTTAAGTTTTCTTACAAAAACATATACAATGCAGTTCCATTCAAAGACATCGTTTTTATTGGTGGTCGTGGGCATTATATAGATATTGTAACGGGAGGGAAAACTTATGTGGCCCGGATGTTGATCAAAGAGGCATTGGAGCTTGTGCCTGCCCACTTTATGCGCTGCCGCCGCGATACCATTGTCAATATGCATTATGTGCGGAAGCTGGTTGGTACAACGCTTTTTTTGAAGAACGATACGGTGCTGGATATCGGGGAAAAGTATCTCCATGATATTCGGCAAGAAATATCCAGGTATAGTTAGCTGCAATATACATTCGGCCTGATACCGATGTTTTCCGAAAACAAAGACATAAATACCGGATCTATGTACACAAACCATATAGGCATCTTTTTCCGCTCGTGATAAAATGCTCTTAACATGATATTATACGCTTTCTGGCAATATGAACGAAGAAAGGATACCCTGTGGCATGAAAAAAATAATCAATAACCCACAAAATTTTGTAACTGAAACAATCGAGGGCATTCTTCTGGCCTACGGCGACCGGTTAAGGGCCGTGGACGAAGACAAAAGGGTGTTGGTAAATAACCGGCCGGGCAAAAACGGCAGGGTTGGCATCGTGACAGCCGGCGGCAGCGGGCATTTGCCCGTTTTTCTCGGGTATGTCGGAGACGGGATGCTGGACGGGTGCGTTGTAGGCAATGTATTTGCGTCACCTTCCGCAAAAAAGATGCTGGAGGCGATCAAAGCCGTAGATAACGGCCAAGGCGTGCTTTGCCTGTACGGAAACTATGGCGGAGACAAAATGAATTTTAACCTTGCATGTGAGAATGCTGATTTTGACGACATTATGACAAGGCAGGTGCTGGTGCGGGACGACGTGGCTTCCTACCCAAAAGACGGCCAAGAAAACCGCCGGGGTGTGGCCGGGCTGGTATTCGCATATAAAATCGCAGGGGCGGCGGCGGATGAATTGCTTCCTTTGGAAGAAGTGGCCCAGATCACGGAGGATGCTTTAGCCAATATCCGCACAATGGGGTTTGCTTTATCATCCTGCATTGTCCCCGAAGTAGGCAAACCAACATTTAAGGTCGCGGCCGATCAGCTGGAACTGGGGATGGGGATACACGGTGAACCGGGTATCGAGACACATGCCATGATGGAGGCAGATGCAATCGTTGACACGGTTATGCAAAAACTGCTCGCCGATATGCCCCTGGAAAGCGGGCAGGAGGTTGCGGTTATGGTCAACGGGCTGGGCGCAACGCCCCTGGAAGAGCTGATGATTGTTTACAGGCGTGTGCATAAAATACTTACCGCACAAAACATAAGCATATTTATGCCGCACATAGGGGAGTTTTCCACCTCGATGGAGATGGCGGGATGTTCCATTACATTGTTCAAGCTGACGGAACAATTCAAGAAATATTTACGCACCCCTGCAAGCACGCCGTTCTACACAAACGAGAACAAATAAATCATATGATGTCATACAGAGGAGGAACACAAATGAACCGGGAAGAATTGTTAAACGCTGTTAGTGCCATCCGGAAGATCATGGTCCGCAACGCCGGTCACCTGGCCGAACTGGACGGCCGTTACGGGGACGGCGATTTGGGCATTACAATGAAGCAGGGTTTTGATGCAATAAAAAACTATATAGAAAATTCGAGTGAAAAAGATTTAGGTTTGTTATTGAGGGGGTGTTCCGGTGAATTTAACGAAGCGGCCCCATCGACACTGGGGACCATCATGTCCTTTATATTAATTGGGATGGCAAAAGAATTAAAAGGCAAGGAAGACGCAAATCTTGGAGAAGTTGCAGGTGCCATGGAGGCTGGAATTAATCTTGTTATGGAGAAAGCCCAGTCCGCACCGGGTGACAAAACCATATTGGATTCTATATGCCCCGCAGTCAACGTATTGAAGGAAAATGCACAAAACAATAAAGGAGACGCTTTTCAAAAAGCATATGAAGCGGCAGCATTGGGCGTGGAAGAAACAAAAGCAATGAAAGCCAAGCATGGACGAATCGCATATTATGGAGACCAATCCATCGGATCGATTGACGCTGGGGCCGAGGCGGGGATGCTGATTTTCAAGGCATTGGCAAAGCTGTATGCAAACTAAATCGGTGACAAAATAAGGGCTTCTGAAAAGATCGTACGTATCTGGTGGCTTGGCAGGTTCGAATCTTTCCGAACAATAAAAATCCACCGGCTGAGCCGGTGGTATTTCTTATACGCCTTGAAGGCTCTGTTACTAGCAGCGCCTCAAGGCGCATATTGGTCTGCCAGTTGCGATACTACTTCTTGCCACCCGTAAACGGGTCTATATACTCTTTGAATGTCAGTTGTTCATTTACTTGATCTTCTTTTATCTGATTCTGTATATATTCCGCTATTCTCTTCGCATTTTTACCCGCCGTATCAACGTAGTAACCCCGGCACCAGAAACTTCTATTGCCATGTTTGTATTTTAGGTTCCCATGCCGCTCATGCAACAGTAGGCTGCTCTTCCCTTTCAAGAAACCCACAAAACCAGAAACGCTCATTTTCGGCGGAATCTCCACCAACATATGAACATGGTCAACACACATTTCTGCTTCCAATATGTTTACTCCTTTCCATCTGCATAACTCTCTTAAAATCGCTCCTAAATCCGCTCGCAATTGCCCATATATTACCTTCCTCCGATATTTTGGAGCAAACACTATATGGTATTTGCAGTTCCATTTTGTATGTGCTAAACTTTTAGTGTCTTCTGACATTTTCAAAACCTCCATTTGATTTTTTCTTGGTTGGCAGACCAAGTTTAGTTTATCAAATGGAGGTTTTGCTTGTCTCGCTAAAGCTCTTTCTGTACCACTGGCATAGCCAGTGGATTCGGCACATATAAAAAACAGAGTCTGCATGCAAAGCATGCAGACTCTGTTTTGGTGTACCGACGCCTGTCAAATCCGAATTGTTGATTTCGTCGAGTGTTCTCCGACTCAATATAATCGTTATTCGTAACGCTCCCACAGCATTTCAGTAACAAACGCCAAATCCTCCTGTTCCTCCATCGCCGCCATATGGGAGTTTTCATTGAGTACCATCGTCTGCTTTTCATCAGGGGTGTAGGACTCCCATTTCGTATCAAAATCGATCCCTTCATTGGGATCGCCTGTTTTGATGAAGTTGAGCCAACGTCCATGCACCTCCTCCACAAAAGCGCGCGCTTCCTCGTCCAGCTCTACACCCTCCGGAAACTGGTCGAACACAAACAGCAGCTCCA
Organism: Christensenella sp. UBA5399; assembly: GCA_002407725.1. Lineage (GTDB taxonomy): Bacteria > Bacillota > Clostridia > Christensenellales > Christensenellaceae > UBA5399. Next base: position 12,450 of record DHOD01000114.1, on the reverse strand, counting down.
GTGCGTGCGTGGTTCCAAGGCCTGCTTCCTCCAGCGCGGGAACGGAATAGTTGAAATGATAGAGATATGCGTCCTCACCCGCGGCATAAAGCTGGTCGGCAAACAGGTCGCCACCCATGCGAAAACCCATCTTCACGATGTTGCGTGCCCGGTCGGCCGGCGTATGCTGTTCGTCCACAGGGTAGCGTTCCTGCACCTTGCCTGCGCTTTTGGGGAACAGGTTTTCCAGAAATTCATCATACTGCTGTTCAGTCATACTTTCATCGATAAAGATAGAGCCCTCATCCGTATTGTAACCCACCAGCAGTTTAACCTTGTTGAACGCACCGTTTTCAATTGCGGCAAGCGGGTCTTCCGGCAGTATATCGCCGTCGAATACCGGGAAGAACGCCTGTCTGGACGGATGCAGCATATCCAGCGAAAAGGCGCTGGCATCGGCAACCTCCTGCGCCCCTGCCTGTCGCAGTTCTTCGATCGATTCCACATTCAGGCTATCCATCAGGCGTTGTGCATTCCCCAGTGCCTGTGTGGTGGTGCCGTCGCAGAAAGGTGCGGTAACGGCCTGCGAAACAGTGGTGCCGCTTTCTATGATGGCCTTCTGGAACAGGCCTTCCGCTTTGGGACTGAGCATCAGGTTGGAAACGCTGAACGCCCCGGCCGATTCGCCGCAGATTGTGATGTTTTGCGGGTCGCCGCCAAACTGCTCTATATTTTCCTTCACCCATGTGAGCGCCTGTATCTGGTCCAGTACACCGTTGTTTCCAAAGTTTCCATATTCTTCCGTTATTTCCTCGGACGGCATGAACCCGAGCGCATTGAGGCGATAAGCAATATTGACCTGCACCACGCCATCTTGCGCAAAGCGTGTGCCGTCGTATGTTGTTTTTGCGGGCGAACCCTGTGTAAACGCGCCGCCATGGATGAACACCAGTACGGGCATCGGCTCTTGCTGCTCTTCCGCTGTCCGCCAAATGTTAAGGTACAGGCAATCTTCGCTGTACTCTATGCCTTCTTCCTGCGAGGCTTGCGCCTGCATGGCTGTGCCGCGAAATTCCGTGCAGTCCAGCACATCGTCCCATCCTTCGAGTGGCTGGGGCGGCGCAAAACGCAGTTCGCCAAGCGGCGGGGCTGCAAATGGAATGCCCTTATATGAGAGCACGCCATCCTGCTCTGCGCCCATCACTTCGCCATAATTGGTTTTCACAACCGTTTCATTTTCTTCCGGGGATTTCTCTGCCGGTTCTGTTGCAGTCGGTTCAGTCTCTTCCGGTGCAACTGTCGGGGTCGGTTCCGTTTCCGCTGTTTTCTGCAAATTATCTGTTGTCTGCGGGGTGTTTTCCTCTTTCTGCGCGGTGCATCCCACAGCCAATACGGCCGTTAGCGCACAACACATCACAAGTGATACTATTTTTTTCATCCTAAAATCTCCTTGTCAACTCCATTATTAATACACTTCAATTGATAGTCATAACCTATACCCAGACTATACCATAAATCAAGCGCACTTTCCGGTCTGAAAAATGCGCTTGTTATTTGGGATATTTCGGCTGCTATTGGTGGCGAGCGCCTGTAGAGGTGATGGCGAGTAGGCTCCCATGCAGCGGGAAAGGACTGTAAAATCATCCTTTTACCGCCAATTCCCACCCGGTCATTCCGCCGGCTTTTGCACCAGCACATAATTTACCAACTGTTTCAGCGGGATATTGATATCTCCCTCATCATCCGTCAACAGCTCGGTAAGGTCGTTTATTTTAGCCAGCTGCTCATCAGACAGTTCCTGCACGCTGTTATTCCAGGTTACAGCGACGTCTTCCAGCGAAAAGAGCTCGATCAAAGTACCTCTGGGCAGGTCTGCGCGCACCCTGAACGTAATTTCGCCGGGCAGATTGCCGGTTTGATCGAATATATTGAGCAATGCGTCTTTCCTCCCGCCATCCGCGTCGGTGAGTATATCCTCCGATCTGGAAACTGTCGTGTCCAGCCGCCAAAGGTTTTTAAGCCGGTCGCCATCCAGATTATCCGCATCTATCCGCCAGGAATAGATTACTTCGCCATATTCGTCTATCCTGTTGATGCTCAGGCTGCCCCCTTCGCTCTTCAGTGTGCGCAGTTGGTCGCCCGTTACAATGACAGGCATAGCGCTATACACCTCGCCCGCGGGGCTGGAGGAGCGCACATACCTTCCGTCGGTCGATTCCGTATGGCTGTAGGTGTATGTCTGCACGCCGTCCTTTTTCTCAAACGCTTTGTCTATGGTGAATACGTAATCCTCCGTCAGCGGGACGCCATCTATGATGCGGTGGATCGTGATGGTTTCCGGCTGCCACTTATCGCCGCCCTCGCTCTTAAGCTGCAACACCTCAATTTCATCGATCGCCTTGTCAAATACCACGTTGAATGCGTCGGTCGAGCCCTTTTTCATTGTGTTTCCGCTGGCGTTGTGGCTGCTCCACACAAACGAGCTCATATTGCTTTCTTCCTCGCCAATGGCATAGAGTATATGATCGTCCGTCTCGGAATTGTTTTTCGAGGATGTTTTGACGGTTAAGCTATATTGCATGCTGCGCGCCGGGTCTATGAAGAATTTGTTTTCATATCCCCTCTGGTTAAACCACTGGTTTGTCACCAAATTTCCGGAAAAGACATCATCTCCGTCCCACGGTGTTACCAGCGAATAATAGTATTCCTTCATACACCACTTGTCGTTGCCGTCTATGCGCAGGGAAATTCCCAGGAAATTGCCCGCGGTCAACGCGCCGGGCCTTGACATCTGTTGGTCGAAATTGATGTACATGGTATCCGTCGTATTTTTCCGATATGCGTTGCCGCCGATGTAATCCTTGCAATTGATTTCCGGCGTATAGGCGACGTTCCCGTTCCCGTCCCTGTACATCGCCTTCATATAGATTGTTGCGTCCGAGCCGGCATTATCCTCGCTCGCGGTGCGAAGTTGCACCTTCAGCACGGGCATTTCGGCATAAAACAGCATCCTGCCGTTCTTGCTGCACACCCATTCGTAAAGCGCAAAATTTGTGCGTTGCGTGAAATTGTCCTTCTTTGTGGAAAACCATATAGATTCGCCCCGCCAGTCGTCCGAACCGTTTGTATACACCTCGATATGGCTGATTTCCCCCACATCTATCCCATACATATCAAATTTCTCGGTATCGCCCTTATTCAGCGCATTGCTTTCATGTATGGAAGAGTTGATTTGTATATCATCCGTGCGCCTGCCGTCCTTGCCGACGATGCAAATAAACATGTCCGTATCAGTACCCGCATTGGGAAAATCCATTGTCTTTATTTCGCCGCGATAATCCACCATGCCTTCCCACGTTACGTTCTCGCCGATCACGATCGGGTCAGAAATGCCGCCCTGCCTGAGGTTAAGCGTGCAATTCTCTATCAGCCCGGGCGATGCGGTACTCCCCTTGTATCCAATATTGATATATTTGAACGACCGGCCTACAGTATACCATATGTAATCCCTGCTTCCCCAGTCGCAGTCTGTTGTGACATGTGCTCCCCCGCCGATGGATATCTCGCCGCAAGACGCCTCAGAATCGCCTATGCCAGGAGGATAGACACCCCCGACAATCCATTTCGCCAACGCCACCAGCGTCAGTTCGCGTATGGACACGCTTGTCCCCATTGGCACCCGCAGCCCACTCTCCCCTACGCCGCTCACGGTCAGGTCACCATCGCCCTGCAGCGTCAGACCGCTGCTTTGTATCATCAATCCGGGTTGTCTGACAGATTCGCTTCCGGATTTGACAATAAAGCCGCATCCACCGCGAATCGTAATGCCGCATGTGCCAAGCGTGGTGACCGGCGCTGCCTGTGAATTTATCAGGTTGACGTTTTCCAGCGTGACATTTGCGCCCTCGCCGATCTGCAACGAGAGCTCATTCATGGTAAGCGTACTGTTTGAGACAATGGTGGAGTTGCCGCTCATGGAGATCATATGCCCGTCCAGCCCGATATCCGTTTGCTGTATGCCCGTCAGGTCAAGCGTCTGGCCGTCCGCCACATGCGTGATGGTTTTCAGCTTTTCCACAGTATTGACCCTGATATAGTTTTCGTTTGACGCATTCGATTTATAGATCAGCCACACGGGCGCGTCACCCAGGCTATACGTCTTATTATTGATCGGGTCCTTGTAGCTGCCGTTGTTGTTGGCTATCTTGCTGAATTCCCATATCTCATAATCATCATTCGTTGTTTGCAGGGGCACAGTCGAAGAATACGCCTTGAGCATGAATTGCTGTGGACTATCCTGGTTTGCCCCACTGATCTTATCTACAAGGAACAAGCTTGGCTCTGATGAAAGCTTGAGCGCGCCGTTTTCCATAAGCCATGTGGAATAGGTCCCAGTCATACCATCGAAAAGTCCGTTTAATCCCGCTGCGGATGTGGGAAGTGAATAAAGACCGTCCGTAGACCGGAGCAGGTTTTTGTAGAACGTTGTGTGTCCATAGGCTGCCCAACCATACCGAAGTTCGGCCATTTGGTTCATTGTGAACGGCTGGTTGACAATCACGTAATCAGTGTAATCCGCATTGCTGCGCACCCGGTAAGCCGGATAAGCGCCGTTTTTGTTGGTTAGCTGAAAATTGGTCGTGTCCGCATAGAGGATCACGCCGGTCGATGCATCGTTGTTTTCGTAAATATCGGTGTGCGACCGTGTGTCAATAACAAGGCTGTCAGCCTGATTATCGATGCTCTTCGCAACCTGGCCTTCCAGCACGTCATAATTTGTCTGCTGGCCCTGCGCCGCCTTTCTGTCGCACAGCTCGACATAGAGCGATATCAACTGTCCCTGCATGCCCGTCAACACCTGGTAGATATCCACCAAATTGCCCACATACTGGTGTTCAAACACCGTCGCGCTGGAGAACGCGTCTTCAGCAGCCGTATACAGGCTATCGCCCAGCCCTGTGGATAAAACCAGCTGTGCGTTCAGGTCATCCAGCATATCCGGAATATCCATGCCTTCAATTTCGTTGAAAAACAAATCGAACCACGGATCGGTAATATCAGTTATATTACCGCCGTCAGCCTCGATTTGCAGGATCGCGTTTTCGTACAGTGTCCATGCCTTGTCAATCTTACTCTGGTTCCTGGAAATGTTCTGTAAAAACGGCGTCAGCGCCATGTTGTTCAGTTTTGCCATCACCTCGGCAAAACTTGCGGTCATCTCCGCGTGCAGCAGCTCGACGTCACGCTCGATATCCTGCACAATCCCCAATATCTCATGGATTTCGTCCTGCTCGTTGTTGCGGATCAAATCTCCCAGAAAACCCGCAAATGCACTGTCGCCCTGCTCCTCGCGCTTATCCAGATACTTTTCCAGCTTAGAGAGCATCAGGTTGGCGCTTGCCTCCGCAATTTTGCTGCCCATGCCCGCCGTTCTGATCATGCCCTGTACCCGGACAATCACCTGCGGTGTTGCTGCTTCCTGCGCCAGGGCGTATCCATCCGGCACCACCGCTCGGAACTCATAGTCGCCGGGCAGGGCGGCATTGTATGCGTCGCTTTCCCACACAATGCCCGGCACCATAATTTCCCGTGCATCCTCATCAACCGCGTCCAGCGCTTCGGGCAGTGGAATATCCTCTTGTGGGGTGCCTTGCGCCACGATGATTTCTGGTGTGCCGCTAAACATCTCTTGCAATGTAAATCCTGCAAGGGTCATAACGCTCAGGCTATTGTCTTCGGCGATTTGCCCGTCCGACGCAGGAGAAGCTTCCTGCTTAATTTCCTGCTCTTCCGGTGTTGTTTGTTTGTCTTCCGCCTTTGATGGCGCTTCCAAAACGGTCACGGATATCGTGGGTAGCTGCAGGCCTTCCGCCCAAACCATTTCCTCCGGCAAAACCGCCGTCAGCGTATATTCGTCCGGTATCCCCACATCGTAATCGCCGCTCCATGTGACGGGCACTTCGCTCACGTCGGGACTGATGCTGCCGTCCTCCTGTATAAGATAGGCAAGCAAAACTTCGGGCAGCTCTATTGTATCGCGCGAACCCGCACAGATTTCAAATGTGTCCTTTTCCAGCGGGTCGAAAGCGCCGACCATCTGTAAAGGAGCGGTTTCCGCCTGCATGCCCTGCTGTTCTGCCTCCGACTCCGTTGCAAAGGCAGGCAGTGCAGCCACGCACAAAATAACAAGTAAGATAATGGCAACGATATTCCTGAACAGTTTCATTGTAAATGTCCTCCATGAAT
>DHOD01000114.1:0-6087 GCA_002407725.1 Christensenella sp. UBA5399 | reverse complement strand
CATTGTAAATGTCCTCCATGAATGATGATGTAATTTTATACTGGCGCGGAATTTACAAAACCGTGTTCACACCTGCTTTGGCAATATGAACACTTTTACTTATACTATCCACCAACCACCAATACTATTTGATATTATCATACCGCGATACCGGCCGGATGGATATGGACATCCATATCCATTTTTGATATGATGACCATAATACAAACAAGCAACCTTTTGGGGTAGGGGAAGTTAGATGTCTTTTTCAATTGCACAGGGCACAAAAGCAAAGTCTGTACTATTTTGGTTACAGACTTCTATCTATGCAACTGTTTTTTGGTATGCTTCCAGCATTCCGGGTATGCCCCAAAAACTGATTGGCACTTTGCTCTTTTGCGCTGGGTTGATTCTGTCTGCAAAAAAATTGAGTGGATCGGCTTTCCGCCGCGCAGCTTCCATCAGCACTGTTTTGAGCGTAGTCTGCATTGCGTTGTATGAGGTGTCCGACTGGTTCATACTGCTTGCGCTGCCCCTGCTCTCTGTTGGACTGGCGTACCGATGCGTTTATGCGCGCGCCAACCTTCCCGGAAAACGCTACATCTTGCCGTTGGTCGCCGTCATTATTCTTGGCAATGTAGCGTCTGCCCTGCTGGAGCAATTTCCCGCATGGATTCCCGCACTGCTTTTGATACTGGCCGTTCCCATGCCGATCCCCCATGATAAAGCCGCAACCGACGAACCTGTTTCTATCAACGCAAAACAAATTGCAGTGCTCGTTTTATTCTTCATCCATTCACAGTTCATCGGCGTCTTTATTCGCGATATACTCATGCAGGATGCTTTTACCGGACTTCTTCCAATGGCCATCAATATTGCCAGCATTCTGGGCTATCTGGTGTTCGCGTTCGTCTTTTTCTTTGCGCGCTTGCGCCTTTCTGTTTTTATTTTGATGCTGTCGTTTGTCGTGGGCTATACCATCTACCTGATCCCTCTTGGAGGGATGGAGCCTGCTTTTGTCGTCTGTTCGCTGTTTGCGGCTGGAGGCAACAACATTTTGGGGCTCGTCCTGCCCGTTTTGCTGTGGGAAAAGAGCCGCTCCCCGTTGATTGCCGTGCTCGGCCTTGTGATCGTACAGGCGGGCTATGCAGTAACCCTGGGCATAGAGCTGCTGGTTCCTGCCGGATGGTCTCTGACTATGGCGGGTAGGCTGGGGGCGTCTGTGGCGGTCGTCCTCTGTTTTGCTATCTTGTTTGTGGTTCGCATGAAGCCGGAAGCTGGTGCTGCCGGAAGCGACGCGTCGGTCAATGAAAACAAATTGCCACTGCCGGACGATTTGACAAACCGCGAAACAGAGGTTGCCCTTCTCTTGCTCGAGGAATACAACAGGAAGGAAATTGCCGGACTGTTGTCCATCTCTCCTTCCACACTGAACAAACACTGCAATGCTGTCTATCGCAAAACACAGTGTGATGGCCAATCTGAATTGATTAGGCGGTATAGCGCACAAATGGAAAATGGGGTTGCGCCTCTATTTAAAAAGATAAAGAAAAAGCTTCCACATTTCAACAGCATTATTGACCCCCATCAATAAAAACAGAGTCTGCATGCTTCGCATACAAACTCTGTTTTGGTGTGCTGGAGAGGATTCGAACCCCCGACCTTCTGGTCCGTAGCCAGACGCTCTATCCAGCTGAGCTACCAACACACGCTGCCCAACAATTATATAGCACCCCGTCCCAGATTGTCAACAGAATTGCATTTTTGCAAAAAGATATCCCCGGGTAAAACACCGCCCACTCCGCAGAATGTTATTGATTTTTTGCCTCTGGCATTGTATGATAATAACGTTTGATACAATGCAATTGGAGTGGACAAATGAAAAAGCGGTTTTTATTTTTTTTATTTATGATACCGGCGCTACTGTTGGTTGGGTGCGCCGAAGCGATTTTTATACAGACCCCCGGGGGTTCATACGAGTTTTTGGAAGCGCGTCTGGAACAAACCTATGACGGCAATACCGCAGAGCAGGGCCGGGCTTATTTGCTGGTCTATCTCGAGGGCAAAAGCGCAAGTATGGAGGACATGGCGGATTCCTTCTTCTCCAATGAAAAATCGTCTGTCAGCGTAGACTTTGGCGGGGAAAGCGTTCCCTGTCAATCGATCAGATATACTGCACTAAGCGAAAACGCAAACCCTGATATCATGGTCACACTGGTGTTTGACGTGCCTGCCGCATCGGCCGAAACCTGCGTGCTCTCCGGTGACGCCATCAACCCCATCACACTGAAGGTAAAACAATAAGTTAATCAAAAACCCAAAAACCGCCTAATGGCGGTTTTTTAAATTGTACGTATCCGTTTTTTGTTATCAGTTGCTTTTTAATCGCTCCCGCATCAATCAAATTTATATTCTGTCACATCAAATGTCGCAAAATAATCCTGTGGTGTTTCCGCCCGGCGGATCAGCTGCGTCGACCCATCCTCTTTCAGCAATACTTCACAGCTCCGCAGCTTTCCGTTATAGTTGTACCCCATCGCAAAACCATGCGCGCCTGCATCGTGGATCACGATCAGGTCGCCGATATCGATTTTAGGCAATTTGCGATCCCGCGCAAATTTATCATTGTTTTCGCAAAGCCCGCCTGTGATGTCGTAAAAATGATCGCGCGGCGCGTCTTCCTTGCCCGCAACCGTGATGTGGTGGTATGCCCCGTACATCGCCGGGCGCATCAGGTTGGCCGCGCAGGCGTCCAGCCCAATGTATTCTTTATATATATGCTTTTCGTGAATTGCACGCGCCACCAATATACCGTACGGCGCCAGCATGTACCGTCCAAGCTCCGTATAAATTGCCACGTTGCCCATGCCCGCAGGCGCCAGTATTTCCTCAAACGCCTTTCTGACGCCCTCGCCAATCACCGCGATATCGGCGGGCTCCTCCTTGGGCCGGTACGCGACGCCGACGCCGCCCGAGAGATTGATGAACGCAATATCCGCGCCGGTCTCTTCCCGCAGCCGCACTGCCGTTTCAAACAAAATTGCCGCAACCTTGGGATAGTACTCGTTCTGCCGCATGTTGGAAGCAAGGAATGCATGGATGCCAAAACGCTTCGCGCCAAGGCCCGCCAGTTTTTTGATGCCGTCCCGCAGTTGCTCGTATGTCATGCCATATTTTGCTTCGCCGGGGTTATCCATCACATTGTCATGGATTTCAAACGTCCCGCCGGGGTTATATCGCAGGCTGACCAGCTCAGGTATCCCGACCAGCCCGTTCAAAAAGTCGATGTGGGTATAATCGTCCAGGTTGATTGTCGCGCCCAGCTTTGCCGCATAGCGGAAATCCTCCGCGGGCGTCACATTGGATGAAAACATGATGTCGCTGCCGCCAAAGCCCACGGCCTCGGCCAGCATCAGCTCCGTATAGGATGAGCAGTCAAGGCCGCAGCCTTCTTCCTTCATAATTTTCAGTATTGCGGGCGTGGGCGTCGCCTTCACGGCAAAATATTCCCTGAATCCGGGGTTCCACGCAAACGCCTTCAACAGGCCGCGGGCGTTCTCCCTGATGCCACGCTCGTCATAAAGATAAAAAGGCGTGCCATACTGCTGCGCAATCGCCTCCAGTTTTTCCGGTGATACAAATGGGGTTTTCACTTTCTTCTCCTTTATGCTGTAAAATCAATGTCACTTCCAATATTTATTTTATACGTTTGGGCCCCGATTGTCCAATTGAATCATTTCATACGCAATCCGCCGCGCCCCCGCGCCGTCCACCATGCTTCGCGCGGCCTTTGCCATGCGCCTGACCTGCGCCGGGTGCTGCCTGAGTATTGCCAGCTCCCGTGCTGCGCACTGCGCATCGCGCGCGCCGGCAACCCTGTCCGCAGAAATCATAATGCCCGCGCCCTCCATCGCCTCGACCATCCTGTCCTGGTTGTCCGCTATGCTGAGCGCCACGCAGGGCACCCCCATTGCGCACAGCTCATACAATGTGGAGCCGCCCGCCGTCAGGGCCGCGTCCGCTATGTTCATCAGCGCTGCCATATCCTGTACATTTTGATGCACCAAAAAACGCCCGGAATATGTACTTGCCGCTTCTGCCAAGCTATCCGCCCACGGGTTTGCCGCACCGGAAACAACATGGAAAAACACGCCGTCCAGCCCCCGTTCGCCCGCAACGGCGCGCATCAGTTTTTCCGCCACATTGTTCCCATCCGCGCCACCCACCGTGATCAACACCTGGCTGATCGATTCGCGCTGCCGTTTGGGAGCAGTAGAAAACTCCTCCCTAAGCGGCGCGTACCGCGGCCCCAGCAGCACTTTTCCGGCATGTGGAAAATTAAAATCGTTGAAGTTGATGTTATAATCTATCAACAAATCGCATGGGACAGCCGGGTCGCCCAAGTCAAATATGCGGGCGGTATGGACATTTTTTGGCAACCTGTCATAATACCCGGCCCCGGCAAAATATGAATCGACCAGCAGCGTTGTCACGCCGTGCCGGCTGAGCTGGGCGGACAGGTCCTCCCCGGAAAGATCATCGTATACGCCTTCCAGCCTGACACAATCAAATCCGGCTTTCTCCACCATATCACCGCCGTCTATGCAAAAAAAGAGAGGCGCCGTATCCTGCTTGCTGAGCGCCCCCGCTATCGTCAGACACCGCATGATATGCCCTGTGCCTATTTTGCTGTTTCCATCCGCGCGTATCCCAATCATAAATCTACCTTATAGAGCATAAAATCTTCCCGCCCCGGCATTGCCGACCATGGCCTGAACCCAACGCGCTCGGCCAGTTGCTGCGACGCGATGTTTTTTTCATGTATTCCCGCTTCGGCAGCATGCAGCTTCAGTACATTTTTGATATAATCCAGCATGGTCAGTATCGCGTCTTTGGCATACCCTTTGCCACGGTACTGCTTTTCACCTATCGCATAAGATATCTCCGGCCTGCCGCCGGACATGTTCTTCATGCCGCAGGTGCCAATCTGTTCGCCGGTGTCCTTCGCCGTAATCACAAAATCCACACGGTCCTCGTCTTCCAGATACCCTGCAAACCATTGCAGGTGGCTTTCCATGGTGATGGGGTTGCTGTTGAGAAAATAACGGGTAAAATCGATATCGCTGCGCCACCGCACAAGCGTCTCCGCATCCTCTCGGGTAAAGCTGTTCAATATAACCTTTTTGCCTTCCAGCCGTAGCGACCCCTGCATGATGTAGCCTTTCTGGGAATAATATGACTCATTATACCACATATCGAATCATTTGCAAACTACTTGCAATATGATATACTGCAGGTGAACATCTGTGGTTCAGGCTTTTCTGGTTAATATTTTTGAGCACACATTGCGCGCCGTCGCTGGCTATAAACAAACTTGTTTCTATGTCCGGTTTTCGGACAGAATATAAGCATAGGTATTTGCAATCATCACACATTACAAGTTGGAGGTGGAAGTATGGATACGCCATTATTGTTTGGTATGGCAGGCGTGATCATCGGCGTTGTCATTTTGATTGCCGGGCTCTTTTTGCGCAACGCGCTGGCACGCGCGAGAGAGATTGGCATGAAGGAGGAAACACTGAAAAAAACCATCCGCGTCAGCGCGGTCTTCTCCATCGTGCCGTCCATCCCCATTGCCATAGGCCTTGCGGCAATGGTGCCCCTGCTGGGGCTGGCATTGCCATGGATACGCCTTTCGGTGATCGGGTCGGTGCAGTACGAGCTTTTTGCGGCGCAGTCCGCGGCCACCGTGACCGGTGCGGCAGGCGGCGGTTTGCTGGGGACGGAAGCGTTCAACACCGCGGCGTGGGTCATGACGCTCAGCATCATATCGGGGCCTGTTTTCTGCATCTTTTTCCTCAAAAAATACGAGCAGGGTCTGGACAGGCTCAAGCAAAAGGACGAGAAATGGGTAGACCTGCTGGTGACCGCGATATTCATGGGCCTTGTGGGGACGATCGGCGGCCAGCAGATTGCAAAAGGCGGCATATTCCTTGTGACGCTGCTTGTCTCGATGGGCATCATGGTTGTGCTGGGGCTTCTCGTCAAAAAGAAGCACGTCAAATGGCTGGAGGGCTTTGCACTGCCCATCAGCATGGTTGGCTCGCT
>DHOD01000105.1:33783-36463 GCA_002407725.1 Christensenella sp. UBA5399 | reverse complement strand
GGCTGGTTCTTCAGTAGACCCTACATAAAAATACATGACGAAAAATCAAAATGCACATGTGAAGGGTTTAAGAATATTTACAACAACCAACATCAATCGACAAATTGCGTGAAAATCTTATGCTACACTGACTTTATAAGGGAACAAAGATAAAATTGTGGTGGGAAAATGAAAAGCAACAGTCATGGAACAGAGGAAAAACATGTGCAACTGAATGAGCAGGAATCTGCCATTATAGCCCGGTTGCAAAAGGGCGATGATTCGGCACGCAATGATTTGGTGGAAAGCAATTTATGGATTGCAGGTTATATGGCGGGGAAATTCGCGGGGCCGGGCAACTGCCGCGAAGACCTTACATCCATTGCGTATGTGGGGCTGGTGAAGGCGATGAACAGTTTTGACCCCGCGCGCAATGTAAAGCCGGCCAGCTATGCCGCGCGCTGTATTAAAAACGAGCTTTTAATGTATCTGCGAAGGGACAACAGGGCGATTCGCACACTTTCCCTCGAGCAGCCCCTGGGGCATGCCGGCGAAGGCGGGGACATGCGGATCGGTGATGTGGTATCAACCGATGACGAGAGTGTGATGCGGCAGGTGCTGGCGAAGGAAGACAAGGCGGAGGTGCAGGAAGCGGTAAAAAACCTTGACGACCGGGAACGTAAAATGCTGGAAATGCGCTTTGGGATAAGGGATGGCTGCACACACACCCAGGCTGAAGTTGCGGCATTTTTTGATATTACGCAGTCATATGTATCGAAAATTGAGAAAAAAATATTGAAAAAAATGAAAAATCACCTAAAAGAATGATCTATGCTCTTGTGTTTGAAGATGTTATAATATACAATATATACTGCCTAGGGGGTATGAAAAGTTGAAGTGTATGTATTGTGATAACATCGAGAGCAAAGTTGTTGATTCGCGGCCTGTTGACGATGGAGCGGCCATCAGGCGCCGCCGGGAATGTCTCAATTGCGGAAAACGGTTCACAACCTATGAGAAGGTGGAAAGCCTGCCGGTCTTTGTGATCAAGAAGGATGGCAAGCGCGAGAGTTTTGACATCGAAAAGATTAAAAAAGGCATATTGACGGCCTGCGAGAAACGCGAAGTATCGTACGACAGCATAGAGGACCTGATCAACAGGATTGAGCGGGAAATCTATAATACGCCCAAAAATGAGGTGACATCCCACGAGATTGGGGAGATTGTGATGAGCGGCCTCAAGGACCTTGACGAGGTTGCGTACGTGCGCTTTGCCTCGGTGTACAGGCAGTTCAAGGATATCAACACATTCAAGGAGGAGCTGAACAAGCTTCTTACGGAGGAATGATGCAAGAGTACATGCAGAAAGTATCAACCGGGTTTGATATAGTGGATGTAAACGATATAAAGCTATTAAAAATACCTTCTTTTTCGAGAGAAGGTTTTTTAAAACATTGTTTTACATCGCGGGTTGGCGGTGTGAGCGAAGGGTGCTTTGCCAGCCTGAACCTGAGTAAAACAAGGGAAGCGAACGAGGCGAACAAACGGGAAAACTACAAAAGGGTATGCGATGCGATAGGCGTGGAATACGACTCCCTGACGCTGGTGAATTATGCGCATGGCAATGGTGTGCATTGCGCAACGGCACAGGATGCGGGCAAAGGCATTGACAGGGAGAGCGACTTTGCGCCGTGCGATGGGATGGTGACGGACGCGCCGGCGGTGACGGTGCTGACGCTGCATGCCGATTGCATGCCTGTTTTTGTGGCGGACAGACGGACCCGTGCGGCGGGCGTTTGCCATGCGGGATGGAAAGGCGTCAGCATGAATATTGCGGCCGGTATGCTGCAAAAGCTGAAAAACGGCTACGGGAGCAAGCCGGAGGATATTCTGGTAGGCATAGGGCCGCACATCATGGATTGCTGCTTTGAGGTGCAGGAGGACGTTGCCGGTGTTTTTCGCAATGCCTTTGGCGGCGGTGTGATCGAACAGAAGGAAGGAAAGTTGTTTGTGAACCTGCAACGTGCGGTACTGATGCAGCTGAAGGAAGCGGGAATCCCTCCGGAAAACATCACGTGCGCCAATCTTTGTACAAGCTGTCGGGACGATTTGTTTTTCTCGCACAGGCGGGACAGAGGGATGACCGGCGCAATGGGTTCGTTTATCACAGTTTGAGGGATGTTATGCAAACAATATATTTGGATTATGCCGCTACCACATTTATAAAAGACGAAGTGCTGGACAAAATGATGCCTTATCTGAAAGAAGAATATGGCAACGCGTCAGCGGTATATAAAAGCGGCAGACGGGCAAAAGAAGCGGTGGAGAAAGCGCGGCAGTGCATCGCGCAAACGTTGGGCGCGGGCAAGAAGGACAGCGTCATATTCACATCGGGTGGAACCGAGAGTAACAATTGGGCGTTGTTTGGTGCGGTGCGGCACTTGGGCGTAAGGTATATTGTTACGACAAGCGTGGAGCACCACTCGGTGCTGGAAGCGTGCGCGGCGCTGGAAGGCGAAGGCTGCGCCGTGACATACCTGCCTGTGGACGGAAACGGCCAGGTTAGCGCAGCGCAGGTGGCGGATGCGGTTGATGAAGGCGTGCCCACTCTGGTATCCGTAATGTACGCCAACAATGAGGTGGGCGTCATAAATCCGATTGCCGATATTGCGCGCGCCGCCAAGGGCAGGAATGCCTTTTT
>DHOD01000105.1:25768-33601 GCA_002407725.1 Christensenella sp. UBA5399 | reverse complement strand
ATGGGCATGTGGGGCTGGAGCTGGACGATGTCGATATGCTGTCGCTTTCCGCGCACAAATTTTATGGGCCAAAGGGTGTCGGCGTATTGTTTGTAAAGGACGGCGTCCGGTTGAAACCGATGCTGTATGGGGGAAAACAGGAGAAAAACCTGCGTGCGGGGACGGAGAATGTTGCGGGGATTGTAGGCGCTGCGGCGGCTATGGACATTGCATATCAAACAATGGACGACGAGAATGCGCGGCTGGCGGTGTTGCGGGAAGACGTGGAGGCCAGGATTCTGCAGGAGATTGAAGGCTCTGTAATCAACGGTAGCGGCGCAGGCAGGCTCGCAAACTATATCAATGTCAGCCTGCCGTACATCAATGCCAGCTCGGCGCTGATCTCGCTGGACCTGGCGGGGATCGAGTGCGCGGCAGGATCGGCCTGCAACACGGGCAGTGTGGGTACATCGCATGTGCTACTGGCAATGGGGCCGGATGAAGCGGCTGCCAAAAGGTCGATCAGACTGACGCTGGGCGCGTCCACAACCAAGGCGCAATTGGATTATACAATAGAACACCTCAAGCAGATTTGCGCGGGCGCGGCTTCTTTACAAATGCGGGGGGTTCATATATAATAAGGCAAGACCAGTGAAAGAGTGAAGGATGGAAAACGATATGTCAGATTTAGACAAAACAATGCAGTTTTCTTTCGATAAGGAACTGGAGAATCCGGTCAGGGGTATCATCAGGATTGTCAGCGAGGCGATGCGTGAAAAAGGGTATGACCCGGTGAACCAGCTGATTGGTTATATCGTATCGGGCGATCCTACCTATATAACAGGATATAAAAATGCGCGTTCGCTGATTGACAGCGTGGACAGGGACGAACTGCTGGAAGAACTGGTGAGTTTTTATATCAAGCAGATATAGAAAAGAGAAGAAAAAGATTTGGAGCGGTGTGCGGCGGTTGCGCTGTTGTTTGTGTGGATGCAGGCAAAGCACGCCGCATTTTTACTAAAAGAGGTAATTTTATTGGGTAGATTATTGGGGCTGGATGTCGGCGACGTCCGGATTGGTGTGGCGGTATCCGACCTGCTGATGCTGACGGCGCAGGGGATGGAGACATACACGCGCAAGGACGAGCAACAGGACATTGCATATATCGGCAATCTGATCAAGCAGTATGATGTGGAAACCATTGTATGCGGTTTTCCCAAAAACATGGACGGGTCCATTGGCGAGCAGGCGGAAAAAGTGCGGGATTTTGCAGAACAATTGCGGGAAGCGGTGCAGCTGCCAATTGTGTATTGGGATGAGCGGCTGACAACCAAATCGGCCCACAGGACATTGCTTGAGGCGGATATGAGCCGTAAAAAAAGAAAAAAGGTCGTGGACAAAGTTGCGGCCGTTTATATATTGCAGGGTTATATGGATTCGCTGCGGTAAATTAAGGAGGAATGCAAGAGATGGAAGAAGAAGCCAACATCATTGAAATGATGGACGACGAGGGAAACAAGCTGGAATTTGAGCATCTGCTCAGCTTCGAGGACGGGGAAGACTTCTATATCGCGTTTACGCCGGTCAAGGATATGGATGACTTTAAGATGGGCGAAGTGCTGATCATGAAGGTCGAGGAAGACGATGAAAACAGCGACCTGTACCTGCCGATCGATAGCGAAGAGGAATTGGACAGGCTTTGGGAGATATTCAAACAGCTGTATTACGATGACGACGAAGAAGAGGAAGAGGAATAAAAACCTTGCTTTGCGGCGCTGCATTGTGATATAATAGCATCCGATAACGCACCCGGGGCCGATTTTGGCGCTCGTGCCACAGCCTGAAATAAAACACAGGTTGGTGGTTACGCCAAAAAGCGAAGCACGGGGAGGCATAAAACGAGGAGGTTTTTTTAACATGTCAGTTATTTCAATGAAACAACTTTTGGAAGCAGGTGTCCACTTCGGTCACCAAACACGCCGGTGGAACCCCAAGATGAAGCGTTTTATCTTTACGGAGAGAAACGGCATCTACATCATCGATCTTCAGAAAACAGTAAAAGAAGTAGAAAAGGCTTATTACTTTGTGCGCGACGTCGCGATGGAGAATAAATCGATTCTTTTTGTTGGGACGAAAAAGCAGGCGCAGGATTCTATTGAAGCCGAAGCGAAACGTTGCGGCATGTTTTATGTGTCAAACAGGTGGTTGGGCGGCATGCTCACCAACTTTAAGACAATCCGGAGCAGGGTGCACAGGCTCAACAAGATCGAAGACATGGAAACAAACGGCGAGATGGAGCTTCTGCCCAAGAAGGAAGTCATCAAGCTGATGCACGAAAAGGAAAAGCTGCTCAAAAATCTGGGCGGTATCCGTGATATGAAGGATCTGCCCGGCGCGCTGTTTGTGGTAGATCCAAGGAAAGAACGCATCGCGGTTGCGGAAGCAAGGAACCTGAACATTCCGGTTGTGGCAATTGTCGATACGAACTGCGACCCGGACGAGGTGGATTATCCCATCCCCGGCAACGACGACGCGATTCGCGCGGTCAAGCTGATTGCATCCAAGATGGCGGACGCTGTGCTGGAAGGCAGGCAGGGCGAGCAGATGGAAGACGAAACCGTGGAAGCCGAAGTGGCGGCCCCTTCAGTAGAGGAGCAGGAAGCGCAGGCGGCTGACGAAATCAAGGAAGAGATTGCAAAAGAGATCCTTCCGGCGGATGAACAGGAAACCGTGGTCATAGCAGAGGTGGATTCTCCCGCGGCGGAGACAGTGCTTGCGGCAGAAGTTTCTGCGGAACCGGCAGCAACGGAAGAAGCTGCGGAATAAGGCATAACCTGCAAT
The DNA here is from genome assembly GCA_002407725.1 of Christensenella sp. UBA5399. Lineage (GTDB taxonomy): Bacteria > Bacillota > Clostridia > Christensenellales > Christensenellaceae > UBA5399. Next base: position 30,781 of record DHOD01000105.1, on the reverse strand, counting down.
TAGGATAGTTGAATCAGTAGATATAGGAGGGTATAAATTATGGTATCAGCTAGTGATGTAAAAGCTTTGCGCGAAAGATCGGGCGCGGGCATGATGGACTGCAAAAACGCGCTTTCAGAGGCGAATGGCGATATAGAAAAAGCAAGTGAAATACTGCGCGAAAAAGGCCTTGCGGCCGCAGTGAAAAAATCGGGCAGGATTGCCGCGGAGGGCGTTGTTGATTCGTATATCCATATGGGCGGCAAAATTGGCGTGCTGGTAGAGGTCAACTGTGAAACAGACTTTGTGGCCAAAACCGATGAGTTCAAATCGTTTGTACGCGATGTGGCTATGCACATAGCCGCGACCAATCCCATGTATCTTTCGGAAGAAGAGATTGACCCCGCGGTGCTGGAGAAGGAAAAAGAGATTCTGACGGCACAGGCGATGAACGAAGGCAAACCTGCGAATGTTGTGGAAAAAATGGTGGAGGGCAGGATCAAGAAGTTTAAGAAAGAGATTTGCCTGCTTGACCAGCCATTTGTCAAAGATCCCGATAAAACGGTGCAGGATCTGGTAACCGATAAAATTGCCACAATTGGCGAGAAAATCTCCATCCGCCGCTTTGTACGGTACGAGATGGGAGAGGGCATTGAAAAAAGGCAAGACGATTTTGCCAAAGAGGTTGCGGAACAAACCGGGAAGTAACTTGCAAAAGAGAACATAGCGTTTATGTTCTCTTTTTTTATACAAACATATGGAGAGGAAGTATGATATGAAACCTGCTTATAAAAGAGTGATTATGAAAATAAGCGGAGAGGCTCTCTGCACAAAGGAGAACAGGCCGCTGGACTTTGACGTTGTGGATAATATTGCCGACCAGATTATTGCCGTTGCGCAGCAAGGCGTAGAGGTCGGCATTATTGTAGGCGGGGGCAATATCTGGCGGGGCGCGCGTGTGGGACAGCATATGGACAGGGCAACAGCGGATTATATGGGCATGCTGGCCACTGTGATCAATGCACTGGGGCTGCAGGACGCCCTGGAAGAAAAAGGCCTGCAAACACGTGTACAAACTGCGATTGAGATGCGGCAGATTGCGGAGCCATACATCCGGCGCAAGGCAATTAAGCATTTGGAAAAAGGTCGTGTGGTTATATTTGCATGCGGTACGGGGAACCCGTATTTTTCCACAGATACGGCAGCGGCGCTCAGGGCTGCCGAGATGGAGGTAGAGCTGATCATGCTTGCCAAAAATGTGGATGGCGTGTACGACAGCGACCCCAACCTCAATCCCGACGCGGTTATGTTTGAAAAACTGACATACCTCGACGTAATCAACAAAGGGCTCAATGTGATGGACAACACGGCAATCACGCTGTGTATGGATAATTCCATACCGATCATCGTGTTTGGCGTCAATGAGGAGAAAAGCATCACACGGGTTGTCAACGGGGAGACAATCGGTACAATTATCAATTGAAGATCCGGGGCTCGGTGTTGAAACATTGTGCTGTAACGCAAAATATTGGCCAAAACTGCTAAGGCAAGACCACTTTCTATAGAACGTAGGTGATTGTTATGAATCAGTTAACAGATGTTGCAAAAAGAGAAAAAACGCGCGCAAATGTCCCGGTCAAGAAGAATATATTGGGGAGAGACCCGCACATAGACGTGCTGAAGGGCATCGGCATGATTTTTGTTATGCTCACCCACATGCAGGTGATCGATTACCTGGGATACAGCCTTATCGCGTATCTGATCATGTTTGCCCTGCCGATGTTTTTTTTCATCAGCGGTTATCTTTTTCCCACCTCTTCGGATGCAACTATGAAATTTGGGCCATATGTGGTGAAGAAAATTCTCACATTGTTCGTACCCTATGCCATTTTTTTTGTGGTATCTTTTATCTGGACGCAGACCGTCTACGCGTATTCAATGGGCGTTCCCATGTTTGGGTTTGATGTGGACTGGCTGAATGTGGTGAACGCGTTTTTATTTGCGGGGCAGTACCTGTTTGATCTTGCACTTGTGCCCGCGCCTTTATGGTTCTTGCATGCATTGTTTTTCGCCAGCCTGATTTTCTTTTTTATCATGAAAATCAAAAATAAAATAATACTGCTGGTGATCGCATTGGCATTGTCTTTTGTTACGCTGCCATTGCAAGCCGCGCTCAGTGAATCGCCGATTTGGTTGATCCGTCTGCTGCCTGCCGCGCTGTTCTTTATGATATGCGGGCGCTTGTTTCGTGCATTTGTATCCGTTCCGCAATCGGAAGAACTCGGCACACTTGGCAAAAACAGAGGTGTGATCGGCGGCTTTGTCTCCCTGCTGTTTATCCTGGCCGGATTTTTCTGCATGCAGCAAGGCAGGGGCGACATATGGGCAATCACTTCCTATTGGTATTTCCCCGGCGCAATCATCTCTATCCTGGGTTTCTATATGTTGTCGCGCTGCACCAACAACAAGGTGCTACAATTTGTCGGAATCAATTCCATTCTTTACCTGGGGCTTCATCCGTTGATTTTGAAATTGCCGATATTCGAGAGCCTGCCAACATGGTTTGCCGAGCAGGGCTTTGACGGCATACTTGCGTATGTTGGGTATTTCATTATCACGTTCCTGTTTGTCACCGGTTTGGTTTTGATTGCGCTGGGCATTCAAACCGCTTTTAAACCGAGGCGCCGCACAAAGCAAGAACGCCCGGCAGAGGATTTTTTGGCTTAGAGCCGACCGGTAAAACGACGCAAAATTACCTCGGTTGTTTTTTGTAGTTCTTTGAGATAGAATATAGATATTAACTTACAGTTCAGAAAAGGGAAGGTGAGCCGAATGAAAATCGAACATGAAGCATTGACAAAAGCAGGGGGAAAGATGGATAAAACCATCGAAAATCTGAAAAAAGAACTGGGTAGTATACGTGCGGGCAGGGCCAACGCACAGCTTTTGGATACGGTGATGGTTGATTATTACGGCACAATGACGCCTGTTTCGCAGGTGGGCAATGTATCCATACCCGAGCCGCGATTGATGGTGATATCGCTGTGGGACCCCGGCATGCTGCACGAGGTGGAGAAGGCCATCCAAACATCGGATTTGGGCATACATCCTGCCAACGACGGCAAAGTGATCCGGCTGGCTTTTCCGGAGGTAACCGGCGAGAAGCGTCAGGAGCTTGTAAAGCTTGCCAAAAAGCGGGCGGAGGAAGCAAAAATTGCTGTCCGGTCGGAGCGCCGGGAAGCAAATGAGGCGATCAAGAAAGAAAAGAAGAACAGCTCGATCACAGAGGATGATTTTAATATCATCGAAAAAGAGATACAAGACCTAACGGATAATAAAATCAAGAAAATAGACGATATGCTTGCGGCAAAAGAGAAGGAAATCACGGAAATATGATGCTGGAAGGCCTGCCGCTGGAGCAGGCATGCGAAATGTTGGAGGCGGCGGGCGCCAAGTGGCGCGTGACCAGCTACCAGTCGCGGAGGCCCTATGAAGGCGCGGATTCGCGCCGGGTGGTTCGGGCTGGGGTGGCGGATGATGGCGCGTACGAACTGGTGGTCTGCGAGTTTAAAACAAAGGTAAATGATGCGTCCCAAGGTTCAGTGACCTTGGGATGATTGCTGAAAGAGGGCTTTTGAATTTGTTTGGCAAAAGAAAAAAAACGGATTTACAAAAACTGGATATGGGGAACTTTCCCGTTCATGTAGCCGTCATAATGGATGGAAACGGCCGCTGGGCCAAAAAGCGGCTGTTGCCGCGGGTAGCCGGGCACAGGGCGGGTATGTCGAAGGTGAAGACAATTATACGGATGAGCTCGGATATCGGTATACGTTACCTGACGATGTACGCGTTTTCGACAGAAAACTGGAAACGGCCCAAGGCCGAGGTGGGCGCACTCATGAATTTGCTGATCGAGTTCCTGACAAAGGAACTGGATGAAATGCATGAGAAAAACGTCGTGTTCCGGACAATAGGCGATACGTCCATATTGCCGGGGCCTGTGATCACTGTGCTGGACAATGCGATTGAAAAGACAAAAAACAATACGGGCATGACGCTCAACATTGCGCTCAATTATGGGTCGCGTCTGGAGATAGTGGAGGCTGTCAGGAAAATGGCGGCGGATGTCGCGGAAGGAAAACTTGCAGCCGGGGATATAGACGAAGCGGTGATATCGGGCAACCTGTACACAGCGGGCCAGCCCGACCCGGATTTTATGATACGCACAAGCGGCGAGGAGAGGCTTTCCAACTTTTTGCTGTACCAGCTGGCCTATGCCGAAATGTACTTTACCCCGGTTTTCTGGCCCGATTTTGATGAGATAGAATACGAGAAGGCGCTGGTCGAGTTTCAAAACAGGGCGCGGCGCTACGGAGGTCTGTAATTCATGCGTAAACGCATTATTGTTGCCATTCCTATAGTAGTTGTACTGTTGCTGGCAATATTGATACAGGGTTGGGTGTTGGCGATTTTTGCCGCGGCCATTGCGTTGCTTTGCCAATATGAAGTGGTGCGTGCGATGGACAGCAACGGCATGCCGGTGATCAAAACGGCCAGCTTTTTGTATGCGATTCTTCTTGCGGCCCTGTTTCTGTTGGGGGTGCCTAACGGCCAGCAAATCTTTACGCCGGTCTACCTGACCACCACAACCGTGTTTGTGTTGTTGGTCATTTTTGTGCTGGTGGCCTTTATTGCAAGCGTTTTATCAAAAAAGCACGATGCCACAAGTGCGGTGAACACCATTTTCTCGTACATATATCCCCAGTTTTTCTTTACGCTGTTCTACTTGCTGATCATCCAGACAGCGCAGCCCGCGCCGGTATCGGAAAGTATTGCGGGCGGCCTGACGGATGGTTACCTGAATATGCTTGTGGTGCTGCTGATGGTGTTTATCCCTGCGGTTTTCTCCGATACGTTTGCCTACTTCTTTGGCCGGGCGTTTGGGAAGCGCAAGCTTTGCCCCGATATCAGCCCCAAAAAGACGGTGGCAGGCAGTGTGGCGGGCGTGGTGTTTGGCGTTGTGGCCGGGGTGGC
>DHOD01000105.1:23086-25657 GCA_002407725.1 Christensenella sp. UBA5399 | reverse complement strand
GTTTGGCGTTGTGGCCGGGGGGGCCATATGGGCCGTGTTTGACAATACTGTATATTGGAGCGGCCATTTTTATACGGTTGCGCCTTTGGTGAATTTTGCTGTAATGGGCGGTGTGCTGGCAGTTATTTCGCAATTTGGGGACCTTGCCGCATCCATGCTCAAGCGAAAGCTGAATATCAAGGATTTCGGCAATTTGCTGCCCGGGCACGGCGGCGTGGTAGACAGGCTGGACAGCGTCATGTTTTGTATACCGGTTGTCTATGTTTTTAAACTGTGCTATTTTATTTGATTTGGAGAATGATTTTTGAAGAAAACTGCGATTTTGGGGGCGACAGGCTCCCTGGGAACACAGGCGCTGGATATTGCGCGCGAGTTTCCACAAGATATAACGGTCACATGCCTGACGGCACATACCAACTATCAGTATCTGGCGCGGCAGGCGAATGAATTTCAGCCGCCGGTGCTTGCGCTTACCGGTGGGAATGATGCCGATAAGGACGCGCTGGGCGCACTGCTTGGCTATAAGCCGGAGATCATCATTGGGAAGGATGCGCTGGTGCGGGCATTGATGGCGTCGAACCCGGACCTGGTGCTGCTTGCGGTGCTGGGGATTGCCGGGCTGCCCGCCTTTGCGGCATGCCTGGAAAACGATATCGACACGGCTGTGGCCAACAAGGAATCGGTAGTTTGCGGCGCGGATGTGATCCGCAAAATGATGGACGAGACAGCTGCGACCGTGTTGCCGGTGGACAGTGAGCATTCGGCGATATTCCAGTGCTTGAGGGATAGTTACGATGTATCGGGCGTAAACAAAATCTGGATTACGGCGTCGGGCGGGCCTTTCCTCCACATGACAAAGGAAGAGATCGATCATGCACCATTGGAGAAAGCGCTAAAGCATCCCAATTGGAGCATGGGGCAAAAAATCACGATCGATTCGGCATCGCTGGCAAACAAAGGCCTGGAAGTGATGGAAGCCCACTATATGTTTAAAGCGCCCGCGGATATGATCCGGGTGGTGATTCAACCGCGAAGCATTGTGCACGCGATGGTGGAGAAGACGGACAGCTCTGTGATTGCGCAAATGTCACCGGTGGATATGCGCCTTCCATTGCAAAAAGCGATGCTTTATCCAAAAAACTGTAAATTTACTGTGAATAAACCGCTGGATTTCTGGAAAATTGGTAAAATAGAGTTTATAGAGCCGGATACGGAACGTTTTCCGTGTCTTGGGCTTGCGTACGATGCGATTGAAAACAACACGACCGCAGTATATAATATAGCCAACGAGATGGCTGTTGACCTGTACATCAACGGCGGCGTTCATTTCGGCGGAATCAGCGGGATCATTGCGGGGTGCATGGAGAAATTTGCCTCTGTCAGGCCCGCGGATGTGAAAGAGATATTGGAGTTGGACGGCGATGTAAGGCAGTATATCAGGCAACGCTACTAGAAGAAGTATATTCCAAATATCATTTGGAGGAATTGTTTTTTGGATGTAGGACAGATCGTATTATCGATTGTAGTGACTTTATTGATTTTGACCGGCCTGATAGTGGTGCACGAATTTGGACACTATATGGTCGCGAAAAAACGAGGAATAGCAGTCAGCGAGTTTGCCGTGGGTTTTGGGCCCAAGCTGGTCAAGTGGACAAGGAACGGGACGGAGTTTTCTATCCGTGCCATTTTTATTGGCGGATTTGTGCGGTTTGCCGACGATGTGGAGGGCGCGCCCAAGGAAGGCGATTTTCGTGCGGCATCGCTTAAATCGCGGGTGTTGACGATCGTTGCGGGGCCGGCCATGAATGTAATTGTGGCCGTTGTGCTGGCAGTGGTGTTTTTGGCTTCGTTTGGCGAACGCCAGGCGATCATTATGGAGGTCATCCCCAATACGCCTGCATACGAAGCGGGGCTGGAGCCAGGGGACGCGATTCGCAATATGAATGGTACGTCGGTTGATTTTTATGATTACGATGTACAAAACCTGCCCGATTCGGAAGGCCTTACACAGATGGAACTGACGGTGGAACGGGACGGAAAGAAGATCGATCTATCCATCCCTTATGCCGAGGTGGACGGGCAGTCCGCTATAGGCATCACCTTCGGGCCGGAGATCAGGCCTTTTGGCGTCGGTGAATCGTTTGCGTTAAGCCTCAAATGGATCGGGATACAAATACGTGAAATTGTGAAGGCGCTGGGCGGTTTGTTCTTTATGGGACAGGTCGAGAATGTCGGCGGTATTGTGATGACGGCGGCAGTGGTGGGGCAGGCCGTGCACAGCGGAATTTCCATTGTGGTGATGTTGATTGCGCTGATCAGTGTCAATTTGGCGATCATCAACCTGCTGCCCATCCCGGCGCTGGACGGCGGCAAGCTGGTGATGTATGCGGTGGAGGGCGTCAGGAAAAAGCCCGCGCCCGAACGCCTGGAAGGGATATTAAACATGATTGGGTTTGCCTTTATCATAGGGCTGGCAATCTTCCTTGTGGTACAGGATGTTGGGCGGTTGATCCCGGGGTAGGGCCCGGCAAGTTGCGCTGAATCGGAGGGTTGGATGAAAAAGACGCGAAT
>DHOD01000105.1:9024-22964 GCA_002407725.1 Christensenella sp. UBA5399 | reverse complement strand
TGAAAAAGACGCGAATGGTGAAAATTGGTGGTGTGACAATCGGCGGCGGCGGGCAGATGGCCGTACAGTCGATGACAAACACAGATACAAAGGATGTGCGTAAGACGGTGGAGCAGATACTGGCGCTGGAAGAAGCGGGCTGCGACATTGCCCGGTGCGCCATTTATGATGAGCAATGCGCCGAGGTCATTCCCAAAATTAAAGACCAGATTCACATACCGCTGGTAGGTGATGTGCATTTTGACCATAAAATCGCTGTAAAAGCGATTGAGAACGGTGTGGATAAAATCCGTATCAACCCCGGAAATATTGGTAAGCAGCCGGAAATACTCAAGGTGGTTTCGGCCGCGAAAAAGCACAACATCCCTATACGCGTGGGCGCAAACGCGGGATCGCTGTCCAAGGAATTGCTGCAGCGGCATGGCGGACCTACTGCCGAGGCGCTGGTGCAGAGCGCCATAGACAATATACGGATATTGGAGCGGGCAGGTTTTCAGGACATTGTTGTGTCGATCAAGTCATCCTCTGCGCCGGTCTGCATTACGGCATACAGGATGATTGCGCGGATGGTGGGTTATCCGCTGCATTTGGGCGTGACAGAGGCGGGAACGTATAAATCCGCCCTTGTAAAATCATCGATTGCGCTGGGGGCGCTGATTGTGGACGGTATTGGCGATACGATGCGCGTCTCGATTACGGGCGACCCTGTGCAGGAAATTTATGCGGCGCAGGATATACTGCGCGGCTGCGGGAAAAGGAAAGGCGGCGTAGAGATTGTATCGTGCCCCACCTGCGCCCGCTGCTCGCTGGATTTGGAGAAGATTGCGTCAAGCATTGAGCAGTATACACAGAACATGCGTGCGCCAATGAAGGTCGCCGTGATGGGCTGCGCGGTCAATGGGCCGGGGGAGGCCAAAGAAGCAGACCTGGGCATTGCGGGGGGCAGAGGCGAAGCGCTGCTTTTTGCGAAGGGAAAAATTATCCAAAAGCTGGACGAATTTGATATACTGCCCGTCATGAAGCGTATGATCAATGAATTCCAGGATGAATATGAGGCACAGAACAAACAGCGGTAATAGCGGGTAGAAATAACACAAAAGGAGCTTTTGGGTGAGCGGTCAGGAATTGAAAGAGCTGCTGAAGGAAATAAGTGTCGATGGCAGCCTAAAGGATAAAATCAGGCAAGACAGGGCGGAATACAGCCCGGAACAGGGCCGGGTAGGCATCCACTATAAAACAACAAGGCATTTTACTCCCGCGCGCTTTATCAGGCTGCGCGACCGTCTTGGCGCGCACAAAAAAGGGGACATTGGCCTGTTCCTTTCCCAAAATGATTTCAGTGGAGAGGTCACCTCGGACCCCGCCATTTTGGAAAAGCACTGCAAGGATTTTTGTATATTGAAGCAGCCTGTGCTGACGCCGTTTATCACATCGGCGCATATTCAACTGCAATCGGCCACGTTAAAGGTTTCGTTTGAAAATGAGACGGGTGAGGAAATTTTCAACTCCATGCAGATGGGGGATGCGCTTGGGGGATTTTTGCGGGATTCTTATGGGATCGACGTGATGATTTCTACAGCGGTGGAGGATATCCCGGAATCGGCATACGAGATGTCCGAAGAACTGATACAGATCAAGGTGGAAGAACCGGCACTGCCCAAGGTAAATGAAAATACGGCCGCCAGGCCGGCGGCAAAAAAAAAGGCTGCGTCGGTTTATGTTGTGCCGCTTAACGACCTGCACGAAGGGGCGGAATATACCGTGGAAGGCGAAGTTGTCGCGGTGGAGTCCAAGCCCATCAAGGATGGCGAGTTTACAAAGCACAAGTTTGTGCTCTGTGATTACACTGCAAGCGTAACGTGCTTCTTTATTGAGGGACAACGGTTTAAATCCAAGCTGGAGCCGCCGGGAAAAGGCCGTTGGGTGCGCGTGCGGGGCAAATATGATTTTGATAATTTTGACAAGGACAGCACCATCAAGGTAAAAGATATTTCGCGTTCGTCCCATAAAGAGCGGACTGACGAAGCGCCGGAAAAACGTGTGGAGCTGCATGTGCACACACAGATGTCGGCGCAGGATGCGGTCAGCTCGGCCAAAGACATTGTGACGCGCGCCGCCAAGTGGGGGCATAAGGCGATTGCCATCACCGACCACGGTGTGGTGCAGGCGTTCCCTGATGCGGAGCGGGCTGCGAAAGCGCATGGAATCAAGGTCATTTACGGTGTGGAAGCGTACATGATCGACGATACCAAAAAGCTTTACGATTATGCGGACGACTTGGATTTTGCGGACGAATATGTGGTTTTTGACATTGAGACGACGGGCCTGAACCCGGAGACATGCGAGATTACGGAAATTGGCGCGGTACGAATTTTGGATGGGAAGCCGCAGGACCGCTTCCATACTTTTGTCAAGACATCCGCGCCTATCCCCCCCGCAATTGTATCACTGACGGGCATTACAGACGATATGTTGGCGGACGCCCCGCCACCGGCCGAAGCGCTTGCGGCTTTTCATGCGTTTTGCGGCGATGCGGCGGTGCTTGCAGCGCACAATGCGGATTTTGACACGCGGTTTGTTTTTGGGAAGAGCGCGGCCCATGGTATAAGCTATGCAAACAGGGTCATCGATACGGTGGCGCTGTGCAGGCTGGCAGACCCCGACCTGAAAAACCATAAGCTCAACACGGTCGCCAAGCACTTGCGCATTCCGTTTACACACCACCGCGCGGTCGATGACGCGGTGTGCACGGCGCAAATCATGCTCAAATGCTTTGATATATTCAAAGCGAACGGCGCAAGCGACATGAAAGAAGTCAATGAGCTGGGCGATACCAGTGTGATGTATAAGCATGCCAAGTTGTATCACGTGATACTGCTGGCAAAGAACAAGCGCGGGCTGCGGAACCTGTACAAGCTGATTTCCCATGCGCATGTGGATTATTTTTACCGCAGGCCCCGGATGCCCAAAAGCCTGATCCAGGCGCACCGCGAGGGATTGATCATCGGCTCTGCCTGTGAGCAGAACGAGCTTTACAGGGCGGTGCTGATGGATGTGCCGGACAAAAAGCTGGAGAAGATTGCGTCTTTTTATGATTATCTTGAGATACAGCCGGTGGGCAACAATGAGTTTCTTGTCAGGAACGGGACACTGAAAAATATGGACGACGTCCGAAACTGCAATAAAAAAATTGTGAAACTGGGCGAGAAGCTGAACAAACCGGTGGTTGCGACCTGCGATGTGCATTTCCTTGACCCGCACGGCGAATACTTCCGGCGTATTATGTTTAAAGTGCAGAAGTACGACGACATATCCCAGGCGCCGCTATACCTGCGCACAACAGAGGAAATGCTGGAGGAATTTTCGTATCTGGGGGAAGAGAAAGCATACGAAGTTGTCGTAAAAAACACCAATGTGATAGCGGATATGGTGGAAGAGGTGGAGCTTTTCCAGAACGACACGGCAATGCCGGTGCTGGAAAACGCGGCGGAACACATCACGGAGCTCGCGTACAAAACCGCACAAGAGAAATACGGAGATCCGCTGCCGGAAATTGTATCGGCGCGGCTGAAGCGGGAGCTCGACTCCATTGTCGGCCATGGGTTTTCTGTGCTGTATTACAGCGCCCATAAACTGGTAAAAAAGTCGATGGACGACGGGTACCTGGTAGGGTCCAGGGGGTCGGTCGGCTCCAGCCTGGCGGCTACGATGACGGGCATTACCGAGGTAAACCCGTTGCAGCCGCACTATGTGTGCCCCAACTGCAAGCACAGCGATTTTGATGTGGACAAGGAATTGTATGCCTGCGGCCCCGATCTGCCGGATGCCAAGTGTCCCGAATGCGGAGCCGATTACCTGAAAGATGGGTTTGATATACCGTTTGAGGTTTTCCTGGGGATCAACGCGGATAAAGTGCCGGATATCGACCTGAACTTCTCGGGCGAATACCAGGGCGTTGCGCACAAATATACCGAGGAGCTGTTTGGCGAGGGACACGTGTTTCGTGCGGGAACGATCAGCGCCATTCAGGACAGGATTGCATATGGATATGTGAAAAAATTCATGGAAGAGACGGGGACAAACGCCAACGAGGCGGAGATCAACCGGCTTGTGGAGGGGGTTTCCGGCGTTAAAAAGACAACGGGGCAGCACCCGGGCGGCATGGTCATTGTGCCCCATGACCGGGAGGTGTACGAGTTTACGCCCGTACAGCGCCCCGCCGACAAGCAGGATGCGGAGTTTATCACTACGCACTTCGACTTCAACTCGATGCATGATATACTGATCAAGCTGGATATCCTGGGGCATGACGTGCCTACGATCATCAGGATATTGCAGGATATCACAGGTATCGACCCGCAAACAATGCCGCTGGACGATAAGGAAACGATGCAGTTGTTCTCCTCCATGAAGCCGCTTGGCATTGCGCCGGGGCAGCTTTTCGACGTAAAAACAGGGACGCTGGGCATACCGGAGATGGGCACGCGCTTTGTGCGCCAGATGTTGATGGAGACAACGCCTTCTACAATCGGTGAGATTGTGCGCATCAGCGGACTTTCCCATGGCACGGACGTGTGGATCGGCAATGCGCAGGAGCTGATCCGCAATGGCGTATGCACGTTGAAGGAAGCGATCTGCACAAGGGATGACATCATGAATTACCTTGTGGATAAAGGTGTGGAGAAGCGCATGGCCTTTTTTATCATGGAAGACGTCCGCAAAGGCAAGGTGGCAAAGAAAGGCTTTACCGATGACCAGGCAAAAGCGCTTCGGGATGCGAACATTCCCGGCTGGTTCACCGATTCGTGCGCGAAAATCAAATACATGTTTCCCAAGGCGCACGCGGTTGCGTATGTCATCATGTCGCTGCGCATAGCATACTGTAAGGTGCACCACAAAGAAGCCTTCTATGCGTCGTACTTCACTGTGCGCGCGGGCGAGTTTGACGCCTCGTTTGTGACGGGCGGGTTGGAGAGCATCAGGAAGAACTGGCAGATTATAGAGACAAAGGGCAATGCGGCGACCGCCAATGAAAAGAAAATGGCGACTATGCTGGAGGTTGCGGCAGAGATGTACCTGCGGAATGTGCACTTCTTGCCTATCGATTTGAAAAAATCGGACGCGACCAAATTTATTGTGGAAGAGGCGGGGCTGCGGCTGCCGTTTATATCGGTGCCCCAATTGGGGGAGAATGCCGCGCTTGCCATAGAGAGCGAAAGGGAAAAATCGGAGTTTTTATCCGTCGAAGACCTGAAAAAGCGGTGCAAGCTTTCGGCCTCTGTGATAGAAGAGATGCATAGGATGGGAACGCTGGCCGGGGTTGCGAAGACCAATCAGCTCAGCTTGTTCGATTGAGCAGAGGGGGGCGTAAGGCTTTTATTGGAGCGGCGGAGGCCGCTGCATTTTCTAATTGACTATTAATAGGTGGGATTATATAATACTTAGGTATGTAAAAAGCGGGTGACGACAGTCGCCGCCCACAGATATGATTGGAGGAATGAGCATTTATGAAGACGAAGACACGCAGCGCCGTAGCGTTGATTGTGATATATGCGCTGATTGTGCTGTTGGGGTTCTTTGTTATCAATGGAGTTGACGTGGGAATTTACGATGTGCGGCCGTTAAGCGGTATCCAGCAGGGGCTGGATATCACGGGTGGCGTGTATACCGTATATCAGGCGGACGATACATCAATCGATAACTTTGAAGAAAAAATGGATGGGGCAATGCTGGTGCTGAGAAACAGGCTTGACTCCAAAGGATTTACTGAGGGCACGGTGACGCGCCAGGGTACGGACAGGATTCGTGTCGAAATACCGATCAACGAAACCAGCGAAATACAGGATCCGACCGCGATTTCGCAGTTTATAGGGTCGCCGGCGAAGCTGGAGTTTAAGGATCCGAATGGCGAAGTCATTATGGAAGGCGCGGACATCGAGAACGCAGGCGTCTCGACCGATAGCTCCGGAAAACCGGCTGTGGCATTCCAGCTGACAAGCGAGGGAACCAAAAAGTTCTCGGATGCGACACTGAAATTCATCAACCAGACGATCAGTATTGTGCTGGATGACGTAACGATTTCCAGTCCTACGGTTAACGCACACATCGGCAATGGCAATGGAATTATCGAGGGTAATTTCACAGAGGTGCAGGCGGAAAACCTTGCCATGCAGATAGAGAGCGGCGCGCTGCCGATCGACCTCAAGGAGATTGAGGCAAGGACGATCAGCGCGACATTGGGCGTGGACGCCCTGCAAAACAGCATTTTTGCGGGCTTTATAGGCTTGCTTGTGCTGTTCGCATTCATGTTGATTTTCTACCGCTTGCCGGGGCTGGTGGCATGTACGGGGCTTATTGTGTATACACTGTGCGTATTGCTGCTGCTGGGCAGTGTGCCGGGCGTGCAGCTGACCTTGCCGGGTATCGCGGGCATTGTGCTGGGTATCGGCATGGCAGTGGATGCCAATGTCATTATATTCGAGCGTTTCAAGGAAGAATTCCGCACGGGCAAAACGTTGCGAATTTCGTTTAACGCGGGCACCAAAAAGGCGTTTGTGACCATACTGGATTCCAACGTGACGACATTGATCTGCGCAATTGTGCTGGCGGTGTTTGGCACAGGGCAGATCAAAAGCTTTGCGTACACGCTGATCATCAGCATCATTGTTTCGATGTTCTCGGCGCTGGTGGTGTCCAATGGTATGATGAAGCTGTTTATAGGCCTCAACATTAAAAACCCCAACGTCTTTATGCCCAAGGCTAAGCAGCTGCGGGAAGCGGCTAAGGCCGAGCAGAATGGGGGTGCGGCATAATGTTTACCAAATACTTTAAAGTGACATTGAGTATCTCCATCATCATTATTGTGATCGGCATCATATGCATGGCGGCATTCGGCGGGCTGAACCTGGGTATCGACTTCACTGGCGGCAGCCTGACGACTGTCGATATCAAAACCGAATATGACACGGATGTGATCCGGGAGGTGCTTGCGGCAAATGACGCGGCGGATGCGCCGGTCGTGAAGACGGGGACAGGTTTTACAGAAGCGGAATTCAGGATGCGCGACGTGGGCGACGACGAACTGCAGGCGACAGTGACCGAGCGTGTTATGACAGGCATCCAGGAGACATATCCCGATGCCGAGCTGGTCAGTGTAGACCGGGTAGGCGCGGTGACCAGTTCGGACCTGGTCAAAAACGCACTCCTTGCGGTTGTGGTTGCGTGCTTGCTGATGCTGGTGTACATTTGGATCCGGTTTGAACTTTATAGCGGTATTGCGGCGGTGATTGCACTGGCGCACGATGTGATGATCATGATTTCGGTTGTGGCGATTGTGCAGTTGCAGATCAACAGCGGGTTTATTGCCGCATGCCTGACAATTGTCGGTTATTCCATCAACAATACGATCGTTATATTTGACAGGATCAGGGACAACCGGAAAACGCTTAAGGCAAAGTATCTTTCGTACGACGAACTTGCGAATGTCAGCATAAAGGAGACTTTGTCGCGTACGATCAACACCTCCGTTACAACGCTGATCATGATTGTTTGCCTGTACGTCTTCGGTGTGGATTCCATTAAGGAATTCTCACTGCCGATCATTGTGGGCCTGGTTGCGGGCACGTATTCGTCCGTGTTCCTCTCTGCACCCATATGGGCCAAGTTTATGGCATGGGCGGATAACCGTAAAAAGACGGGAACAACGGCCAGCAAGAAGAATAAAAACGGAAAATCAGGTAAAAAGGCAAGTAAAGCAAAGGCCTGATAAAAAAAGCAAGTGGAATAAAGGGGCCTGCTTACACCAGTACGTGTGATTGGTGTGGGCGGGCCCTGATTTGATACAAAGGCAGGATGGATGGAATACATACTGAAACAGACCAACAGCGAAAAGGACATGGCAAATGCCGGGGCGCTTAGCAAAGCGCTGGGCATCAGCCCTGTTTTGGCACGCGTGCTGTGCGCACGGGATATCGGCAGCGCGGAAGCGGCCAAAGATTTTCTGTATCCATCCAGGGAACAACTGCATTCGCCCAGGCTTTTCCGGCATATGGCGGATTGCGTGAGCCTGGTCAAAAGCACTATTTCGCAGCAGGGGAAAATTTGCATCTATGGCGATTACGATGTAGATGGAACGGCGGGATGCGCAATACTGTTCCGGACACTGAAAAGGATGGGCGCCGACGTGGAATGTATTCTCCCCAGCAGGATGGAGCATGGGTATGGGATCTCCATGGAAGCGGTGGAGGCAATGCAGGGGTATGCGCTGCTAATCACTGTGGATTGCGGCATATCCAATGTTGCGGAAATTGAAAAAGCGAAGGGATACGGCATCAGGACGATCATCACCGATCACCACGAATGCGGCCATGTGCTGCCTGCCGCAGACTATATTGTAAATGCGAAATGTCCCGATGAGTCGTACCCCTATCGTGATTTGTGCGGCGCAGGCGTGGCATTTAAGCTGGCGGAAGCGTTGATTGGCGAGGATGCATATGAATATATGGATATTGCGGCTGTGGCGACCATCGCAGATATTGTGCCGTTGACGGGTGAAAACAGGGTAATCGCCAAATTGGGCGTCGATAAAATCAACAGCAAGCCAAACCCCGGGCTGGCGCAATTGATTAAGAAATCCAAAATCAAAAATGAGAAAATCGACTCGCAAACGGTCGCGTATGTGCTGGCGCCACGAATCAACGCGGCGGGACGCATATCCACCGCAAAAACATCGTTTGAACTGATGACGGAGGAAGGCGATTTTAAGCTGGGGAAGCTTGCAGAGGAACTTTGCACACTGAATGCCGACAGGCAGGCGCGTCAGGAGCGTGTTGTCAGGGAAGCGATGGATATGGTGGACGCCCCCGGCGATAAAAGGATCATTCTGCTGTACAAAAAGGATTGGGACGTTGGGATCATCGGGCTGGCGGCATCCAAGATTGTAGAGAAATATAACAGGCCGGCCATACTGTTTGGCGAAGCGGGCGGGCTTTATACCGGGTCGGCGCGAAGCATCGACGGGGTGAACATTTTTGAGGCGCTTGCCACGCAGGCGGATATGTACGAGAAGTTTGGCGGCCATTCGGGCGCTGCAGGGCTTAAATTGGAAGAAAAGCATCTGGATACGCTGGAGGCCAGGATGGATATGTTCCTGAAGGAAACGTACACATCCGATGTTTTTTTGCCTGTGCGGTATTACGATCTGGATATGGAACCCGGGCAAATCACGGTAGGGCTGCTCCGGGAACTGGATATGCTGGAACCTTACGGATTCAAAAACAGGCGGGTGGATATGTTGATCAGGAACGCGGATATTTCTGACGTCAAGTCTATAGGAAAAGACCGGCATGCGCGCTTTACGCTGTCGCGCGGCGGGGGCAGGTTGAACGGCGTTACATTTGGCAGGCAGGCTTACAGCATACCGGGCGGTGCGGATGTGGTGGGCACCGCACAAATCAATACGTTTGACCAACAGCCGCAGATGATCGTGGATACTTTCTCGTACCGGGAAAAACGCACAGAGGCGTTTGCGCGGGCGATGGAACGGATTGCGCAGGCGGAAGGCGCGCCGGAAAAAGGAAAGGAATACTTTTGCGACCGGGAAACATTGCTGAAGTATTTCCGCATATTCAAAGGTTTGAGTGATAATAAGACAGAATTTGCAGATATGGAATCATTCCTGCAATTTGTGAGCAGACACATCCGGGATGCAACGGCCGAAAAAGTGGCTTTTGCCGCGACAGTGCTGGGTGAGATTGGATTGCTTGATATAAAAAAAGATGATAAAATACAAGTTACGGTAAAAAAAGGAAAAAGGGATCTGGAAGACAGCCAGACCTATCAATTGTTTGCCCGGGAGGAAAAGGAAGATGGATTTAAAAGCTAAGGTGCGGAGTATTGAAGGTTTTCCACAGGAAGGTGTAACATTTAGGGACATCACAACGCTGATTGGTGATGGCGAGGCATACCGGTATGTGGTCGACGCCTTTGCAGAAAAAATTGAACCACTTGACGTGGATGCCATCCTTGTGCTGGACGCAAGGGGATTTTTGGTGGGGCCCCCGGTGGCGTACAAGCTGCGCAAAGGGATTGTGCCCGTGCGCAAAAAGGGCAAGCTGCCCGCAGAGACGTACCAGGTAACATTTGACCTGGAATACGGCAGCGATGCTTTTGAAATCCATAAGGACGCGTTAAAGCCGGGGATGAAGGTTGCGATACTGGACGACCTGCTTGCCACGGGCGGTTCGGCTGGGGCGGCGTGCAGGCTGGCAGAGATGGCCGGCGCTCAGGTGGTGTTTGTGGGATTTTTGATTGAACTTTCCGCGCTTAAGGGGCGGGAAAAACTGGAAGGCTACGATGTGTTTTCGCTGATCACATATTGATGGGCGAACGGTTGGTTGTGGGAGGCAGTGTTTGTCGGAGTATTACAAGGAGTTTATAAGAAGGCATAAGCTGGATTATGACGCGGAGGTGGAAAAGGCTTTCGAGATGGCGGAAAAGGCCCATCATGGGCAGATGCGCCATTCGGGAGAGCCGTATTTCACGCACCCTCTTGCCGTCACCGATATCATCGCCGACCTGGGGCTGGACAATACGACCATCATTGCGGGAATCCTCCACGATTCCGTAGAGGATACCGACGTCAGCCTGGAAGACGTCTCGCGTGAGTTCTCGCCCGAGATCGCCAAGCTGGTGGACGGCGTCACCAAACTGAAAAATTACGAGTTCCAGTCCAGGGAGGAACAACAGTCCGAATCGCTCCGCAAAATGTTCCTTGCCATGGCCAGCGATATCCGCGTGGTCATCATCAAGCTGGCCGACCGGCTGCACAACATGCGTACGCTCAAATACCAGTCGGAAAACAAACAGCTTGAAAAAGCGAGGGAAACACTGGAGATCTACGCCCCGCTGGCACACCGGTTGGGTATCAGCACAATCAAATGGGAATTGGAGGACCTTTCGCTCAAATTCCTGCATCCGGACGATTATTTTGAAATTGCCAACCAGATTGCAACATCGCGCGACGAACGCGAGCAGCAGCTTTCCGCCGTCATTGTGCGGCTGGAAGAGAAGGTTGCGGAAATGCGGATCACGGCCGATATAGAAGGCAGGCCCAAGCATATATACAGCATTTATAAAAAAATGAAGGAGAAGGGAAAGTCGTTTGACGAGGTGTACGACCTGGTTGCGATTCGCATCGTCGTGTCCTCGATCAAGGATTGCTACGGCGTGCTGGGCCTTGTGCACACGCTGTGGAAGCCAATCCCACTCCGTTTCAAGGATTATATTGCAGTTCCCAAGCAAAACATGTACCAGTCGCTGCACACGACGTTGCTGGGCGACGACGGCAGGCCGTTTGAGGTGCAGATTAGGACGTATGAGATGCACCGCACGGCGGAATACGGCATTGCTGCGCACTGGAAGTATAAAGAAAAGAACAAGAACGACGACGATATGGATTCCAAGCTGGCATGGCTCAGGGAGCTGATGGAGTGGCAGAACGATATGAAGGACTCCAAGGAATTTATGGAGACCCTGAAAATCGATATATTCGCCGACCATGTACTGGTGTTTACGCCGAAGGGCGATGTGAAGGATTTTGTGAGTGGGGCGACACCGCTTGATTTTGCGTACAGCATCCACAGCGACATCGGGAACAAATGCGTGGGCGCGCGCATCAACGGCAAGCTGGTACCGCTCGATTACGAGCTGCAGACAGGCGATATTGTCGAAATCATTACGTCAAAAAGCTCGCCCGGACCCAGCCGAGACTGGCTGAAGTTTGTGAAAACGACGCAGGCGAGAAACAAGATTCGCCAGTGGTTCAAGAAAGAGTTAAAAGAAGAGAACATTACAAAGGGCCGCGAGCTGTTTGAGAAGGAATCGAAACGCCAGGGCTTCCAGCCGCACGACCTGCTGAGGCCCGAGTGGCTGAAAACGCTGTTTAAGCGTTTTACACTGCGTTCGCAGGATGATATGTTTGCGGCGATTGGATACGGCGCGCTTACAGTCAACCAGATATTGCCCAAGCTGATTGAGCAATATAAACAGGCGAATGACATGGACGACCAGGAAGCGCCCATCAAAATTACGCACAAGACGGGGAAAGGTTCGCAGGACGACATCACCGTGGATGGGAACGACGGCATGGCGGTGCGGTTCGCAAAGTGTTGCAACCCGGTGCCGGGTGACGAGATTGTAGGGTATATCACGCGCGGCAGGGGCGTCTGCGTCCATACAAAGGATTGTAAAAACGTACAGGATATCGGCATTGAAGGCGAGCGCCTGATCGATGTATCGTGGACGGACAGCGGTAGCTCGAGCTATAACGTAGAGGTGCAGATTGTAGCGGACGACAGGCCGGGCCTGATGGTGGATATAACGCAGGCGTTGTATAACACAGGGCGGGATATCACATCTGTCAACGCCAATATATCCAAAAACGGCACTGCGACCGTTGCGTTGCGCTCCAACATTTCATCGGTCGACGACCTCAACGATATGATGGGTCGCCTGCGGGGGCTCAAAGGCGTGCAGGATGTGTACAGGGTGAATTACTGATATGCGGGCGGTTGTGCAGCGCGTGAAGCGCGCATCGGTTGCGGTGGATGGAGAGGCCGTCGGCACGATTGGCGCGGGGCTGCTGGTGCTGCTGGGCATCGAGGCGGGGGACGACGCCGGCGATACGCGGTACATTGCGGAAAAGTGCGTAAACATGCGGATTTTTGATGATGAGAACGATGTGATGAACCTGTCCGTGCAGGATGTAGACGGAGAAATATTGCTGGTCTCCAACTTTACGCTGTATGGGGATATCCGCAAGGGGCGACGCCCCAGCTACATCAGGGCGGCTAAGCCGGATGACGCGAAGCATGTGTTTACGCAGTGTGTCAACATGTTTAAAGAGAAATATGGGAAAGTGGAAACGGGCGTGTTTCAGGCGATGATGGATGTTTCGCTGGTGAACGACGGCCCGGTGACGATATTGCTGGACAGCAAGAAAGGTTTTTAAGTTTGGAGATACAAACGGTTGTGACGGGTATGATGGGCGTGAACGCCTATATCATCAACGGCGAGCAAAGCAATGAGGCAGCGGTGGTCGATCCGGGTGCAGATGCGGACCGCATCATTGCCGTGGCGGAACAAAAAGACCTGACGCTGACACACATCCTGCTGACACACGGGCATTTTGACCATGTGAGCGCCATAGACGGCCTGCGGGCGCATTTTGGCAGCAGGGTGATCATGCATGCGGGTGATGCGGAGATGCTCACCAATCCTGCGCCCGACCTTGTGCCGATCTATGGGTATGCGCGCGTGGGGAAGGGTGCGGATGTTTTTGTGCACGGCGGCGACGTGCTGCAGTTGGCGGGGCTGGAAATACAGGTGCTGAGCACGCCGGGGCATTCACCGGGCGGCGTATGTTATATTGTGGAACGGAATATCTTCTCGGGCGATACATTGTTTCAGGGTAGTATAGGGCGTACGGATTTCAGCAGCGGCAATACAGCTGATATGCGGATGTCGCTGAAGCTGCTTAAAGAGTTGGACGGCGATTACACGGTCTACCCGGGGCATGGGCCTGCCACGCGGCTGGAAGTGGAGCGGCATGCCAACCCGTATATGGTGGACTGACCATGTTTGCATGTTATACGGAGACGCCTCAATTCTTTAATGATATCTGCGACGAAATTCGTCTGTTTTTTGATGAAAAGCGTATAGAGCAAGTGCAAAAGGACAGTGCCGGGCAGGAATACCTTCTCAGGCATTTTTTTGTGTGTAAAGATGGCCGTTGTGTTTCGCGGGCGGTGTTGTATTGCGGCGGAAAGCAGGCGTATAGTGCTGAAAAAAACTTTGTGCTGGAACAAAACGTCCCGGCGCTGCAGGAAAAGAAGCTGGTCAAGCGGGGTGTGAGACAAAACGTTTATGATTGCTTGAACGGA
>DHOD01000105.1:8110-8866 GCA_002407725.1 Christensenella sp. UBA5399 | reverse complement strand
TTGAACGGATATACGGGGAAAAACCCGCCGTGGGGATCGCTGACGGGCATCCGGCCCACCAAGCTGGCGCGGGAGCTTTCCGCCGAATTGGGCGTGGCGCAGGCAAAAAGGATGTTTCGCGATGATTTTTGTGTCACAGTGCAAAAGGCGGACCTGGCGTTTGAAATTGCGCAGCATCAAAAACCATACCTGGATACGGTCACAGGAGACGCGCTGGATTTGTACATCGGTATTCCGTTTTGCGTGTCGCGCTGCAAGTATTGCTCGTTTGTCTCGCGCGATGTGCGGGAAAGTGACAAGGCGGCGTATCTTGTGGCTCTGCACAAGGAGATAGAACAGCTGGCATATTTAGCGGAAACACATGATATCCGCTCGGTCTATGTGGGGGGCGGGACGCCTACCGCGCTTTTGCCGCAGGAGCTGGACGCTGTTTTGGCGGCTGCAAACAATGCGTTTGGGCCGGTGGCTGAATTTACTGTGGAGGCGGGCAGGCCCGATACGATCACAGGACCGCTGTTAGAAGTGATCAAAAAATACGCAAACAGGGTCAGCGTCAACATCCAGACTGCCAACCAAAGGACGCTGGATGCGATCGGCCGGAAACACACGGTAGAGGAGTTTATAGAAAAATTTGCGTTGGCACGGGAATACGGGTTCGGCAACGTGAATACGGATATCATACTGGGCCTGCCGGACGAGACATTGGAAGATGTGCGGCGCACACTGGACGTGGTGGCGAGGTTGGGGCCGGAGGGC
>DHOD01000105.1:7692-7942 GCA_002407725.1 Christensenella sp. UBA5399 | reverse complement strand
GTCACGGTGCATACGCTGGCTGTCAAGCGGTCGTCCGATTTTGCGGTGGAGCAACAGGCGCACTTTGTGCGCACGGCGGATATTGAAGGCATGGTGGATTTTGCACATACATATCTGCACCAGAAGGGGTACAAGCCTTATTATCTATACCGTCAAAAATATATGAATGGAAACCTGGAAAATACAGGCTATGCACGCCCGGGTTTTGAGAGCGTGTACAATATCGATAACATGGAGGAGACGGCCAGCG
>DHOD01000105.1:7284-7562 GCA_002407725.1 Christensenella sp. UBA5399 | reverse complement strand
ATAACATGGAGGAGACGGCCAGCGTGCTGGCGTTTGGCGCAGGCGGCATATCAAAACGTGTGTTTGGCGGGGCGGGACGGATCGAGCGTGCGGCAAACGTCAAAAATGTAGAGCAGTACATTGGCAGAGTCGATGAAATGGCTGAGAGAAAGCGCGCGTTGTTCCGTTGACACTGGACGTACGAAAAGATATAATAATTCTATCTGCTAATAGAAAAACCTAAAAAGGATTTTTCTATACAGCCTGCAAGGCTGTATAAAACGGCGTGCCGTTTTATA
>DHOD01000105.1:5488-7126 GCA_002407725.1 Christensenella sp. UBA5399 | reverse complement strand
TATAAAACGGCGTGCCGTTTTATAGCAGAAGATATTGAACGGCTTATCCACGCATAACGCCCAAAAGCGTTATGCGTCCCTGGCCGCTTTTGGTGGCCAGGGATTGAAAAACACATTGTGTTTTTCAATCGGCGAATAGTATAAACCGGTATGAGAATGTTTTGCTGACGCTGAAACGTGGCTTTGTATGACAGCGTTGTTTTTGTTTGTTTGGGAGGAATATTCAAGTTGGCTATAAAAGCCCCGAAGGGGACAAAGGACATATTGCCGCAGGACAGTTATAAGTGGCAGTATATTGAAAACACAATCAGGGAAATCACCAGTGTATTTGGGTACAGGGAGGTCCGCACGCCTGTGTTTGAGCATACGGAATTGTTTTTGCGCGGTGTGGGCGATACGACCGATATTGTGCAAAAGGAAATGTATACGTTCGAAGATAAGGGCGGCAGGTCGATCACGCTCAAGCCGGAGGGCACGGCGGGCGTTGCGCGTGCGTTCATTGAGAGCGGGCTTGCGGGCGGGCCCCAGCCGGTTAAGATGTATTACCTCTCCACCCCGGTGTTCCGGTACGAGCGGCCCCAGTCGGGCAGGCTGCGCGAGCACCATCAGTTTGGCGTGGAAGTGTTTGGCGCGCCGGACGCCAGTGTGGATGCCGAGGTCATCTCTGTTGCGCTCAAGCTGTTCGAGGCGCTGGGGATATCGGACCTTGCACTTAACATCAACAGCATCGGTTGCCCCAATTGCAGGCCGGGGTACCATGAAAAGCTGAAGGATTACCTGCGGGCCAATTTTGACAGCCTGTGCCCCCTATGCCGGGAGCGGTTTGAGAAAAACCCGCTCAGGATACTGGATTGCAAGGTGGAAAGTTGCAAGGCGTTGATTGCGGATGCGCCTGTCATGCTGGACAGCCTGTGTGCCGATTGCAGCACACATTTTGACCTGCTAAAGCAGTACCTTGCGGTGCTGGGGATCGATTATAAGGTCAATCCGTTTATTGTGCGCGGGTTGGATTATTATACAAAAACAGTGTTTGAGATTATCTCGCAAAATATTGGCGCGCAGGGCACCGTGTGCGGCGGCGGCAGGTATGACGGCCTTGTGGGCGAGTTGGATGGGCCGGCGCTGCCGGGCATCGGGTTTGGCCTTGGCATGGAGCGGCTGCTGCTGACAATGGAGAGCAGCGGCGGCGTGATCGAGCAGCCTTCCTTGACAGATGTTTTTGTGTGTTCGCACGGCGCGCAGGCGCGTATTGCCGCGGCGGGGCTTGTGCAGGATTTGCGCACAAGAGGGATCAAGGCCGATATGGACCACGTGGACAGGAGCATCAAGGCGCAGTTTAAGTTTGCGGGCAAAATAGGCGCCAAGCAGGTGCTGGTGCTGGGAGAGAATGAGCTTGCCGGCGGGACGGTCGTTCTCAAAAAAATGGAGAGCGGCGAGGAAATGACGGTAAAGCTGGATGATATTTTTATGATGATACAGGAGAACAGTTGATATGGGAGATTTTTTGGCTGAATGGAGGCGTACGGCGCTTTGCGCGGAGTTTACGCCGGAGGACGTGGGCAAAGAAGTGACGCTGATGGGGTGGGCGGATACCCGGCGGGATTTGGGCGCGCTCATTTTCATCGACCTGCGCGACCG
>DHOD01000105.1:4876-5236 GCA_002407725.1 Christensenella sp. UBA5399 | reverse complement strand
TGCTGGCTGTGCGCGGGACGATTGTAAAGCGGTCGGAGGATACCATCAATCCAAAGATCCCCACCGGCTATATCGAAGTAAAAGTGCAGGAATTGAAAATATTGAGCGAGGCGGAGACACCCCCGTTTGAGATTGAGGACGGTTCCAAAGTCCGCGAGGAGCTCCGGCTCAAATACCGGTACCTGGACCTGCGCAGGCCCGAGATGCAGAAAAACCTGATGCTGCGCAACAAGATTGCGGATTCGGCACGTAAGTATTTGCAGGATAACGGATTTTTGGACATAGAAACGCCAATGTTGGCCAAAAGCACGCCCGAGGGCGCGCGCGATTACCTTGTGCCTTCGCGCATCAAGGAGGGCT
>DHOD01000105.1:0-4633 GCA_002407725.1 Christensenella sp. UBA5399 | reverse complement strand
TGTTTCCGCGATGAAGATCTGCGTGCAGACCGGCAGCCGGAATTTACACAAATCGATACGGAGATGTCGTTTGTCGAGGCGGAAGACGTGATGCAGGTGCATGAAGGCCTGCTCAAGCAAGTGTTTAGCGATGTGCTGGATATCGATATCGAGCTGCCTTTGCGCCGGATTCCGTACAAAGAGGCGATGGACCGCTATGGCAGCGACAAGCCGGATACGCGCTTTGGGCTCGAGCTCAAGGACGTCAGCGATATTGTCAAAGGTTCGGAGTTCAAAGTGTTCAGTTCGGTTGTCAAGGCGGGCGGCAGCGTGCGTGCGGTCAACGCGAAAGGTTGCGCCAACATATTTGCCCGGCGCGAGATCGACTCGCTTGTAGATTTTGTAAAAATATACGGCGCAAAGGGCATGGCCTGGATATCGATCAAAGAGGACGGGCTCAATTCACCGATCACCAAATTTATGACGGAGGACGAAGTAAACGCCATCATGGAGCGGTTGGACGGGCAGGTGGGCGATATACTGTTCTTTGTAGGCGATAAAAACTCGGTTGTATTTGATTCGCTGGGCGCGTTGCGCCTGAAGCTGGCGGAGCGGTTGGAGCTGGTGGAACCGGGCACATGGGATTTGCTTTGGGTAACGGAATTTCCGCTGTTTGAATATTCCGAGGAAGAAAAACGATATGTGGCCAAGCACCACCCGTTTACATCGCCGATGGACGAGGATATCGATAAGGTGGTCAGCGACCCTGTCAATGCGCGCGCCAAAGCGTATGACATTGTGATCAACGGCAACGAAGTGGGCGGGGGCTCCATCAGGATTCACAGCGCGCAGCTGCAGGAGCAGATGTTCGAGGCGCTTGGTTTTACAAAAGAGGAAGCATGGGCGCAGTTTGGATACCTGATGGAGGCGTTCAAGTATGGTACGCCGCCGCACGGCGGGCTTGCGTATGGGCTGGACAGGCTGGCAATGCTGATGGCGGGCGTGCAGTCGATCCGTGACGTCATTGCGTTCCCCAAGGTGCAGAACGCATCAGACCTGATGATGCAGGCGCCATCCGAAGTGGACAGCAAACAACTTAGGGAATTACACATCAAAGTGATTGAATAGCGCGCTGTTGCGGGAGGGCAGTATGAAAGAAACAGGCAAAGTGGTTGCGGTTGAGGGCGATGTGGCATTCCTGCTGTTTAACCGCACGTCCATGTGTGCAAAATGCGGCGCATGTGGCATGACGGCGGGCCAGAATGAGATTACGGTATCGGCGCAAAACAGCCTCCATGCAAAGGTTGGCGACCGGGTAGAGATTCAGTTTACCACCAAAAACGCGCTGACGTCGTCGCTGATCGCTTATATATTTCCTCTTATTATGCTTTTTATTGGGTTATGGCTGGGGTATACGATCCCGCAGAACTTTTTTAAGGTGCAGGATGTACTGGCGGCCATTCTGGGGATTGCTTTCGCACTGGGGTCTTTTCTTGTGATCAAGCTGCTGGACCCATGTTTTCAGAAAAAATTCACCAATGTCTACACCATGGTGCGCATTGCGGAAGACGAGTAACAGGGTATGTATCTAAAAAGGATAGAACTGAACGGTTTTAAATCGTTTCCAAACAAAAGGGAAATTCATATTACGGAAGGCATCACGGGCGTTGTGGGCCCCAATGGCAGCGGCAAAAGCAATATTGCGGACGCCATGCGCTGGGTACTTGGCGAGCAGAGTTCCAAAAACCTGCGCGGCACCACAATGCAGGATGTTATTTTTAATGGAACGCAATCCCGGCCGCAAAAGGGCTATTGTGAGGTTGCGCTTATTTTTGATAATGAAGATAACCAGGTGCGGTCGGATTATTCCGAAATTTGTGTGCGCCGCAAAATGTACCGATCGGGCGAGAGCGAGTTTTCTATCAACAATGCCAATTGCAGGCTCAAGGATATATTGGAGCTTTTTCGCGATACGGGCATAGGCAAGGAAGGCTATTCCATCATTGGGCAGGGGCGGATCGACGAGATATTGAACAGCAAGGCCGTGCAGCGCCGCAGGGTGTTTGAGGAAGCCGCCGGCATCATGAAATACCGTGTACGCAAGGAAGAGGCGGAGCGCAACCTTGTCAAAACCAAGGACAATATTACGCGTATAGACGATATACTGGCCGAGCTGGAGCTGCAGGTGGGGCCGTTAGAAGAGCAGATGAAGGAAGCCAAGGTGTATATGGCGGGACGTGAGCGGCTGAAGGAGCTGGAAGTAAACATGTTCCTGTATAATTATGAGCGAACAGCCGACCGGATCGTCAAAATTGAGCAGCAGGTAAAAGAGCAGGAGCAGGAGTATGACGACGTCACAAAACTGCTAGAGGAACTGAGTCAAAAACAGGTTGAAGTGAAAAATGAGATCGGCGCGATGCAGCAGGATATCGACGGTCGCAATGCACGGCTCAGCGAATTGATGCAGTTGCAGGAAAAACTGAAGGGCGACAAGGCGTTGCTGGATGAGAAGGAAAGCAATCTGACGGGGATCATGGAAGCCAACACGCAAAAGTGTGAAGGCGTCGAAGGGATCATTCGGCAAAACCAGGAAAAAATAAGTGAAATAGACGGACAGGTACAGGAGCTGAATACGCTGCTGGATGAAAAATATGAGAAGATTCGTGAGCTGGAACAGAGCGTACAGGCGATGTCGGGTGAGCGCGACAGCCACGCGCAAAAGGTGGAGAGTCTGCGGGGCGAGGTAGAGGCCGCGCGGGTAGAGCTGCAGACGCGCAATATCGACATCAGCGAGGCGCGCGTGCGGGCCGAGTTGCTGGAGAAACAGTGCGTAGCCCTGGAGGAGCAGCGTGCGCGCATAAAAGGCGAGGCGGATGAAGCGCGTAGCAGCCTGCAAAAGCTGAAGGGTGATTTACAAGCGTTCGATGAAGATAACAACAAGTTGCGCAGTGCGGTGAACGAGCTGGCGCAGGCCGTGCAGGAGGCAGGCATAACGGCAGCCAATTTGGATGGGAAGTATGCCGAGGCAAGGGAACGGCTGAGCAGCGCACAGTCCCGCCACAAGCTGCTGAGCGAGATGATTGAAGGGTACGAGGGGTATTTTGAATCTGTCCGCAGACTGATGGAAGAGGCGGCGGGAGAGCACAATATATCGCGTAAGATAAAAGGCGTATTTGCGGATTTGGTGGATGTGCCAAAGGAATACGAGACCGCCATAGAAATTATTTTAGGAAATTCACTGCAAAACGTTGTGGTGGATACGGACCAGAGCGCAAAGGAGATCATTGATTTTCTCCGTAAGCGTGATATTGGCAGGGTCACGTTTTTGCCGACGCAGTCGCTCAGGGTCAATTATTTAAAAAAGGATGAAAAGCAACTGCTGCATGCCCCCGGCGTGGTTGGCGTGGCAAGCGAACTGATTGACTGCCCCGGCGATATTCGTCCGGCGGTGGATTTTCTGCTGGCCCGCACGGTGGTTGTAGAGGATATGGACAGCGCGATTGCGTTGATGCGTAAGGCGGATTACGGCTTTCGTACAGTGACGCTCAAAGGCGATTTCATCAACCCCGGGGGCTCCATGACCGGTGGAAGCACCAAGAAAACGGGCCGGGGGCTGCTTGCGCGCAAACGTATGGCGGAAGAACTGGAAGGGCAGATTGGCGGCATGGAAAAGGATGTGCTGGCACTGCAAAGTGAAAAGGACAAACTGGCGAAAGATATTGAAGTAAAGAAAGTGGCGCAAAAGGAGAAGCTGGACCTGTTGCGTCAACTGGAGATCGAATATGCCGAGCTGAAGCAGAAAAACATTGCCGCGGAGGGCAGCTGCAAGGAAAAAGATGCGTCGTATGCTGCGGCCTGTGAAGAGCTGGAAGGCATGCTGGTTGAAAAACAGAGAATGGGCGAGCTGCAGGATGCGGAGGGGCTAAATGCGTTGCAGGAAAGCTTTGAGAGCCTGGAAAAGCAACTCCGCGAATCGGAGGCGCGCATTACAGCGGGCGCCAAGGAAAATGAGGCGGTCAGGGAAATGCTGGCAAAGCTGCTGGAAGAGCAGGCGCAGGCCAGCAGCCAAAAAGCCGTGCTGCTCAAGGAAAAGCAACATCTGAGCGAAGCAGTGACGGCGGCGGTCGATTCCGCAGGCGAGGCGACCAGGCAAAATGATACCCTGGCAATTGAAATCAATGAAATCATAAGCCGTAAGGAAGAGATCGGACAGAAGCTGGATGGTACGCTGGAGGAAATCAAAAATGTGGACGGCCTGACCAGGGATGTTTTTGAGAAACGGGAAAAGCTGTCTGCAGAGCAGCAGGAGAACGAGCAAAAAGCGCTGGCGCTTTCGGAGCGTAAAAACCTGCTGATAGAGCAAAAATACAGGTTGGCGGCCAATAAGGAGAAGACGGAACTGGCGCGCGAGACCGCCCAGACAAAGATATGGGAAGATTACGGCCTGACCTATGCAAATGCGCAGGAGTTGAAAAGCGAGGGCTTTGCGTATCAGAGCTCGGCGCGGGAGATTGAAGAAATCCGGGAGCAGTTGCGGGGGATGGATTCCGTCAACCCCAATGCGATCGAGGACTACGCGCGTGTCAGGGAACGGTATGATAAGTTGACGGTGCAGCGGGACGACCTGGTCAAGGCCAGCGAGGACCTGCAGGTT
>DHOD01000011.1:19462-19738 GCA_002407725.1 Christensenella sp. UBA5399 | reverse complement strand
GGTACGTATACTCAACCAGTATGTGATTGGCCAGGACAGGGCGAAAAAGCACCTTGCCGTGGCGGTGTACAACCATTATAAGCGGATCAACGCACTGGTGAACGACGATGACGATACGGAGATCCAGAAGAGCAACATACTGATGCTGGGGCCGACAGGCAGCGGCAAAACGCTGCTTGCGCAAACGCTTGCGCGCATACTCAACGTACCGTTTGCCATGGCGGACGCGACGTCGCTGACCGAGGCGGGGTATGTGGGCGAGGATGTGGAAAACAT
>DHOD01000011.1:10718-19310 GCA_002407725.1 Christensenella sp. UBA5399 | reverse complement strand
GGCGAGGATGTGGAAAACATCCTGCTCAAGCTGATCCAATCTGCGGATTTTGATATTGACAAAGCGCAGAAGGGCATTATTTATGTCGATGAGATTGACAAGATCACGCGCAAGGGCGACAACGCATCCATCACACGGGATGTATCCGGCGAAGGCGTGCAGCAGGCTTTGCTGAAAATACTGGAAGGAACAGTGGCAAGCGTGCCGCCGCAGGGCGGGCGCAAGCATCCGCATCAGGATTTTCTGCAGATCGACACGACAAACATACTGTTTATCTGTGGCGGAGCCTTTGGCGGGCTGGAGAAGATCATAGAAAACCGCACAAACAAAAAGACGATGGGCTTTGGCGTGGACGTGATGAGCAAGACAGAGAAGAACATTGGCGAGACATTGGCGGATGTGCGCGCGGAAGACCTGCTCAAATACGGGCTGATCCCCGAGTTTGTGGGAAGGCTGCCGGTCATTGTGAGCCTGCATTCGCTGGACGAGGATGCGCTTGTAGACATCCTGGAAAAGCCGAAAAATGCAATCACCAAACAGTTCAAAAAACTCTTTGCCATTGACGGCGTCGAGCTGGAGTTTGAGAAGGACGCATTGCGCGAGGTCGCCAAAATGGCGATTGACAACAAGACGGGCGCGCGCGGGCTGCGGAGCATCATAGAATCGTCCATGATGGACATCATGTATGACCTGCCGTCGCGTGAGGATGTGCTGCGGTGCGTGGTGACGAAAGACACCATAGAAACCCAAAAGCCGATGCTGGTGGTGGGCGACAGGCCAAAACCCGAGCCGGAAAAGATTGACCCGCCGGCAGAAAAGGTGAGCGCGTCGTAAATAAACGGCGGACATATGATACAACTAAGGCGTGAGGCTTGTACTTGCGCCTTAAATATTTTGATGTATAATTGTATAATATTGATATACCGAAACAACTTGGAAAACGGCCCGATGTCTGTTTTTCAAGAGGCGGCGAATGCCGCGAGCCGCCGTGTATAATCAATCTTTGCGCCTTTGGCGCAAAACAGGGCAATGCCTTGTTTTTTGGGAAAAGGAGAGTCGATTTGAGTAAAATACTTCAGACCATGCCTATGGTCGCTTTAAGGGGATTGGTGGTTTTTCCTTCCATGGTTCTGCATTTTGATGTGGGGCGCAACATGTCCGTTGCCGCGGTGGAGGAATGCATGGTGCAGGGCAAAGAAATTTTCCTGTCCGCCCAAAAGGACATCCGTGTCGAAAATCCTGAAAAAAACGATATGTATGCAATTGGGACGATTGCAAAAATCAAGCAGGTACTCAAGCTGCCCGGTGATATGATGCGTGTGCTGGTGGAAGGCGTCCGCCGCGGCAAGCTGGATTCTTATATCCGCAAGGAGCCGTATATAGAAGCGTTGGTGGAAGTTTGCGACGAAAAGGAAAACGAAAACCAGGCGCAGATTGTGATCAAGGAAGTGTATGTGCGGCGCATCACAGACCTGTTTGAGCGGTTTGCGTCGCTTGGTGCGCGCATCCCTGCAGAAACGCTGGTTACAGTGAATGAGCTTGACGACCCGGGCAAGTTTGCGGACATGGTCGCGTCCAATGTCGCCATCAAAATGGAAGATAAGCAGCATGTGCTGGATTGCGTCAATGTGCTTGACAGGCTTAAAGCGGTGATGGAAATACTGGAAAAAGAAATTGAGATACTGGAGATCGATAAAGAGATTGCCATCAATGTCAAGCAGCAGATCGATAAATCACAGAAGGAATACTTCCTGCGCGAGCAGATGAAGGCCATCCAGAAGGAGCTTGGAGAGACCGAAAATGACCTGGATGAAATAGAAGAACTGCGGAAGAAGATTGAAGAACTGGATGTGCCGGAGGATGTGCGCGCCAAAGCCCAGAAGGAGCTGACGCGGATGTCGCGGCTTTCGCCGGGCTCGCCGGAAATCAACGTGATCTATTCATACCTGGACTGGATTGTGACACTGCCGTGGGGCGAATTCACCGAGGATGATATGGATCTGAAGCACGCGCGCAAGGTGCTGGACCAGGATCATTTTGGCCTGGAAAAGGTCAAGGAGCGCATCATTGAGTTTTTGGCGGTGCGTAAGCTGAAAAATGATATGCGCGGGCCCATTCTTTGCTTTGCGGGGCCTCCCGGTGTGGGGAAAACCAGCATTACAAAGTCCATTGCCCGTGCGCTCGACAAAAAGTTTGTGCGGATGTCGCTTGGCGGTGTACGCGACGAGGCGGAGATACGCGGGCACAGGCGTACATATATTGGCGCGATCCCAGGCCGCATCATCACGTCGATGAAGCAGGCGGGCAGCATGAACCCGGTGTTCCTGCTGGATGAGATAGATAAAATGTCCAGCGATTTCAGGGGCGATCCCGCTTCGGCAATGCTGGAGGTGCTCGACCCGGAGATCAACAATACATTCCGGGATCATTATCTGGATATTGAATTTGACCTCTCCAATGTGATGTTCATTACGACGGCGAACGATGTAGGCTCGATCCCCGGGCCGCTGTATGACCGGATGGAAATCATCAATATAGACAGCTATACGGACTTTGAGAAGCTGAACATCGCGAAGCGGCACCTGGTCAAAAAGCAGGCAGCCGAGCATGGGTTGGATCCCAAAGCGGTGAAGCTAACTGATTCCGTGATCATGGATATTATCCACAAGTATACGGCGGAAAGCGGTGTGCGAAGCCTGGAGCGGGAAATTGCCGCAATCATGCGTAAATCGGCCGCGAAAATCGTAGAGGACGGCGGCGACCATGTGGCGGTGAACAGGAAAAACCTGGACGGCTTCTTGGGCCTGCCCAAGCGAAGTGAATCGGATGTGGCAAAAAAGGATGCTGTCGGCGTGGTCAACGGGCTGGCGTGGACGTCTGTCGGAGGCAAGATGCTCTCGGTGGAGGCGAGCGTGATGCCTGGATCCGGCAAGCTGGAGTTGACAGGGCAGCTTGGCGATGTCATGAAGGAATCGGCAAAAACTGCGATTTCCGTTGTGCGCGCCATGGCGGAAAAGCTGAAGCTGGATATCGACGTCAATGAAAAGACGGACCTGCATATCCATGTGCCGGAAGGTGCGATCCCCAAGGACGGGCCTTCGGCGGGCGTGACGATGGCGACGGCGGTGGCCTCGGCGCTGACCGGCCGGAAGGTGCGCCATGATATTGCGATGACGGGTGAGATCACATTGACGGGGCGCGTGCTGAAAATCGGCGGGATCAAAGAAAAGGCGCTCGCGGCATTGCGCGCGGGCATCCACACAATCATACTGCCGAAGGAAAACAAGAACGACCTGGAGGAATTGCCGGATTCCGTGATGGAACAGCTGGACTTTATATTTGTGACAAAGGCGGACGAAGTCCTCAGGCATGCGCTCAGGACAGCGGGGAAATGACGGTATAAATGTTGGAGATCAAAAAAGCGCAGTTTGTAACCAGCGTAAAGGATGCGGCGGATTTTGCAGGGGAGGCGGGGAAGCCTGAAATCGCAGTTTCAGGCAAGTCCAACGCAGGCAAATCATCGCTGATCAATTATATATGCAACAATTCCAAGCTGGCGTATGTCAGCAAGCAGCCGGGCAAGACCCGGCTGGTTAATTATTTCCTTCTTAATGAAACATTTTATTTGGTCGACCTTCCGGGGTACGGCTTTGCGAAAGTGTCAAAATCGGAAAAGCACAGTTGGGCCGATATGATGGAGGGGTATTTTGCCGCGGCGAAAAACCTGGCGGCATTGCTGGTGCTGATGGACATCCGGCGTGAGCCGAGCACCGATGACCTGGATATGATCAACTGGGCAAATTATTATGGCATACCGTTTGCCGTAGTGGCTACAAAAGCCGATAAAATAGCAAAATCCAAACGGATCAACTATACGCGCGCAATACAGCGGAAAATCAAAGAAGAATTGGGCATTGACCAGGCCAATGTGATTGCCGCGTCATCTTTGGAAAAAAGGGGAAAGGAAGCCGTGCTGGGGTATATCCAGGACAGGCTGGAGCGGATACAGTGAAAGTTTTTGCGATAGGCGACCTGCATCTTTCCCTTGCCAAGCCAAAGGAGATGGATGTTTTTGGAAAGCATTGGGAGAACCATTGGGCGAGGATTGGCGACGACTGGAACGCCAAAGTGGGCAATGAGGACGTTGTGCTGATCCCCGGCGACATCAGCTGGGCGATGCGGCTGGAAGAGGCGTTGCCCGACCTCGACGCCATAGGCGCTATGCCGGGCAGCAAGGTGCTGCTGCGGGGCAATCACGACTACTGGTGGAGCTCACCTGCCAAAATAAGGAATGTATTGCGGGAAGGCACATACCTGGTGCAAAACAACAGTGTTGTAATAGGCGATTTTGTGTTCTGTGGTTCGCGCGGGTGGACATTCCCGATGGACAGTTCGTTTACCCAGAAAGATGAAAAAATATATGAGCGCGAAAAACAGCGGCTTCGGATGTCGCTGGAGAGCGCTGCAAAGACAGGGAAAAGGATGATCGGGATGCTGCATTACCCGCCGTTGTTCGAGGATTACCGCGATACGGATTTTGCGGAGCTGTTTGCGGAGTTTGGAGCGGAGCAGGTGGTGTTTGGGCATTTGCACGGCGACGTCCTTCGCTCGGTACACCTGACGGATGTGGTGGAGAGGGGAACGGTATATAATCTTGTCTCCGCCGATTATTTGGACTTCAAGCTGAAGGAGATTGTAAGAGTGGAATAGGGCAAAAAAGCACGGGGCGGTGCTGGATGGAGATGCGACCGTAAAGTCGCAATAAAAAAACACGCCAAACCTTCCTTGTTTTTGGAAGTATAAGAATAATTTGACAGAAACACAACATATTGTGGTGGTCGCGAACAAGAGCCACAACCGTGCAAAAAAAGTGCGGTTGTGACTTTTTTTTATGATTAAAACGCTTGCATGGGTGGTATAAAAGTGGTAAACTTTGAATAAAAGTGGTGGAATGTGGTGAAATGTGGTGAAAGGAGTAAACACAGATGCTGATAGGCACCTATAATCATAATCTTGATGCCAAAGGCAGAGTGTTTATGCCGGTCAAGCTCAGGGAGGGCCTGGGCGAGCATTTCATTGTCACAAAGGGGGTTGGCAAGTGCCTTTTTGTTTTCTCGCTGGAAGAATGGGAGCGTTTTTCTGAAAAGCTGAAAAATGTGCCGATATCCAATGTGGCCGCACAGAACTTTTTGAGGATGTTTTTTGCAAACGCATGTGAGTGCGAACCTGATAAACAAGGGCGGATATTGATTCCGCAAAGGCTGCGCGAATACATTGCGGCAGAGAAGGAAGCCGTGATCACCGGTGTGATGAACAGGGTGGAGATTTGGGCGAAGGAAGGCTGGGAAGCATACAGCGAACAGTCGGACAGCGAATATGAAGAGACCCTGGCACAGCTTGCCGAGCTTGGGATATAACAATGACAGCGGGCTTTGAAGGGCATACGCCCGTATTGTACAAGGAAACGCTTGCGCTGCTGAATCTGCAAAAAGGACAGACGGTTGTGGACGGGACGCTGGGAGGCGCCGGGCACGCAAGAGGGATACTGGAGAGCATTACGCCGGGGGGAACCCTGGTGGGGATAGATAAGGATGCCGATGCAATAGAACGGTGTGCAAAGAGACTAAACGATTACCGCGGCAGCATCAGGCTGGTGCAGGACGATTTCAAGAACATAACAGCGGTGCTGGATGGCCTTGGAATAGACGGTATAGACGGGGCGCTGCTGGACCTGGGGGTTTCATCCTTCCAGCTGGACGAGGGGGAGAGGGGATTTTCCTACAACACCGATGCGCCGCTGGACATGCGGATGGATAAAAACAATGATCTTGACGCGGCATATGTCGTGAATAGATATAAACAGGAGGAACTTGCAAGGGTCATACGCGAGTATGGAGAAGAACGATGGGCCGCCCGGATTGCGGAATTCATCGTCAAAAGCAGGATACAGGAAAACATTGAAACAACGGGACAGCTTGTACGCATAATCAAACAGGCGATACCCAAAGGCGCAAGGTCGGACGGCCCGCATCCCGCAAAAAGGACGTTTCAGGCGATCCGCATCGAGGTAAACGGGGAGCTAGACGGGCTGAGGCAAGCTATGGGAGATTATGCGCAGGTGATGAAGCGCGGCGGAAGGCTCGCAGTCATCACATTTCACTCATTAGAGGACAGAATCGTAAAACAAGCCTTCAGAAAACTGTATGACCCTTGCGACTGTCCCAAAGATTTGCCGGTGTGCGTATGCGGCAAAGAAAGAATGGTGGAGATTATCACCAGGAAGCCGGTTCGGCCGGATGACCAGGAGCTAGAGGAAAACCCGAGGGCGCGGAGCGCAAAACTGAGAGTCATAGAGAGACTATAATAGCAGAACAGGGAAGGAACCTAACAGTGAACGCAATACCACAAAGAACACATCAATATAAAAAATTGCAGTTGCCTGTATATACATATAGGCCCCAAACTGCCCAGAATATAGAGTATCTTGACGCGCATCGCGCAGCAAAGCTGGAGACTGTCAGGCAGCGGGAGCGTGCCCACAAGGAAGCCGAAGAAATCCGGATGCTGGAAGAATATTATAGCCGTAGCTATCATGAGCGTGAAGCGGTGCAGCCGCGCGAAGACGGACGCAGGAAAGTTGGCCAAACAGCGCCTTCCGGCAGGAAGCAGCCCAAAGCAAACAAAAAAGCCGGTCGTAAGATTACTGCGGCATACGAGGTGAAGCCGGGCCCCAAGCCATATGTGTTTGGAAATGGCCAGGCCGCGCTGCAGGCAAATGCGGCGGGAAGTATGGCGATCAGCAGGCCCGCACAGGATGTGCGCAGCCGCCAGGTGGCGGTGGAAGAAAAAGCACCCCGCAGGCGGGGCGTGCCTTCCACTATCATTACGATCGTGCTTGTTTTCATGATGCTTGCAGGCGTTTTGACAATGCAGGCCAAAATCAGCGATGTGACCTACCAGAACGCGCAGACGGAAAATCGTATTTCGGAGCTTCAGCGTGAACTGGATAAAAAATACATGGACAAGGCCCTGAAAGAGGACCTGAGTAGTATACAGCAGCGTGCGGCAGCAAAAGGAATGGCGCACCCTACGGACAATCAAATCGTATTCGTTCCGGCCGAGGCGGACCTCCCCTCCCAACATCAGCCTCGGCCGGAGGTAACGAATAACGCGGGGGAAACCGGCAGCGTAACGGCTTCCGAAGATGCCAATGCGATATCTGTCAACCAGGAAGGCGAAAGTGAAAGTGTACTTGGCAGCGTTGGCGGATTCTTTACAAAGGTAGTGGATACGATAAAGGGATGGATTGAGAAAAGCTGATATGATCAAGCAACTGCAAAATGGTTATCTAAACTGCTTTAAAGTTGTTTCAGTATAAAAAGACATTGCGGGGAAACGGAAGTTGGCGACGAATGTAGCTACAACAAAAAAACGATTATTGGTGGTTCTGATTATATTGGTAGCGCTTATGGTGCTGCTGATTTTTCGTGTTGGCTACTGGAATATCGTGCAGGGGGAATGGCTGCAGTCGCAGGCGCTTACCCAGTGGATATCCGATTCGCCGGTGGATGCCAAGCGCGGCTCCATTGTGGACAGGAATATGAATGTTTTGGCGCAAAGCGCTGTTTCGGATACGGTTGTGCTGATGCCGCAGCAAATCAAGGATCCCGAATATGTGGCGGATATGCTGTCGCAAATATTGGAACTGCCGAAAAGTGAAGTGCTGTATAAAGCCGCCACAAAAGTGCGGGAAAATGACAATGGGGAAGAAACGCAGATTGGCGAGGTGTGGCTAAAACGGCAGATCACCAACGAACAGTCGGAGCGGATAGAAGCGCTTGAGATGAAGGGCGTTAAACTGATCGACGATGTGACGCGTTATTACCCAAACAAGGATCTTGCCGCGCAGGTGGTCGGCTATACGACGGCGGATGGCGAGGGCCAAACGGGCATCGAGAGAAGATATAACAATATATTGGAAGGCCGGCAGGGCAGGATGGTTGCCGAAACCGACAAACTGAACAATGACATTCCCAACGGAATGGAGTTGTTTATTGAGCCTGAAGACGGGAAAAATGTCGTACTGACAATCGATGAGATCACGCAAAATTTCCTTGAGACTGCCTGTAAAAATGCGTTGGGCGAACTGGGGGCTGATTCGGTCCAGGGTGTGGTCATGGATGTGACGACCGGCGAGATACTTGCCATGGCAAACACGCCCGAGTTTGACCTGAACGAGCCGCCGCGCGCGGACGGAGCCGTTTTGAGTGAATTGAGCGCGAATATTGTGACGGCATCGTCGTTTGAGCCGGGCAGTATATTCAATGTGATTGTTGCGGCAGGGGCATATGATGCCGGGGTTGCCGCCGCCACATATAATTGCACGGGTGTTGCGGAATGGCACGGAGAAGAAGTCATGTGCAGCGACGCGCACGGCGAGCAGACGTTTGAGGAAGCGGTGGTCAATGGATGTTCGGTTGCCGCGGCGCAGATGGCGAGCGATATGGGAAAGCAGACGTTCTATGATTACATGGCGCGTTTTGGGCTGGGCGAGAAAACGGGCGTAGATTATACGACGGATACGGCAGGGGG
>DHOD01000011.1:0-10554 GCA_002407725.1 Christensenella sp. UBA5399 | reverse complement strand
GGCAGGCGAAGTGATGGCGCTCAAGTATGCGTCCGATTCGGATGTCGCGAAAATGGGGGCAGGAGAAAGCCTGAAGCTTTCACAGCTGCAATTGATCAACGCGGCTGCATCCATTGTAAATGGCGGTACGCTGTATGTGCCGCGCCTTGTGTATGGCCTGGCCAACGGCAATGGCGAGATGGAAGAAGTTTATAATGCCGAGGTGAAAGCATCGAGCGTCAACCTGGAGACATCTGAAGCAATCAAAAAAGTGATGCAGACAAGCCTGGCGACAGGCGCGCAGGAGGCGCAACCGGACGGATACACGGCGGGGGCGCTGTACGGCATCAATGAGAAATACGACAGCGACGGAAATATGGATATTGGCAAGTCGGTTTCGGTATTCATGGAGTTTGCGCCGGTGGCCAGTCCCAAATATGCGGTGATGATCACACTGAACGGTGTCGACAGTGAAACAACGACAGGGACAACAGCCGCGCCATATGTAAAGCAGGTAATGGACGAGGTGTTGAAGTATATGCTTGTTCCGCCTGACGGCGCCAACACTGCACCGGTAGTCAGCGATCCCGGCAGCGATGCGGGCACGACTGCGGAAAACCAGGTGGAGGTCCCCAATGTGGTGGAGATGGGCTTTGCAACGGCAGAGGAAACGCTGGAGCAGGCCGGGTTCAGTCATAAGACGGACGGCGCGGGCACGGTTGTAGAGCAAAACCCTGCCGCGGGGACAATGGTGGACCCGGGGACAGAGATAGAGCTGTTGATGGACCACAAGATCGCGCAGCCGGAAAGCCAGACTGTATCGGTGGAAGGGCAAACGATAGAAACGGTTGTGGTGCCCGATTTTGCGGGATTGGGTACGGACGAGGCAATGAGCCTGGGCATCAGCAGCGGGCTGCGGTTCTATGCGCAGGGCGACGGAATTGCGCGAAAGCAGTACCCGGTCGCGGGAACGACCGTGCAAAAGGGTTCGCCGGTAACAGTGACGTTTGTGCTGGATCTGGAATAAAAAGGGGATAACACTAAGCACTGATAGAAAAACGTAAAAACGGTTTTTCTATCGCCGCAAGAAATGCGGCACAAAATGCCATGGCGTTTTTGAAGTGCAAGTCTTGAACGGCTTAACCGGTTCATAATGCCTAAAAGCATTATGAACCCCGCGCATCTGCGCGGAATTAAAACACAAGGTGTTTTAATTGGTGAATAGTATAAGTTTAACGAATTATAAATATTCGTAACAGAATTAGTGTAACACAACATTTTGTGGTATAATCCTAAAGAATATACAAAAGGAGGCTTGTGATGTACTTGAAGGAACTGCTGTCGGGCATAAATTGCAAGGTGCATGGCGACAAAAACATTGACATTAAAAACTTACAGTATGACTCGCGCAATGTACAGAGCGGCGATCTGTTCTTTTGTATATCAGGGACTGCCGCCGACGGGCACGCATATGCGCCCGACGCGGTAAAAAACGGTGCTGTCGCTATTGTGGTGACAAAGCTGGTTGACAACGTGCATGTTACGCAGGTGGTAGTGAAGGACGACCGCGCGGCGATGGCGCTGTGTGCGGCCAACTTTTACGGACACCCGGCAAAGCGGTTGAAAATGGTGGGGGTGACCGGTACAAACGGCAAGACGACCACCACGTATATGGTAAAAAGTATTGCGGAAGCTGCGGGATATAAAGTAGGATTGATCGGTACGATCAAAAATATGATCGGCCAAAGGGAGATGCATACCGAACGCACAACGCCCGAATCGGCCGACCTGCAAAGGTTGCTTCGTGAAATGGCAGACGAGAAATGCGATATTGTGGTGATGGAGGTGTCGTCGCATTCGCTGTTACTCAAGCGGGTCTATGGCATTGAATTTGATGTTGGGGTGTTCTCCAACCTTACGCAGGACCACCTGGACTTCCACCAGACATGGGAAAACTATGTGGAGTCAAAAAGTAAGCTTTTTCAGCAATCGCGCATATCGGTGGTGAATGTGGATGACGACAGCGCGGCCAATATGATAAGCGCCGCAAGCCGTGAGGTGATGGAGTACAGCGTGCTGCACCCCACCGGCTATATGGCAAAGCATGTGAAAAACGCACCGGATGGTGTGGATTATGATGTAAAAATAGATGGCAAGGTGTTGGATATCCATGTGCCGATTCCGGGCCTGTTTACAGTGTATAACAGCCTGGCGGCACTGGTGGCCTGCCACGCGCTGAAGATCGACGGTGTGTATATCAAACAGGGGCTGGCGGCGATGCAGGCTGTCCCGGGCAGGTTTGAGCTGCTGGATGTGCGGGGGCAGGGGTACTCCATTATATTGGATTATTCCCATACGCCCGACAGCCTGGAAAACGCACTGTTGACGGTGAAGGAGTTTGCCAGGGGCAAAGTGATCACCGTGTTTGGTTGCGGCGGCAACAGGGACGCCGGCAAACGACCGGTTATGGGACGGATTGCCGCAAAATATTCGGATTATGTGGTTGTCACATCCGATAACCCCCGGTTCGAGGAGCCGGATGCCATCATCGCCCAGATTGAAGCGGGCGTTGCGGAAGGCAATGTGCAGTATATAACAATTGAAGACAGGAAAAAAGCGATGGCCCATGCGATGAAGATGGCGCAGCAGGACGACATCATACTGCTTGCGGGCAAAGGGCACGAGACATACCAGGAGATCAGGGGCGTAAAGCACGATTTTGATGAAAAAGTGGTCGTCAATGAGATCATGGACGAGATGGGAATAAAAACAAAAAAGTAGGAACGGCCGGGAAGGTGTAAGCCCGGCGCGTGATGAGGAAAGCGGATGAGTGTAACGGTAAGGGTTGTTCTGACAGTGGTGGTGGCTTTTGTGGCAACATTTATAGCCTCAAAGATCATTATCCCCCTTTTAAAGAAAAAAAAGGCGGAGCAACATGTCAGGGACGACGGCCCGCAGACACATTTGGTCAAGCAGGGAACGCCCACAATGGGCGGCATTATGATTGTAATCGGAATCGTTGCCGCCACATTGATTTTTTCTGTTTATACGCAAAGTGCGGCTGTCAAATCCATGGTGTTCCTGGTGTGCACAATGCTGTTGTTTATGCTGATCGGCCTGATAGACGATGCGGTCAAGCTGTTTAAAAAACGGTCGCTTGGCCTTCGCGCATGGCAAAAAGTTGTGCTGGAGCTGGTGTTTGCGGCAATAGTCGCCTGTTATTCTTACTTTGTATTGGGGCATGATGCGGAGATCATCCCATTTGCAAAATCAACATGGGAATTAGGTGCGGGGTACATTCCGTTTACCATGTTTGTTTTTATCGCGATGGTAAACAGCGTAAACCTGACGGATGGCCTGGATGGACTGGCCACCAGCCTGACGCTCAGCAACGGGGCGGCGTTCCTGGTGATTATCGGCCTGGTTTTTGGCGGGTCGCTTTTGGGCATGCAGGATGGCGGAGAGGCCGTCAACGCGGCTGTTTTTTGCGCGGCGCTGATTGGCGCGTGCATTGCGTTTCTTTTTTTCAACAAGCATCCGGCACAGGTTTTTATGGGCGATACGGGTTCGTTTGCGCTGGGCGCAGCCATTACGGCGATGGCGACGTTGCTGGGGATGCAGTTGCTGCTGCCCATCATGGGCCTGATGTTTGTGCTGTCGGCCGTTTCAGTCATGATCCAGGTGGGCTCTTACAAATTGCGTGGCAAGCGGGTTTTCCGTATGGCACCGCTGCACCATCACTTTGAACTGGGCGGCATGTCGGAAACGCAGGTGGTCAGGGGATACATAATCGCGACGGTGCTCCTGAGCGTGTTGGCTGTTGTCAGCGTGGGGATTTGATATTGACGGAGGCAGGAAAGGGTATGGATCTCAAAGGAAAAAATGCTCTCTTAGTGGGCATGGCGCGGAGCGGGGCGGCATCTGCCGAATTGCTGTATAAGTTGGGCGCCAATGTGGCTGTTTATGATATAAAATGCAAAGAGGAGCTGCCGCAGGATGTGCAGGCTACACTTGCGAAAATAGAATACAATGATATGCTGGGCACCGATCCGACGGACCGGGTGGAGGAGATGGACGTACTTGTGCTGAGCCCCGGTGTCCCGTTAGGATTGCCTTTTATCAAGAGGGCGTATGAGCTGGGCAAAAAGGTGATTGCGGAGATTGAGCTGGGATTCCTGGTCTCCAAAGCGGATTTTATTGCAATCACAGGCACAAACGGCAAGACGACGACAACTGCGCTGACGGGTGAGATATTTAAGCATGCAGGCATCAAAACGTATGTTTTAGGGAATATTGGCATTCCCATCACGCAGGAGGCGCTCAACACACATGCAGGCGATGTAGTGGTTGCGGAAACGGCCGCATTGCAGTTGGATACGATAGAAGATTACAGGCCAAAGGGCAGCGCGATCCTCAATATTACGGAAGACCATATGGACCGTTACGGTACGATGGAAAGCTATATTGCGGCCAAGGCGAAGATATTCAAGAACCAGACGGTTGAGGATTTTTGTGTGCTTAATTATGACAACGGACTGGTGCGTGGGCTTGCAGGGGGAATCAAGGCGCGTGTGCTGTGGTTCAGTACAGAGCACCAAGTGGATGACGGGGCGTGCGTGATAGACGGAAAAATCGTGTTTGCGGATGGCGGGAACAGGCGTGAGATATTGCCGGTAGGCGATTTGATGATTCCCGGAAAGCATAACCTGGAAAACGCATTGGCGGCTGTTGTGCTGGCCTGCGTGTACGGCATAGACGGCGATAGCGTTGCAGATACGCTCAGGACATTTAAGGGTGTGGAGCACAGGATCGAATTTGTACGGGAAGTGCGGGACATTGTTTTTATCAACGATTCCAAGGGGACAAACCCGGACGCGTCGCAGAAGGCTGTTGAAGCGATGGACAGGCCTACGGTGCTGATTTTGGGCGGGTACGACAAAAAAAGCGATTTTGTGCCGTTGTTCCGTGCCTTTGGGGATACGGTGAAGGCTGTGATTGTGCTGGGCAGCACGGCGTCCAAAATTATCGATGCGGCGCAAGAGGCGGGATACGAGCATTATATCAAAGCCAATGGATTTGAAGATGCTGTGCTGAAGGCGTACAGCATTGCGGAGGCGGGCGATGCGGTACTGCTGTCGCCGGCGTGTGCAAGCTGGGATATGTTTGAGGATTTCGAGCACCGGGGGCGGGAGTTCAAAAGGATTGCGAGGGAACTGTAATTTGAGAAAGGGAACTATCGACTATTCTCTGCTCATAGTGACACTGATATTGGTGGTTTTCGGGCTGATCATGGTTCTCAGTTCCAGTTACTATATGGCGCAAGCGTCGGCGGATTATGCGTACGACGGACTGGGGCTTTTTAAAAAGCAGCTGCTGGGGGCGGCCCTGGGGAT
The DNA here is from genome assembly GCA_002407725.1 of Christensenella sp. UBA5399. Taxonomy (GTDB): domain Bacteria; phylum Bacillota; class Clostridia; order Christensenellales; family Christensenellaceae; genus UBA5399. The sequence continues at coordinate 5,182 of DHOD01000011.1, read as the reverse complement.
TGCCGGGATGGTCTTTTTTATGCTGCTCGATTACCGAAAGCTGATGAAAGCCCGGTACTTCTTTTTGATTGCGTCGCTTGTATTGCTGATATTGGTTTTTGTACCCGGCGTCGGCGTTGAGTTGAACGGCGCGTCCCGCTGGGTTCGTTTTGGATCGTCATACAGCATCCAGCCTTCGGAAATTGCGAAGTTTGCGTTGATTATTTTTACGTCATCGACAATTTATATCAATCGAAACAGAATGAATACATTCCGTTATGGCATCATTCCCAATCTTTTGGTGCTGGCGGTCATCTGTGGATTGCTGCTGCTGCAGCCCAACTATTCTGCGATCATATTGATGTGCCTGCTGGTGTTTGTGCTGATGTTTGTGGGCGGCGCTAAGGGATGGCACTTGGCGGCACTGGGCGGTGTAGGCGGTGTTGCGGGCGTTGTGCTGATGATTGCCGAGCCATACCGTGTCCAGCGGCTTTTGTCCTTTAGCGACCCGTGGCAGTATGCGACCGATGGCGGTTTCCAGGTGATACAGTCGCTATATGGGATTGGCGCGGGCGGCATATTTGGCAGGGGCCTGGGGGAAGGCCGTCAAAAATATCTTTGGCTGCCCTATGGGGAGTCGGATTTTATTTTCTCGATTACGACGGAGGAACTTGGTTTGATCGGGGCTATTGTGCTCATCGCACTGTATATTTTTTTGGTGTACAGGGGCATTAAGATTGCAGCAAATTCGCCCGACCTGTTTGGCACGTTGTTGGCGGCCGGCATTACGACCGTCATAGGGATACAGGTGGTAATCAACATAGGTGTTGTGACGGCTTCCGTTCCCGCGACCGGCGTTTCACTTCCGTTTTTGAGCTATGGAAACTGGTCATTGATGATATTATTGTGTATGATAGGGATATTGTTGAGCATATCGCGAAGGTCGAGGCGGATCCGTATGAAGGCGGGGGAGCAGGCGGATGCGAATGACGATATGTCCGATATGGAAGAGGCGTATTGATTGATGAGGAGAAGAAGCAGCGCAGGGAAAATTATACTGGGAATTGTACTGGCAGTGCTTGCAATAGCCGGTTTGTTTTATTTTGGTTATGTGTTTTTTCAGGTCGAAGAGGTCGAGGTGGCCGGGAACGGAAAATATACAAGCATTTATATAGAAGGGCTTGCAGATATTCCCGACGAGACGCATATGCTGATGCTGGATGAAGAAAAGGTCAAGGAGAACATCGAGAGCACGGAACCGTACCTGGAAGTGCTGAATGTCCGGAAAAAGATGCCGAAGACCGTGGTGATAGAGGTGAAAGAGAGACAGCCAAAGGCGTTGATTTCATATGCAAACAATTATCTCTTGACAGATATAGACGCAAATGTGCTGGAAATCATGGAGGAGCGCCCGGAAACGCATATGCCGGTGATAAACGGATTTGCGATCAATGCGGTGGCGCTGGGCAAACAGATATCCACCGACGACGCTTTCAAAATTACGGTTATGAGCGAAATACTGACGGCGCTGGAGAACAGGCAGCTGACAGATTCGATCGACCAGATCGACCTGTCGGACGTAAACAACATCAGGCTTACGTCGGTGGACGGGCTTGCAATCAAGTTTGGCCAGTCCGATAAAGTGGTGGACAAAATAAAATGGATTGACAAAATGTTGCCAACCCTCAACAAGGAAGGGCGGACGACCGGCGTGCTGGACGTATCGTCGGGGACGTTTGCGGTGTATAAAATGGATGAGGACGAGCAAACGGTCGGGGAGGTTTACAACGCGGACGCGGGCGACGGCACGGTGACGGAGCCGGGGACGGACGGAACGGCCGACGCGGGCGAAGGAACCGAAAATCCGGACGATAGCCCGGAAGGCGGCGAAAACGGGGAAAATACAAACGGAGACGAATAGGGCCGATGCAGTAATAGTAAAGAAAAAATGGTTTTATTTTCTATTGTGTTGTGCTATGATAAAAAATGATGGTATTTTTTAGCTCTTATATTGGGGTATTGTTTGCATGAGAGACTGTAAAGCGATTGTTGAATTTGGTACATCAAAGATTTCATGCACGGTTGCCGAGCGCAGACAGCGCATGGGATTAGAAGTTCTGGGGTCAGCCCAGATTTCTTATTCTGGTATCAAAAATTCCAGCTGGGTGGACAGCAACGAGGTTTATTATGCGCTGGAGCAGGTGCTGGAATCTGTTGAAAAGCAGTCGGGTGTGCGCATCAGAAACGTAGAGGTCGGTATCCCGGGTTCTTTTATAAAAATCATAAGCAAAACAGCGCAAGTGCAGGTCAAGGGCCATGTAACGGAGCGTGATGTGGAATTTTTGACATCCAAAGCCGATAAGTTTGATGTGGCGGAGGACCTGACGCTGGTCTACGAATGGCCTGCATGGTTTTTTCTGGATGACGGCAATGTGTATCTGGACCCGGTAGGGGTTCCTGCGCGGAAAATGCGGGGATGTATCTCTTTTACGTTTGCGAACAAGTATTTTCTCAACGACGTCATAGATTTATTCAAGCACCTTGGTATTCGCGTAGATAACTTTATACCCGAGCCGCTGGCGGAAGCATTGTACCTGATACCGCAGGAACGGCGGGATTCGCTTGCCGTGTTGGTCGATATAGGGTATTATACTACTAACGTTTCATTGATATACGGCGATGCGATACTGTACTTTAAGACCATCCCGATGGGGGGCGGCAGTATCACGTCGGATATTTCGTACATCATGAAGCTGGAGGAAGAGACGGCGGAACAGTTAAAACGGCGGTATTCGTTTGGCCTGGAGGAAAACAACAACAATTCGTATATGTATGCGAAGGATTCCGAGGGCAAACTGAAAAAATACCCGTATGAGCTGATCAAGGAAATTATCGATGCGCGGGTCGAACACCTGGTATTATACATCACGAAGCTCTTTATCAGGGCGGAGCGTAATCTGAATAAGAAAATTGATATTTTTATTACAGGCGGGGGGATATCGTTTATGCGCGGCTCCGGCAGCTTTTACCGGCATGTGGCCGGGCGGTCGCCGTTGCCCATCAAGGTCAACAGCGTCAAGCTGCAATCGCCTGACATGCATGCCGCTTATGCGATGCTGCAGTTTGCGTACGACGGTATGTTTGAGATCAAACCCAAATCCAAAAAACGGGGTTTGGGCCGGGGCCGTGACCAGCGGTTCTGACAGGTATATATGGCACATGGCGCCCTGGCGCGAAAGCGCGGGCATCTATATAAAAAAGTCTGGGTTTTATTAAGGAGGAGGACAAATGTCGCTCGAATTTGACAATAACAGTGAGAATTTCGCTAAGATTCGCGTCTTTGGCGTAGGAGGTGCGGGCAACAATGCGGTAAACCGTATGATTGAGTTTGGCGTAAAGGGTGCGGAACTGATCGCGGTCAATACGGATAAACAAGCGTTGTTCCTGTCGAAAGCCGATCAGAAAATACAGATTGGTGAAAAGTTGACCAAAGGCCTTGGATCGGGCGCTGATCCTTCCATAGGCAGGCGCGCCGCAGAGGAAAGCCACGACGAGCTGGAGCAGACCATAAAAGGTTCGGACCTTGTGTTTGTATCCTGCGGCCTGGGCGGTGGCACGGGCACGGGCGCGGCGCCCGTCATTGCAGAGATTGCAAAAGATAACAGCATACTGACGATAGGGTTTGTTACCAAGCCGTTCTGGTTTGAGGGGCACCCCCGCTCGAAGGCGGCGGAACGAGGGTTTGAGGAACTGAAAAGCACGGTGGACACCATTGTGACAATCCCCAATGACAAGCTGTTGAGCACGGTGGGCAAGGATACGCCGCTTGTGGATGCGTTCAAGGTGGCGGACGACGTGCTGCGGCAGGGAATTCAGGGGATCATTGACCTGATAGGCAAGCCTGCGCTCATTAACCTGGACTTTGCCGATGTAAAAAAAGTTATGACGCTGCGCGGTGTCGCGCACATGGGCATTGGCATCGGGTACGGAGACAACAAAACGATTGAAGCCGCAAAGCAGGCGATCAACAGCCCGTTGCTGGACACAACCATCGAGGGCGCGCGCGGGATCATATTCAATGTCACAGGTGATTCGTCCATCGGTATGTACGAGATCCAGGAAGCCGCCAAGGTGATCCAGGAAGGGGCGGATCCGGATGCGGATGTATTCTTTGGCGTGTGTATCGACCCGAACCTCGAGGATGAGGTGCGCGTGACGGTGATTGCCACAGGGTTTGATGCGCCCGATGAGATCAGCATAGTCAGGGACGATTTGGAGATCGACAAACCGCAGAAAAAACTGCAGGAAAAAATAGAGTTTGAAGAGGCTGCCGAGCCGGAGGTGCATCAGGATATAGAGCCGTTGCTCCAGCGCAAGCAGCAGCCGGAGGAGGTTACGGAGCTGGGGGATGCCGCAGAACGCCTCGATATGTTTGGCGACGAAGACCTGGAGGTGCCGTCTTTCCTCAAGAAGAAGCCGAGGAGAAACAGAACGGACTATTAAAACTTTAAAACTGCCGGGCAAGCAACATAATAAAAAAATCAGGGCAGCCGTATGGCTGCCTTTTGCAAAAGAGAGGTTTTGTGCATATGCAGGAAAACATCATGAATATCGATACGGTGACGCTGGATGACGCAAATGATGCGATTGTGATTATCGACCAAACGCAACTGCCATATAAAATTGAATTGTTGCATTTGAAAGACCAGAAAAGCATTTGGGATGCCATCTATCTGCTCCAGGTAAGAGGCGCCCCCGCAATTGGCGTTACGGGCGGGTTTGGTGTGTACCTGGCTGCAAAAGCGATCGATACGGACAATTATGACGAGTTTTATAAACAGTTTCGGGCAGCGAAAGAGTATTTGGATTCGTCCCGCCCCACAGCGGTGAATTTATCCTGGGCGCTGAACCGTATGGAAAAAGTCGTGCAGGGTAATGCGGGTAAAAGTGTGGATGCTATCAAAGGGCTGCTCAAAGAAGAGGCAGTCGCCATACAGGATGAAGACATCTGGACCTGTAAGATGATTGGGGAATACGGGTTATCGCTATTGAAGCCGGGCATGGGCCTGCTTACGCATTGCAACGCGGGGCAGCTTGCCACGTCGAAATATGGCACGGCGACTGCGCCGATGTACCTGGGGCATGAAAAGGGCTATAATTTCAAGGTGTTTTGCGACGAGACGCGGCCGCTGCTTCAGGGTGC
>DHOD01000159.1 GCA_002407725.1 Christensenella sp. UBA5399 | reverse complement strand
GGCACACGTAATATGTTTCATCATTATCCGTGTATTCCCGTTTTTCCACCCAATCGACCGATGCCTCATCGGCATCCACCGTGTTGATAACCTGCTGCAGTTTCACGCTGCCGCTGACTTCATACGGTCCGTCAGGCATTACATAAATTTTCTTCTTTCCCATATATCCCTTACCTGCCTTCATCCATTTTATACATATAAAAAACAACCAGGAGATCCAGATTTTCCCTCCCGGTTATTTATCAACCAAATATATGAAATGCAAACTGCCTTAACTATCAAACAGATCGGTGGAAAGGTATCGCTCGCCCGTGTCCGGCAGTATGACAACAATCCGCTTGCCCGCATTCTCCGGCTTGGCCGCAAGCTTTTGCGCCGCGGCAAGCGCCGCGCCCGACGAAATTCCCGCAAGCAGGCCTGTGCTGCGCCCCAGCATACGCGCCGCATGCGCCGCATCCTGCGAGTTCACCGCAACCACTCCATCCAGGATATCCCGGTTGAGCAGCTTGGGCACAAAACCCGCGCCGATTCCCTGTATCTTGTGCGGGGCGGCTTTTCCGCCTTCCAGCACCGGGCTCTCCGCCGGCTCCACCGCAAACACCTGGGCCTTGGGTACAGCCTGCTTGATCACCTCGCCGCAGCCGGTGATCGTGCCGCCGCTGCCCACGCCCGCAACAAATATATCCACGTCGTTGTCCATATCCTTCAGTATCTCGGGCCCTGTCGTCTGGCGGTGCGCCTCGGCATTGGCAGGGTTTTCAAACTGCCCGATCATATATCCGTTTTTTAGTTCGCAAATCTCTTTTGCCCTGTCCAACGCACCGCGCATCCCCAGCGCGGCAGGCGTCAACTCCAGCTCCGCCCCCAGTGCCGCAAGCAGCTTACGCCGCTCAATGCTCATCGATTCCGGCATGGTCAGTATCAGCTTCATGCCCAGACTGGTACAAATAAAGCTGAGTGCAATCCCCGTGTTTCCGCTTGTGGATTCCACAATCACGGTGTCCTTATTCGCTTTTCCCGTCTCCAGCGCATCCTTCATCATGTACAGCGCCGCCCTGTCCTTCACGCTGCCCAGCGGGTTACGGTATTCCAGCTTTGCCCAGATGTTCGGGTTGATGCCTTCCAGGTTCAACAGGGGCGTGCCCCCCACAAGTTCCATCAGGTTTTTAATGATCATATTGCATCCTCCTCGGGGAGTATCGCCTCAAGGTCATACGGCGTCTCCTGGTACACATAATAGTTGAGCCAGTTGCAAAACAGCAGGTTCGAGTGCGCCTTCCACTTGACAATGACGTCCTTTGTGGGATCGTCGTCTGTAAAATAATGCCTGGGCATTTCGATATCCATGCCCTTTTTCAGATCACGGTCATATTCCGCGCGCAGGGTGTTGGTTGTATATTCCGGATGCCCGGTGACAAAGAGCCGCCGCCCTTTTTTCGCCGAAACGATATACACGCCGCTCTCCTCGCTCTCACACATAATCTGCAGGTACGGGTTGTCCACAATGTCCTCCCGCCGCACCTCTGTGTAGCGCGAATGCGGCGCCCAAAATACATCGTCAAACCCGCGCAATATGGGATAGTGTTCCTGCAGTCTCGTATGCTGGAACACGCCCGAAAGCTTTTGATCCAAAAAATGTTTTTCGATCCCGTAATGATAATTCAGCCCCGCCTGCGCAGCCCAGCATATATACATGACAGCATACACATTGCTTCTCGTCCATTCCATGATGTCCATCAGTTCCTGCCAGTATGTCACCTGTTCAAATGGAATCTTCTCTACGGGCGCGCCCGTGATGATCATCCCGTCAAACCGCTCGTGCCTCACCTCTTCAAATGTCTTGTAGAATGCCTTGAGGTATGCGGCGGGCGTATTTTTGGACTGGTGTGTCGCCGGCCGCAGAAAGACCACCTCGATCTGCAAGGGCGAGTTGGCCAGCAGGCGCAGCAACTGCGTCTCCGTCTGCTCCTTTGTGGGCATGATGTTCAATATGGCAATCCTGAGCGGGCGTATGTCCTGAATTTTCGCCTTCTCGTCGGGCATAACAAATATGCCCTCCTTTGCCAGAGTCCTTGCCGCCGGTAGTTTTGTGTTAATATTTATAGGCATATTTGTTACTCCTTTCTGCCATGATTGACGGTTATTATACATGATTATATAATAGTTGTATATGTTTGTACATAAATTATTGCTTAACGGAGGCGTTTTATATGGCGATGAAAAACTGGCCCGGCCTGGATACTTCGGCGATCGCAGCCAGCCTGGTCCACACCAACGAGCACAACATATCGGGTGATACGATCAGCGGGTTTGGTATGAAATCCAAGGTTGCGGCATTGATCGACGATATCCGCAGCGCAATGTATCCCAATATATACGACACCAACACGCTGGATGCATCCCAACTGGAGTTGGCGGCTACCGGCAAGCTTGACAAAGCCGCCGTACTGCTCGACTGCATGATTGCGGAAGTGCTGGTCAACCGGTGCGAGCAAAGCAAGACCCGAACCGCCGAATGCAACGAGTGCAAGGAGACCGCGCGCAGGCTGACAATTGAGTTTATGAACCAGCTGGCAGCTGTGGCCGAAACGCTCAACACCGATATTGTGGCCGCATACAACGGCGACCCGGCCGCCATCTCGTTTGAGGAGATCCTACTCTCTTACCCCGGGTTCGAGGCCATCAGCATCTACCGGCTTGCGCACGTCCTTTATAAAATGGGCCTGCCGCTGCTGCCGCGCATCATGACCGAGCAAGCCCACAGCAAGACGGGCATCGACATCCACCCGGGCGCAACGGTCGGCCAATACTTTTTTATCGACCATGGCACAGGCGTTGTCATTGGCGAAACCTGCACGATCGGCGACCATGTGAAAATCTACCAGGGCGTTACGCTTGGCGCAAAAAGTTTTGAGCTGGACGCGGACGGCAACCCCGTAAAAGGCGTAAAACGCCATCCCAACATCGAGGACGGCGTCGTCATATACGCAGGCGCCACCATACTGGGCGGCGAAACCACCATTGGTAAAGGCAGCGTGATCGGCGGCAACGTGTGGCTCACCGAATCGGTCGAGCCCGGCTCCACCGTGTACAACACAGCCCCCGGCACAGTGATCAAGTAAGGTTCCGTTCAAAATTTTTATTGATAGGTATTCCTTTTGGGACAGTCTGTCTATAGACTAATTAAGAATAATTTTCGTTAAGGAGGCAAGGGGGATTCGTAATTTCCCCCTATTACCCTTTAAAATACGCACAAGGGCTCTGCCCTTGTGAATCCCG
>DHOD01000004.1:44972-45429 GCA_002407725.1 Christensenella sp. UBA5399 | reverse complement strand
ACCCATGTGCTCGATGTCCGCCGCGCGGCACAGCTCTATGACGTTTTTGCCGATGTCGCCAAGCCCGCTGTCCCCACGCTGCCTGCGCACCGCTGCAATGTCCGGGGCCTGCCTGTCCACCCGTACCGCCCCCGCATCATCCACTATATCAAAATATTCTGTTATAGGATCGGGAAGGTCGCCCGGCCCAAAAAACACATCCACAAGTACGGCGTTGTGGCCGCTGCGCCGAAGCGCGGCGCACACCATCGAGCCGGACGAGAGCGACACCGCGCGCTCCACGCTCAATCCGCCCGCCAATACAACTATGTTCATACAACACAATCTCCGTTCATTTCCTCAATCAATACCGGATTATTATACCCGCTTTGGGCGTAAATGTAAACGCGGGGAAGGTCGGATTTGCTTATGGGTATTCCTATAGGGTCAAGGAGCAGCTATGCACACATTCGCCATG
>DHOD01000004.1:30544-44759 GCA_002407725.1 Christensenella sp. UBA5399 | reverse complement strand
CTCCGGTGGGATTCACCTTGTGGGTTCGCTGCGCCTTTGGCTGGCTCATCTCATGCTCACAGCGTCCGGCAAATTTAATTAGTTTCGGAGCTATGCATACCTTCACTGCGGGCTCGTTGCGCCTACGGCTTACTTGCCTCGCGTTCAGGCATTCCCCGCCTTAAGGGACAAGCCCCTTAAAAAAACCGTTTAGCAAAGTTTCCTTTTGCTGGAGTGATGCATCCCCCTTAGGCGCACGGCGGCGGGAGAAACGCGGCCTTTAAAAGCGTACACGGAAGTTTCTCAATTGCCGAAAGGGAGGATCGCTTTTACCGTGACGGCACATAACGTTCTGTCTTTCTTATCCTGCGCCGTCGCCGCGCCCGACGCCGAAAGAGAAATCTTCCCAGCAGCAATTTTGGAGTGCAGAACCTTTTTTTGTGAAAAAGGTTCTGCGCTTTTTGGGTCCTACCTTTAGGGTTGTGTCGCATAGCGGCACACAGCACCTTGATGAAATCCCGAATTTCTAAGGAAATTCGGGAAAAGAAAAAAGGTAGGTTTCCAAATAACGATCCCCCGAGCGCAAATATCATCAGACGATCGAATGTCTGGCTACTATTTATAATTTTCCTGCGCCATAGGCACATTCATCACTCAACCATTCAGCTTCCTGAACGCAGTGATATAATTCATGCAAAACTCGTCGTTGCCCTGCATCGCATCCGCCGCCTTTGCCGTCATCACCATTTCGGTGTTTGCAGCATCCATGATGGCGCTATCCACACCGTTTGCCATGCACATGCACAAAAACGCACGGTTGATGGCCGCGCGGCCCGGCAGCCCAAACGACACGTTGGAAAGCCCCGCCAGCAAGTGGATGTCCGGATACTTTTGCCGCAGCTCGTTTGCGGCGCGCAGCGCGTGGCCCGGCCCTTCCCACGCGGCGCCGGCGGCCTCCACAACAATATCCACATAAATCCTTTCATGCCCAATTCCATTTTCTGTCAACCTGTCCACGAGGCGAGATGCCTTTTCGACGCGCGACTGCCAGTCGTACGGCATGCCCTCCGCATCGATCGGCATTGCGACAATGCCCGTGCCAAACTGTTGTACAACGGGCAACAGCGCATCAAACCGCTCATCTTCCAGCGTGATGGAATTGACGATGCTATCATCCAGTTTCATGCTTCCATACACCTCGGCAATCACCTGCGGGTTGGGCGAATCGATCATAAAACTGCACGGCATATTGGCGCTTACGGTTTCCACGACCCATTTCAGCGTGCCGACTTCGTCGCCGCACATGGCAGCGTTGACATCCAGATGCTGTGCATATCCGTCCAGTTGCCGTTTGGCGATGTCAAGCACAAACGCTTCGTCACGATTGTTCAACGCTTCCAGCGTCTTTGGTATAGAACTGTTCAGCTTTTCCCCTATAATAATCAATTGCACTTCTCCTTTGCACAAACCGTATTGCCCTTTCCGTGGGCAAAAACACGAACGAGGCATCACTTTATACGCGCTTCCCGCAAACTCATTTTGCGAATTCTTTTTCGGTCACTATTTTACCATATTTTATGTCCCCGTGTTGATGTTTCTGCAATCGCATGGTTGTCACGCCAGTGCTGTTTGGTATACAATATCAGTATATACAAATAATAAAAAGGAGCCAACTGACTTTGGTGGATACAAAATATCTGGAGCTGCTGTCGGAAAATTATCCCACAATCCAGGCGGCATGTACCGAAATCATCAATTTAAAGGCGATACTCAACCTGCCCAAGGGCACGGAACACTTTGTGAGCGATATACACGGCGAGGCCGAAGCGTTTGACCACATACTGAACAATGCGTCGGGCGTTGTGCGCGAAAAGGTGGATATGCTCTTTGGCAAAACGGTGGACAGCAAGACGCGTACCGAGCTTTGCACGCTGATCTACTATCCCGAAATGAAGATGAAGGATGTGAAGCTGAATGTGGACGACCTGCGCGAGTGGTACCTGATCACGCTCTACCGGCTGGTGGAGGTGTGCAGGCTGTGCTCGTCCAAATACACGCGTTCCAAAGTGCGTAAGGCATTGCCCAAGGATTTTGAATACATACTGGATGAGCTGCTGAACACCAGCAACGACGCAACCAACAAGCAGGAATATTATGAGAAAATCATCACGACGATCATCGATATCGACCGGGCGGATGCGTTCATCATTGCGCTGGCCAATGTGATCAAGCGCATGGTGGTAGACAGGCTGCATGTGGTGGGCGACATCTACGACCGCGGGCCGCATGCCGATGTGATTGTCGACCGGCTGATGCAGCATCACTCGGTGGATATCCAGTGGGGCAACCACGATGTGCTCTGGATGGGTGCGGCGGCGGGTATTGGCGCGTGTATTGCGGGTGTGCTCAACATCAGCACCAAATACGGCAACATCGATTTTGTGGAGAACGCCTACGGGATCAACCTGCGGCCGCTGGCGCTGTTTGCGCAGGAGACCTATACCGACGATACCGACGTGCTCGACCATATGCACAAAGCAATCGCCGTCATCCAGCTGAAGCTGGAAGGGGAGATCATCAAGCGCAGGCCCGAATACGAGATGCAAGACCGGCTGCTGCTGGAAAACATTAACTATGACGACATGACGGTCAAAATAAACGGTAAGAAATACCCGCTCAACGACAGGGACTTTCCCACCATCGCGCCCAAAGACCCATACAAGTTGACCCCATCCGAAAACGACGTGGTCTCGCAGCTCATCCATTCGTTTACCCATAGCGAGAAGCTGCAGCGCCACACCCGCTTCCTGTACTCTCACGGCAGCCTGTACAAGGTGTTCAACGGCAACCTGATGTTCCACGGCTGCATCCCAATGAACGAGGCGGGCGAGTTTCACCGGTTCAAGATCGACGGAAAGACCATCTACGGCAAGGAATTTATGAACTACGCCGACCAAATGGTGCGCCAGGCGTACTATGCCCAGGCGGACGACCCCATGAAGCAGCAATGCCAGGATTTTGTGTGGTACCTGTGGTGCGGGCGTTACTCGCCGCTGTACGGCCGGGACAAAATGACGACATTCGAGCGCATGTTTGTAGACGACCAGAGCGTGTGGGCGGAGCATAAGAATCCATATTACGAGCTGATTGACGAACTGGAGATCTGCGAGAAGATTCTGGACGAATTCGGGCTCAGCGACCAGTACTCGCACATCATCAACGGGCATGTCCCCGTCCGGGCGAAGGAAGGCGAGGCGCCTGTACGCGGCGGGGGCAAGCTGATCATGATCGACGGCGGTTTTTGCCGCGCCTACCAGGACCAGACGGGCCTGGCGGGCTATACCATGTTCTACAACTCCTACGGCATACGCCTGGTATCGCACCAGCCGTTTTCCGGACTGAGCGACGCGATCAAACAAAACAAGGACATTCTTTCTACCTATGTGGTATACGATACCGCTGAAAAGCGAATAACAGTGAGCGAAACCGATACAGGCAAACAATTGATGGATGACATCACAGACCTGAGCGCGCTGCTTTCGGCGTATCGTAAAGGTGAGATCAAAGAAAAGGCATAAGATGCGTCCCGCCAGGTTTTTGTTTCATAAAATGTTAAGAAACACTTAAACCCCGTTTATGTTTTGTATATTATAATGCAGCGGTAACCTGTTTTTGGCACAGGATACCGCTGTTTTTTGATATACAAAGGGGGAGTGCATATGAATGAATTGCTAATGGGGGCTTATGAAGCCGTAACTGTAGTATTACCGGCAATTGCTGTATTTTTAATATTGGACAGGTTTTACCGACGCAACGGGCATTTTGTCCGAAAAAGCCGCGTTCTGCCGGTGTTGGTTTTTTCCGCTTACATTTGTGCCGTCTTCTATTTCACAGGCGCCGGGACCATCTTTCACCTGGACATGTATGGCCTGGACCTGCGGCCCGGCGAAATGAATCTACTGCCTTTTTCAACGGAGATCGATCTCGTCGCATATTTGCAGAATATCCTGTTGTTTATTCCGTTTGGATTTATGTTGCCGCTGATCTGGCCCCGTACAAAAAGCTGGCGCTGCACAGCACTGTCCGGGCTTGCTTTTTCTGCATTGATCGAGGCCAGCCAACTGATCAACCATCGGTCGACGGATGTGGATGACCTGATCATGAACACTGCCGGCGCATTGCTGGGGTATGTGCTCTTTATACTCTTTACACGCCATATCCGGCAGAGAACTTCAGGACAGTATTCCTGTAAATTTGAACCGCTGATTTATATAAGCATCATGTTTGCCGGTCATTTCCTGCTATTTAACGAATATGGATTGGCAAAAATATTATATAATTTTTGAATGTTTTGCCTATCTTAACGTAAAAAAGAACCGCCGGTATCATCCATACCGCACGGTTTCTTTTTTGTTTCATATATAGGCTGTTGCCTACACCGCTTCGTCCGCTTCCTCAAACTGGCTGCGGTACAGCTCGGCATAGAATCCGTTTTTGTCAAGCAATTCCTGATGGCTGCCCTGTTCCACAATGTCGCCGTCGTTCATGACGAAAATTACGTCCGCGTTGCGAATGGTGGACAGCCGGTGCGCAATCACAAAGCTGGTACGGCCCTGCATCAGGTTGTCCATCGCCTCCTGTATGTGCATCTCCGTACGCGTATCCACCGAACTGGTCGCTTCGTCCAGTATCAGCATATCGGGATCGGCAAGTATGACGCGCGCAATGGTCATCAGCTGCTTCTGGCCCTGGCTGATGTTGCTGCTCTCCTCGTTGATCACGGTATCGTAACCGTCGGGCAGCGTGCGCACAAAGTGATCCACCTGCGCGGCCTTTGCCGCGGCGACAACCTCCTCGTCGATCGCGCTCAGCCTGCCGTAACGGATGTTCTCGCGGATGGTGCCGCTCTCCAGCCACGCGTCCTGCAGCACCATGCCAAACATACACCGCAGGTCGTCGCGCGTGAAGTCCTTGATATCGGTGCCGTCCACCTTGATGCAGCCGCCATTCAGGTCATAGAAACGCATCAGCAGCTTGATCATCGTGGTTTTGCCTGCGCCTGTCGGGCCGACAATCGCCACCTTCTGCCCCGGCTTGATATCCGCACAGAAGTCATGGATGATGATCTTTTCGGGATCGTACCCAAATTTCACATTCTGGAACTGCACCTCGCCCTGCACATTGTCATCGATTGCGGGATTGGCCGGGTCGGGCGATTCCTCTCCTTCGCCAAGGAAATCGAACACGCGTTCGGACGCCGCCACAGTCTGTTGCAGCAGGTTGGATATTTGCGCAATCTGCGTGATCGGCTGCGTGAACTGGCGCACGTACTGGATAAACGCCTGGATCTCGCCCACGGTGATGGAACCGGTGATGGTCAGGTAGCCGCCCAGTATGCAGATGGCCACATACCCAAGGTTGCCTATAAACTGCATAACGGGCATCATCATGCCGGAGAGAAACTGCGACTTCCACGCCGACGTGTACAGGTTTTCGTTCATGCCGTTAAATTCTTTTAACGACTCTTCCTCACCATTGAACGCCTTGACCACCAGGTGATTGCCGTACATTTCCTCCACATGACCGTTGACATGCCCCAGGTATTCCTGCTGGCCCGAGAAGTACTTCTGCGAGCGCTTGACCACAATGGTCACAAAAATCATGGAAATGGGGATGATCGCCAGCGCCACCAGCGTCATCTGCCAGCTCATTGAGAACATCATGATCAGTATGCCGATCACCGTCGTAATGGACGATATAATCTGCGAGAAGCTTTGGTTGAGGCTTTGTGTGATGACGTCCACGTCGTTGGTAATGCGCGAGAGCACCTCTCCATAGCTCGTTTTGTCAAAATAACTTAACGGCAGCTTGTTGATTTTCTGCGAGATATCCTTGCGCATACCATATGTCACATTGACGGATACGCGCGACATAATGTAGCCCTGTATATACATAAACAGTGCGCTCAGCACATACAGCCCCACCAACGTCAATATGATGCCGCCTATATAGGCAAAATCAATGCCCGTCGATGTGCCGTCCATCATGCCCAGTACCGAATTGAATATGCTTGTGGTGGCGTTACCCAGTATGCGCGGCCCCAAAATTGCGAATATTGTGGAGACCGCCGAGAAAATCATCACGACGATAATGCTCGCCTTGTATTTCCCCATATAATCCAGCAGCTTTTTGACAGTGCCCTTAAAATCTTTCGCTTTTTCGCCCCCGACGATAATCCCACCACCGGGGCCGCCGCCCATGCGTTGAGGCGCTTTTTTCTGCGGTTTGATCTTTGATGCCTTCATGCTATGCCACCCCCTTGTCCCAGCTGCGATTCCGCAATCTCTATATAGGTCGGGCAGTCCTTCATCAACTGCTCGTGCGTGCCCTTGCCCACAATCACGCCGTCGTCCAGCACAATGATTTGGTCG
The DNA here is from genome assembly GCA_002407725.1 of Christensenella sp. UBA5399. Lineage (GTDB taxonomy): Bacteria > Bacillota > Clostridia > Christensenellales > Christensenellaceae > UBA5399. The sequence goes on along the minus strand of DHOD01000004.1, from coordinate 38,349 downwards.
GCGTGCAGTATCGTGCTCACACGCTGCGCCACAATCAGCACCGTGCTGTCGCTGGTGTACGACTTCAGCGCGGCGCGCAAGTTGGCATCCGTCTTGGAATCCAGCGCGGAGAACGTATCGTCAAATATGTAGATGGGCGCTTTAGTCGCCAACGCGCGGGCAATGGAAAGCCGCTGCTTCTGTCCGCCCGACACATTGCTGCCACTCTCTGCAATGGGTGATTGGAACCCTTCCTCTTTGGACGATATAAACTCCATCGCCTGTGCAACCTGTGCGGCACGCTCCACCTCTTCTTCCGACGCGTCGCGCGCGCCGTAGCGGATGTTGGAATCGATCGTGCCGGAGAACAGCATGCCTTTTTGCGGCACATAGCCGATCTGCCCGTGCAGGTCGTGCTGTGTCACCTCGCGCACATCCGCACCATTCACCAACACCTGCCCGTCCGTCACGTCATAAAACCGCGGGATCAGGTTGATCAATGTGGATTTTCCCGACCCCGTAGAGCCTATGAAAGCGGTCGTCTGGCCGGGCTGCGCCGTAAAGCTGATGTTGCAAAGCACATCCTCCTCGGCCCCGCTGTATTTGAACGTCACATCCCGAAACTCGACAACACCGCGCTTATCGGCGTCAAACTGCTGCGCCATGGCAGGGTCGTTGATGGTCGCCTCGGTAGACAGCACCTCGTGTATCCTCTGCGCGGCAACCGATGCGCGCGGCACCATGATAAACATCACCGCGATCATCAAAAACGACATAATGATGATCATCGCGTACTGGATGTACGCCATCATATCGCCCACTTGCAATGCGGATTGCTCGATCTGATGCGCGCCCACCCAGACAATCAGCAGTGAAACGCCGTTCATGACGAACATCATAATAGGCATCATGGACACCATGACCTTGTTGATGAACAGTGTCGTCTTGGTCAGGTCCTGGTTGGCGTCGTCAAACCGCTTTTCCTCATGCTTTTGCGTGCCAAACGCGCGGATGACCAGCATGCCGCTCAGGCTCTCGCGCGTCACAAGGTTGAGGCGGTCGACCAGCTTCTGCATAATTTTGAACTTTGGCATCGCCACAATAAAGACCACGATGATCAGCATTGCCATGACCAACACGGCCAGGCCGATGACCCACGCCATCGATATGCTTTTGCCAAACGCCATGATGACGCCGCCCACGCCCATGATAGGGGCAAAAAGCAGCATCCGTATGCCCATGACCACAAACGTCTGGATTTGCGTGATATCGTTGGTAGAGCGCGTGATCAGTGATGCCGTGGAGAACGTATTGAACTCGTTTAACGAAAAGCTCTCCACCTTTTCAAACAGGGAACGGCGCAAATTGCGCGACATCCCTGCCGCAACCCGCGACGCGAAAAATCCGACAGCAATGGAAGCCGCCGCGCTGATCGATGCGATCAGCAGCATCAGCAGGCCTGCGTGCTGCACGTATCCGCTCTGGATGGCGTCGGTATCCACGCCCAATTCCTTATAAAACGCTTTGGTAAACGCCGCGGCCGTCTGGTTGCGCGTGGTAGCGGGAATTTGCTCGGCCTGCGCATGCGCATCGTCCAGCACCTGCTGCGGCAGCCCTTCCAGCACGGGCAATGCCTCGTAAGCGGCAGTAAAATCGATGTTGCCCATGTCGGCCGATTCCGTATCCATGGCGTCCGGGTTCAACGCATCCACAGCCTCTATCAGCGTCCAGGACGCAATCCCGAACGCGTCGTTTAACTGCGCCTGCGTTGTGCTGTCCACGGTGTTTTCCACATAGATCGCGGTGTCTACACTTGCGGGGTATTGCTGTGTATAGGCGGGGTCGCCCGCCTCCACCAGCGTATAGTTATCTGCAACCAGCTGTTTTTCCCCGTCGCTCATAAACGTGGTAATCAGCTTATACCCATTGGCGGAAATCGCCTCGGGCGCAGCGTTCTCAATGCCCCCCTGCTGAATGCCTGTGTTAACGATATCCGACATATAGCTTGGCAGGTTGAGCTCGGCAAACGCCTGCACAAAAAGCAGCGCCACAACCGCGATGATCATCACGGCAAACGGTTTTAAATATCCCAGCAGCTTTGTCATACGGTGTCCTCCTTTTGCGTACGTTGTCCCTTTTTATTCATCTGTTCTTTCCCCATTTCCTCCAGTATACAAAACAGCCTGTTAAAAAGCCGTATCAGCAGCCTGGTATCTTCTTCACCCAGCCGCTCCGTCACTTCCTCCACAAACTGCACAAACCGGCTGTTCACCTCTTTAACCGCCTTGTGCCCTTCGTCTGTCAGGCGTATCCATACCTTGCGCCTGTCGTCCTTGTCGGTCTCGCGCCGGACAAATCCTTTCTTCTCCAACGCGGCCACCGCCTGCGAGACGGCGGGACGCGATATGTGCTGCCGACTGCTGATCTGTGAAGCGGACAGGCCGCAGCCTTTTCCCTCTTCATTCATATATATGTTCATCAGCATAAAATAGTCGCCTTTTTGAATCGGGCTATCCTGCAGCCGGAACATATGTATTTTTTTGACCTTGTCCATGGCCTCCATCAGCTCATGGGCATAACTGTTTTCCACCGTTTTCACCTCAATGGTTAATCTGGTTAAAAGTTAACCTGCTTAACAAGCATAACGCGTTGTATCAGATTGTCAATAGGAAATTAATGGGAAATAACAATAATGTTTTTCCCATTAGCAAAAAAGCGTTTCGCATCGCGAAACGCTTCCATAATTATTCATCATTCATTATTAATTATTCATTCATGTTCACTCACGCGTTGATCAGCTCGTTGGTCCATTTGACGGCCGCAAGGTAGCAGTCGTTGATAAACTGGCTCGAAAGCGTGTTTTGGGAAGCGAATTCGGTGATCTCGTCCCAGTTAGAGTATTCGTAATTGCTGAGGAAGGAGAGCAGGTCAGAATAGACGCCTGTTTTGGTCAGCAGCGAATTGCGCAAATCGTCCTCCACAGGGATTTCGTCGAGCAATTCTTCCTTCGACTTCTCAAGCGCAATGTGCAGCAGCGAGAGCATCCCTACAAGGAACACGCGCTTGGGATCCTTACGCGGCTTGAGGTGGGGCGCCAGCAGTTCGCCAAAACGCGCGCGAATCAGCGACATACGCACCAGCTCCAGTGGCTTGTCGGATGCAAGCCCCCGCAGTGCCAGCAGGCCGATCCACTTCTTCAGGTTTTCCTCGCCCAAGTATGCCACGGCCATCGTGATCGATGAAATTTTGGACCGCAGGCCCACCGCCGCCGAGTTGAGCAGCTTCAGCAGCTTATAGGAAAGCGCTACATCCGCCGCAATGATGGAACTGATCTCCTGAAAATCCACATAATCGTCGGTACTGGTCATTTGCAGCAGCCGGTAATAATTGACCTTGAGCGGGTCGATATCCTTTGTCTTCTGCACCACCACGGGCTCGTTGAAGAACAACCCCTGAAACAGCTTAAATCCCTTGCGTTGGGATGCTTCATATTGCACGTTACCATCCACATTGGTCGCGATAAATATCTTTTTGGGGTGGTCGGCAATCAATTCCTTTTGGTCATAATCGTCCAGCGCACCCGGCGTAAATTTGCAATAATCCACCAGGTCGAGCAGCGCGGGCACAGCGTTTTTGCGGCGGATCCGGCACGCGCAAAGCGAATAACCAAATGCGCGCAATTGCTTGTATAACGCTATTTCGCCATCTGTTGGCGGTTCCGACGGCACTACCTGTATCACAAACTTATCCTTGGGCAGGTTGTTGAGCACGGACGGGCTTAGCAATTGGCGCGAGAATGAGATCATATAGCGCGCGTCGCTTTCAATCTCGCCCAACCCCAGCGCATCCAGCGTACGGTTGAACTCGGTCAGGTTCAGCGTATTGGCCGATTCGTTGCCGCCCTCGCCCTTGTCAATCAGCTCGTAACCGAATGTTTTGCCGGACTTCATCAGGATCGGCTGTATATTGATGTACAGGTCTTTGAATTTCTTTGCCGTGTCGTACTGATCCTCGAAAAACACCATCTGGTTGCGGCCGCCGCCCTTGGCCTTGTAAAGCGCGATATCGCCTTTACGCAGTATCACGGAAAATGAATCGCCATGCTTGGGGAACATGGCCACACCCATACTGATCGTAGAACTTTTCTCTATATTGGGCATGGTGTACGATAAAAACGCCCCCTGGAGCATATCGGCGTAATACGCCTGCATCTCTTCCTCGCTTTGGAATTTATCCATGCGGTCGCTGTAAAGCAGCACAAACTCGTCGCCCCCCAGGCGGTAGATGTGATCCTTGAACACAGGATCGCTGCCCAGGTGTTCTGTCAGCCTGCGAAGCATGACGTCGCCGGTGTTGTGGCCGTACGAATCGTTGATATCCTTAAAGTTATCCATATCGATCAACGCAAGTATGCCCACCACATCGCCTTTGGCAATGTCTTCCGCCAGGTTTTCAAAATCTTCCCGCAGCTTCTGCCTGTTGGGCACGCCGGTCAGGTGATCCAAGTACGCAAGCTCGTAAAGCCGCGCCTTATAGCTCCTGTCCTCGTCCACATCGCGTATAAACATCAGCGTGGCGGGCTTGTCGTCGATCCACATCACCGTGTTGGTGGTGACCGAATAAACATGTCCGTTGGTATCGCTCACATCAAACGTAGAGGGCTCGGATGGAATTTGCGTATCCTGGTTGGGGCACCGTTCACAGAGCCCGGGGAACAGGTTAAAATAACCCTGGCGGCACGTTGTACCGTCCAGTTCTTCCAGTTGCAGCCTGTTTTTTGCCGCGTCATTCAGGAAAATAGTACGGCATTCCTTGCCGCGCACAGCAATAACCTCGACATCCTGTAAACCCAGAAGTTCTTGCAGGAAGCTGTCCATTTGCAGTTTTTTTGCTTTGTTAAGCAACATAAGAATAACCCCAATACGATGATGCTGACAATATTATACAACTATTATTTTTTCAAAACAAGTGATTTGAGCAAATAACAGCCAGACAGTCGCATTTGCTGCAATCTACGTCAAATTTCCAGCCTCCGCCGCCCTCTTGGGCACGGTATCGGCAAGTATTTATACTATTTCCAAATAGAGACAACACATTGTTTCTATTCCGCGCATTTGTGCGGGTCTCCTAACACTTTTTAAGAGATTGGAAAGTCGTCCAATCAGTCCATTTCCCTGAAACGGCTATGCCGTTTCAGGATGCTTTTCAGGCTGTAATAGAAAGTGCTTTTAAACTGTTCGATTGGACATGCATATGATCACTCGTTGGTGAGCACAACCTTGATCAGGTCTTCCGGGTCGTGGGCAAGCTTCTCAAAATAAAACACGCCTTCGCTCATCGGGGCCGTCTTGCTGACCAGCGCATCCACATTCGCCTTGCCTGCGTTGATCCATTCAATGACCTGGCGGAAATCATCCAGCGTATACAGGAACGAACCGTACACCTTCTGCTCGCGCGTCACAACCTCCTGCATGTTCATCTCGATCATCGGCTTGTTGTTGCCCAACCAAATGGCCGTGCCGCCAAAGCGCAGCGCCTTTGACGCCTGCTGCACTGTGATAGCAGAGCCGACGGCCTCTATCGCAATATCCGCGCCCTTACCACCAGTCATCCCCGCGATATTCTGTTCAAAATCGCCCACGGTAGGGTTAACTGTTTCGTCTGCGCCCATGGCCTTGGCCACGCCAAGGCGCGTCTCATTGATATCGGAGACAATCACCTTGCCCGCGCCCAGCAGCTTGAGGCTGGAAAGCGCCAGCAGGCCGATGGTGCCCGCGCCTTCAACCAGCACATTTTTACCGGCTACGTCGCCCGCATGGCGTACGCCGTGCAGCGCAACCGCAAACGGCTCGACAAGGCTGGCAATGTCAAACGAAACATCCTCCTTGAGCGGGAAACAGCACTTCTCCGGTACGCAGATGGAATCGGCAAACGCGCCGTCCACCTCCAGCACGCCGAACTGGCGCTTATCCTTGCAAAGCTGGTACTGGCCCTGCCCGCACATATCGCACTCACCACAAAAATCCACAGGATAAACCGCAACGCGGTCGCCCGGCTTAAACGATTTTACACCGCCCCCGACCTCCGATACCTGGCCCGAAAACTCGTGCCCCATCGCCATTGGTTCAGTACGCCTGCCCGTCAGGCCCAGGTAGCCGTGCACGTCGCTGCCGCATATGCCGCAGGATTTAACGTCTACCTTTACCTCGTCGGCTTTGGGCGTCACATCCGCAACGTCTTTATATTCCATTTGATTTGGTCCAAGATATACCAGTGCTTTCATTGTGCTTCTCCTTTATTCGCTTCAAGTTTTTTAATTACATTTAAGGCAAAGGCAGCCGCCCCACCCAGGTCTTCCTTGTTTGGCCTGCCCTTGTTGAATTTTAAAAATTCGCCCGGCGCGTGGAACACGTCCTCCAGCAGCGTGGTGCTGCCGTCGTCCAGTATCTCCTTAGCCGGCGCATAAATGGTGTCATCGCCCGCCGATGTGGAAAACACAGCGATGTTTTCTACCTGGAACGCCGTGATGTTTTTCAGGAACTTTTTAATTTTCCGTTTCATGCCGCCCGCATAAACGCCGCCGCCCAAAAACAGCAGCTCCACAGGCTCGTCCAAGGGGTCGTCCACCTGTTTGGCCGTGACACCCACCGCCTGCGCAATGGCATCCGCAATTATTTTCGTATTACCGGATTTGCTGTAATAACGTACTTCTATTGTCATTTTACCGTTTCTCGCTCCACATAAAGTCGGACAGCGCCACTTCCTGCTCAAATTTCACAATGTCGGTATCCGCAGTAATATGAATCAATTCTATATCCATGATCCGCGCAAAGTCACGCATCATCTCCGCCGTCACATCGTAGCTCAGCACCGTATGGTGTGCGCCGCCCGCAATGATCCACGCTTCCGCGCCTTGTTTCAGGTCGGGCATGGGCTTCCACATTACGCGCGCCACCGGCAGGTTGGGCATTTTGTAAATCGGTTTGACACAGGTGATATCCTGCACAATCAGGCGCAGCCTGCCGCCCATATCCACCAGGCTAACCACGATGGCCGGGCCCTCGCGCCCCTCAAACACCAGACGCGCCGGGGGTTGCCTATCGCCAATACCCAGCGGATGCACCTCTACCTTCGGCCTATCCGCCGCAATGGTGGGGCACACCTCCAGCATGTGCGCACCCAGGCTCAGCTCATTGCCGGGCGTCAGGTCGTATGTATAATCCTCCATAAACGTCGTGCCACCACGTTTTCCTTCGCCCATCACCTTCATGATGCGCGTCATGGCCGAAACCTTCCAGTCGCCTTCGCCGCCGTAGCCGTATCCTTTTTCCATCATACGCTGCGTCGCCAGCCCGGGCAGCTGCTGCATGCCGTACAGGTTCTGAAATGTATTGGTAAACGCCCCGCATCCCTCCGCATTCAGCATCTGGATCATGGCGATCTCTTCTTTTGCCTGGTAGCGCACACTGTCCATGTCGTCCGTCGCCATGCTGTACGCATTCCCGTATTCCTTGACAAGTACATCCGCCTCCGCGTCCGTCACCGCGTCAATCAGCTCCGCAAGCCTGCCCACAGGCCATGTGTTAACCTGCCAACCAAGCTTCATCTGCACTTCCACTTTGTCGCCTTCCGTCACCGCGACTTCGCGCATGTTGTCGCCAAACCGCATGACTTTCAGGCTTTTGCTCTCCGCGGCGCCGGCAGCCGCGCGCATCCACGCGCCAATCCGGTCCTGCACGTCGGCGTCTTCCCAGTAGCCCGCCACCACCTTGCGCGCCTTGCGCATACGCGCGCCGATAAAGCCGTGCTCGCGGTCGCCGTGGGCG
>DHOD01000004.1:30110-30337 GCA_002407725.1 Christensenella sp. UBA5399 | reverse complement strand
GTGGGCGCTCTGGTGCAGGTTCATGTAGTCCATATCGATCTCTGTATCGGGTATTGCGCGGTTGAACTGCGTGTGCAGGTGCAGGTACGGCTTCTGCAGCAGTGCCAGCCCGTTGATCCACATCTTGCTGGGGCTAAACGTATGCATAAACGTAATAACGCCCGCGCAATTATCGTCATGATTCGCCTCCTTGAACACAGCGGTAATCTCTTCGGCAGTCTTCATGG
>DHOD01000004.1:28963-29898 GCA_002407725.1 Christensenella sp. UBA5399 | reverse complement strand
CATGGTGTCCTTGTACACCACATTGAACGGCAGCCGGCCGCCCGCACGCAAGCCTTCCACAATTGCGATGCTGTTGCGCTCCACCTGCCTGAGCGTCTCCTCCCCATAAAGAAACTGGGAGCCTGTGATAAACCAGAATTCATAATTATTATTTATCATAATATACCTCGAAGTTGTAAAATAATATCAGGCGCGCACCGTACGCAAACCTATATATCGTAAGTGTGTGCACTATGAATTATACAATAAAATTGCGGCTTTGCAAATGAATTAACATATTTTGTGCTATCTTGCGTATGCCACACATCAAAATTTCACAAAGAGTTCGCAAACGGCGCGCCCACATATGTTATACTGTTTGCAGATCATATTTTGACGAGGATACCCGCAACCCATGAAAAAGACAATCTCTCCCGAATGGAAGCGCGAATTGAAACGCATGTGGTGGCTGCTGCTGATTCCACTGGCTTTGGTGCTCGGCACGCTTGCGTCGTACGCGCCCTCCGTTGTGGAAACCGTGTTTGCCAACGGCATCTTTCCCGCGGTCAGCTTCGTCGTCAGTTGGATATTTGGCTGGATGCCGTTTTCGTTCGCGGAATTTTTGCTATACGCCCTGATCATACTGCTGGGCGCATGGATCATCTATGTGATTGTGCAGGCTGTAAAAAAGAAATTCAACTTCAAAAAATTCATCCATACGCTGGTAACATTCGGCATTGTGGTAGGTATATCGCTTAACGCGTTTTATTTTATGTGGGGATTCAACTATTACCGTTATTCCATTGCGTATTCCATGGGCCTCGAGGTCAGGGAGCGCCCCCCGCAGGAGCTTGCCGACCTGTGCGCGGCGCTGGCAAACACCGCCAACATACTGCGGGAACACGTGGATGTGGACAGCGACGGCGTGTACACGTTAAACGGCAATTATAGCGAAG
>DHOD01000004.1:22742-28779 GCA_002407725.1 Christensenella sp. UBA5399 | reverse complement strand
AGTATTTGGCGAAATCCCGCAGGCGTATGAGAGCCTCGCCACAGTCTACCCGCAGTTTTCCAAAAGTATTCCGCCGGCCAAGCCGGTTGCCGCGTCCGAGTTGCTGAGTTACGCGGATATTTCAGGCATATTTATACCGTTCACCGAGGAGGCCAACGTCAATGTGCACCAGAACGACCTGATGATTGCATCGGCAGCGGCACACGAAAGCGCGCACCTGATGGGGATCGCACGTGAGGACGAAGCCAACTTCGTGGCATTTTTGGCCTGCATCAGCGCCGACGACCCCAACATTGCATATTCCGGCGTGATGCTTGCGCTGGTGCACGCGGGCAACAAGCTTAACGATCTGAGCCCCGACGCGTATTCACAACTGTACTCGTATTACAGCGATGGCGTGGTGCGCGACCTGAACGCCCACCGCGAATATTGGGACCGTTACGATGGCAAGGTGGCGGAAACCGTACAGAAAATAAACGACAATTATCTGAAAAGCCACGACCAGGACGCAGGCGTCATGAGCTACGGCTACATGGTGGACCTGCTGCTCGCTTATTTTGCACAAATGAACGGCGCCTAAACAGACGGAAGCTTTTCACGATGCGAAAAGCTTCCGTAATTATTCCCTATTCATTATTAATTATTAATTGCCCATTGCCCTCACATCGCTTTTTTCAGGCAAATGTTCACCTTGAAGAGGTCTCCGTCGATCTCTATGATAAACTGGCCGTTCATCAACCGCATAAAATCCTTCGCGATTGCAAGCCCCAGGCCCGACCCTTCGGTGTTGCGCGACGAATCGCCCCGCACAAACCGCTCCATCAGTTCGGCCTCTGTGATGTTCAGCTCGTCTTTTGAAATGTTTTTTACAATCACACAGATGTTTTCCTCGTCGCATGTCATGCTGACATACACACGCGACCCTTCCAGCGCGTATTTGATCACATTGTCAAACACATTGCTGACCACCCTGAACAGCAGCTTGCCGTCGGCGCACACAAACATCTTGTCGTCGGGCAGTTCTGTGATAAACGCAAGCCCCGATTCGTCCATCCGGTCGGACATTTCGCCTATGGCCTGTTCCATAAACTGCACCAGCTCGATCCGTGTGATGTTGACCGCTATATCGCCGCTGGACGCCTTTGCCGCCTCAAACAGGTCGTCTGTCAGCACCTTCAGCCGGTTGCTTTTGGTGTCCAGCACATCCAGGTATTTCTTCGCCTCGCCCGACAGTCCGCCCTGCTTTTTGAGCAGGTCTACATAGGTCAGGATCGACGTCAGCGGCGTCTTGAGGTCGTGCGATATATTGGTGATCAGTTCCGTCTTCATCCGCTCCGCTTTAACTTCCTTTTTAACGGCGCTCGACAGGCCTTCCGCCATGTTGTTGATGCCCTTTGCAATATTGCCCATCTGTGAATCGTCGTACACAGGGATCATATAATCCATGTTGCCGTTTTTGATTTCCTCTACGCCAACGCGTATCGCGTCCAGCGCACGCGTCCTTTTAAGTGACACCATCAGTGATACAAATCCATACACAATCAACAGTATCACGCCAATCAGCGTCCAGCCCGGCTCCCACCAGAACATGCCGTAGACCAGTATGGCCGAACACAATATCCCCGCCAGCAAATAGAACACAAAACCGACGACCGCCTGCGTCTTCGCGCCGGACGACTGGAATAATTTTCCGATCCCGCCGAACACCTTGTAAGCCAGCGTATGCTTCCCCGCGTTGCCCAGTTTCGCGCGCCTGGCGAGCGACATCGCCCACAGCAGGACAACCGTAACACCGGCAGCCGCCGTTGCAAATACGGCCACAACGCTCAATGCATCTATATACGCAGTGCTGAAAAAGGCATAGAATGCGCCCGTGGTGGAGTACGCAAATGTCAGTAACACAATCAGCGCAATGATCAGCAGCACAAAACCCACATCCAGGTAGATCTCGTCGGTTTTGAGCAACCGCACTTCGTCGTCCCTGTCGTTGCGGCCCGCAGTCGCCATCAGCCAAATAAACCCGAACACACCCAACACAATGCAGATTACTACCCACACAATATTTTTGCCGTACAGGTTATACTCCTGGTTGTACGAATCCTGCCGCGCAATAAAGACATCCGGCTTCATTGCCAGGTAAACCGCTGTGGTGTCATCGGATATCCCATCCACGCCCGGCACATGCTGCCCTGTTGTCTCATGCTGCATATACCCCTCTTTGGCCCACTCCGACAGGTACTTGCCATCCTGCGAAAGTATCGTGTTCATGGGGCCGCCTTCTTCCACATTGGTATCCAGCAGCACACCGTCCCGTATCACGGCATAATAAAATTCATCTTCCGTAGCAAGCGCCTTTTGGGCGGATTGCATTTCCTTTTCATTCTCCGCGCGGATATGCTCTTCCGCGTTCTCGATCATGCCGTCGTATTTCGCATTGATCTCATTGATTCGCTTCCGCCTGTAACTTTCCACAGCGTCGTCGGTGGCGTTATCCTCTATCACTGCAGCGGCTTCAACAGTCGTCTCGGACGCCGCAGCCGAATACGCAACCGAAACATCTTCCGCAGTGGCCCCGGGCGCAATTGAAAAAGACTCCACCGCGTCGTACGCGTAGACATCCTCCACACTTTCCAGCGCACTCAGATTTTCCAGATCGACCCGGCGTTGCTCCCGCAGCGAAGTCACATAATCGTCCACCTGGAGCTTCAGCACGTCCTCATCCACCGGCATGGTCGCGGTCCATACTTCCTCCGCCCACTGACCCATCTCGCCGGTAAATTCGAAGCTGTCGATGTAATCGGGCGTCGCACGGTACAGCGACAGCCCCGACATCGCCCGCATTGCATACAGCAGCCCGCACATGCTGGCAATACAAAGCACCCACGCTACAATTTTGAACGCAAGCGCATATTTATATCTTTTCCACTTTGTATCCAATTCCCCACACCACCTTCAAATATTTGGGTTCCTTTGGGTTGATCTCAATTTTTTCCCTGATGCGGCGGATATGCACCGCGATCGTATTCTCGGCCCCCACCGCGCGCTCGTCCCACACGTTTTCATAAATTTGCGTGGTGGAGAGCACCATTTCCATATTTTGCATCAGGTATCGCAGTATTTTATATTCCATGGGCGTCAGCTTGACCTGCTCGCCATCCACTGTCACCTGCTTTTTCATGTCGTCCAGCTCCAGCCCGCCCGTCGTGATCACGCCCTGCACCGTCTCCATGCTGCCCAGCGCCGTGTACCGCCGAAGCTGCGATTTGACCCGCGCAATCAGTTCCAGCGAGTTAAACGGCTTTGTGATGTAATCGTCCGCGCCCGAGTTGAGCCCCAGTATTTTGTCGGTATCTTCCGATTTGGCCGAAAGCATAATGACAGGGATGTTGCCGCTCTCCCGCAGCCGCATTGTCGCCCGGATGCCGTCCATGCCCGGCATCATGACGCCCATAATCACCAGGTGCACCTCGTTTTGCTCCAGCATGTCGAGCGCCTGCCTGCCGTCGTGCGCCTTCAGCACATCATACCCTTCGTTGAGCAGGTATATCTCTATCGCTTCTACGATTTCCTTTTCGTCGTCGCATACAAGAATTGTCATTCGAATCCCCTCCGTATTTCTTTTTGTAATACGTCAACCATTATACCACATCCCCTCGCAATACTTTTCTTACCTGCTATGAATAAATAGAATCATACGAGTGTACAGTATACCGCGCAATAGTTAAGATAAAAGGGGTAAAATGATTAAGAATTTATGAATATCTTCATTTCTCAGAAATTTGTATAACAATTTGAAACGCCTATGTGAAAATCTTGATTTTGATATTTTTACCTATTATACTGAAGTTATCTTACATTTCTGCTAATATCTTTGTTTTTTATTAAAGGGGGAAGCTTATCATGGGATTGTTTGGAATTGGAGGCAAAAAAGTAAACCACTGTATTTGGTGTGGCCGTGAAATCACTGAAAAAAATCTGAAAGAACTACATTATTGTAAAGATGGTTTCGTATGTCATTCATGTATTCTCAACGAGCAACTCCCCGCCGATTATCAACCCAATCATCTCACAAGTGACGAGCTTAAAAAGTATGGGGCGCGAGTCCGCCAAGGTAACGATTTAAAGATGCCGTTTAATTACAACGAACAGCTTGGCGTCTCTTACTTGGGTGGGCTTCCCAATGTCATCCCCTTTTGTTTCGTCGGGTTATATTATGAAGAAAGGGAATTGGTCATTTCCGTTCATGCGCAAGTAGCAAAAAAGCTGGAAGAGCAGTGCTTCAGAATCCCCTATGACCGTATCCGCTCCATTGACCTGGCCGAGCAAACAGTTGAAGGAAAATTTACATATGTAATTGCTATCGCGTACACCAACCAGCAAGGACAATTGCAGAATTTAACATTTGGTGGCGGTAATGACAAAACCCCTCCCGAGCATGTTAAATCATGCAGAGGTTTTGTCGATACATTTTACAAGCATTTCAACCAGAACCAAGAATATCAAAGAGATTTGGTAAACGAAACGAATGCAGAAGATGATATAGTATTGTGATGACAAACATACCTCTATAATGCATATTTTCAAACAGAAGCTCCACTTTACGAGAAGCCCCTGCATTATTCATTCTTACTTATTCACTATTCGTTAACGAAAATACGCTACGCCGCCTTCAAAGATCTTCTGGTCGTAGTCGCCGTCCACATTGCGGAACAGGCCAAACCCGGCGCGCTCGCAATGCCCCATCTTACCCAGCACATGGCCGTCGGGGCTGAGCAGGCCTTCCACGGCATGCATAGACCCGTTGGGGTTGTACGCCACATCCATTGTGGGGTTGCCGCCCTCGTCCACATATTGCGTGGCGATCCGCCCATCTTTCAGCAGCCGGCCAAACACGGCGTCCTCCGCCACAAAACGGCCTTCGCCGTGCGACACCACAACGCTGTGCACATCGCCGGGTTGCGACAACATCAGCCATGGCGAATCGGTACTGGTGACCCGCGTCCTGACCGCGCACGATACATGCCTGCCGATTGTGTTATATGTCAATGTCGGGCTATGCACATCCATATCGCGGATTTCACCAAACGGGACAAGTCCCAGTTTGATCAACGCCTGGAAGCCGTTGCATATGCCCAGCATTAACCCATCCCTGTTTTTCAGCAATTCCATTGTTGCATCCATCACGCTATTGTTTCGGAACACCGCTGTAATGAACTTTCCGCTGCCATCCGGCTCGTCACCCGCCGAAAAACCACCGGGAATCATGATAATCTGCGCGTTGCGGATTTCCGCCGCAAACTCGCGCACGCTTGCGGCAACATCCTCCGCATGCCTGTTGCGAATAATCACCGTGCGCACCTTCGCCCCGGCGCGCCCAAACGCCGCCGCGGTATCGTATTCGCAGTTGGTACCGGGGAACACCGGCACCACCACCCGCGGAACCGCCGTGCGGTACTTGGACTGCATCACATTTTTCTTTTCATAAAGCGGTGTCTTTACTTCGCCCGCGTCGTCCGTCTTTGTGGGGAACACAGCCTCCAGGGGCGCAGTGTATGCAGCGCATATTTCATCCAGCGGCACCTGCTCGCCGCAGGCCTCTATAAACGGCTCCTCGCGGATCTCGCCCATCAGCTTGAAATCCGGGTCGGCAATGTCCGCCGCCTCCACCAGTATCTCTCCATAGCGCTTCTGCGTCAGGCGTTTTTTGCTCTCGCTGAAAAACTTGACGCCCAGCCCGTTGCCCAGCGCACTTTTGACCGCGCTTGCCAGGTACCCGCCACGCCCGATGGCGCTTGCGGAGACCACCACCTTGTCGTGGATCAGTTTCTCCAGCTTCTGGTATTTACGCGTTACATCGTCAAAATCCGGCAGGTTGTCGTCATCGCGTTCAATCTGCAGCAGGTACACCTTGTTACCCGCCTTCTTGAACTCGGGAGTGATCACGTTTTTCGCGGCTACAGGCGCCACGCAGAAAGAACACAACGTAGGCGGGACATCAATATTCTTGAATGTGCCGCTCATCGAATCCTTGCCGCCG
>DHOD01000004.1:22045-22687 GCA_002407725.1 Christensenella sp. UBA5399 | reverse complement strand
TTCGGCCTTTTTAAATTCCGGCGAAATGATGCGCGAGGCCTTGGCGACCGACACCGCAAATGAAATGAGGGTGGGCGGCACGTCGATGTGCTCGAAGCTGCCGGACATCGAATCCTTGCCGCCGATCGCCGCAATTTTCAGCTCCCGCTGCGCCCAAAACGCACCCAACAGCGCGCCCAGGGGCTTGCCCCAGCGCTTGGAGTCGCCCGTCATACGCTCAAAATATTCCTGCAGCGTCAGCCAGCAATTTTCCAGGCTTCCGCCAGCAGATATGACTTTTGCAACGCTCTCTATCACCGCATATATAGCGCCCAAAAACGGGCTTTTTTCCATCAGATACGGGTCGATGCCGTACGCCATCAGCGTCGCCGTTTTGGGGCGGCTCTCCAGGCACGGCACCAGCGCGCACATTGCCTGAACCGGCGTCAACTGGTTTTTGCCGCCCAGCGGCATTGTCACACTCCCCGCGCCAATTGTGGAATCGAACATCTCTATCAGGCCCTTTTGGGAGCAGATATTGAGATCGCCAAGCAGCCCCAGCAGCGTCTCCCTGAATGTTTTTCCCGTGGTTTCGTCAAACACGTTTTTCGCGCCGTACTGCATCACCTTGGCATCGGCATACTGCGGCGCGCCGTTGGAATC
>DHOD01000004.1:21683-21885 GCA_002407725.1 Christensenella sp. UBA5399 | reverse complement strand
ATACTGCGGCGCGCCGTTGGAATCCAGAAATTCACGCGAGATATCCACAATGGCCTTGTCATTCCAATACAGACGCATCCGTCCTGTATTTGTGACAAATGCGACCACCGTCGCCTCCAGGTTCTCCTGCGCCGCAAGGTCCAAAACAGCCTCCGCATTTCCCGCGGCCACCACGACAGCCATCCGCTCCTGCGATTCGGAA
>DHOD01000004.1:12719-21418 GCA_002407725.1 Christensenella sp. UBA5399 | reverse complement strand
ACGCCGCCCGCGCCAAAGTCGTTGCAGCGCTTCACCTTGCGCGTAAAATCCGGATTGCGGAACAGCCGTTGCAGCTTGCGCTCGGTAAGGGGGTTGCCCTTCTGCACCTCCGCACCGCATTTTTCCACCGACCGCTCGTCGTGCGCCTTGCTGGACCCGGTGGCACCGCCGATGCCGTCGCGCCCCGTACGCCCGCCGATCAATATCACCACATCGCCGCTGCGCGGGCGCTCGCGCACCACATTCTCACGCGGGGCGGCGCCAATCACTGCGCCAATCTCCATCCGCTTCGCCTTGTATCCCCCGTGGTATACCTCGTTCACCAGCCCTGTCGCCAGGCCGATCTGGTTGCCATAGGACGAATATCCGTGCGCCGCCTCCCTGGTGATCTTCCGCTGGGGCAGCTTGTGCTCCATGGTATCCTCCAGGCTCTCGCGCGGGTCGCCGCTGCCGGTCACGCGCATTGCCTGGTACACATACGAACGGCCCGAGAGCGGATCGCGGATTGCGCCGCCCAGGCAGGTTGCCGCACCGCCAAACGGCTCGATCTCCGTTGGGTGGTTGTGCGTTTCGTTTTTGAACATGATCAGGTAATCACGCGGGCCATCCTCCGTATCAATTGTGTGGCGGATCGAGCAGGCGTTGATCTCCTCACTCTCATCAAAGTCCTTCAGTTGGTTCCTGCTTTTCGCGTCCTTGGCGTAGATGGTCGCAAGGTCCATCAGGCAGACGTCCTTTTTGCTGCCCAGGTCGCGCCGCATATCCAGGTATTCCTCGTACACGCGCTCCGCCTGGCGCGAAATATTATCATTTGCAAATGTCACGTTTTTTAATTTGGTAAGAAATGTCGTGTGCCGGCAGTGGTCCGACCAGTATGTATCCAGCACACGCAGCTCCGTGATTGTGGGGTCGCGCTGCTCCCCCTTGAAGTATGCCTGCGCGCACGCCATATCTTCGGCTGTCATCGCAAACCCGTTTTCCTCTATATATGCCGCAACCTGCTTTTTGGTGAACTGGTTGAACCCGTCCACCGTCTCCACGCTTTCGGGCACGCTTACGTCCATTGCCAACGTATCGTACGGCGCAAGCGAAGCCTCGCGCGAATCCACAGGGTTGATAACATACCGCTTGACCGCATCGATATCGATATCGCCTTCAACCGCATACACTTTGGCACAGCGGATCTCGGGACGGTCCTTGCGCGTCAGCAGCTGGACGCATTGCGCGGCGCTGTCCGCCCGCTGGTCATATTGGCCGGGCAGGTATTCCACGGCAAAGACATGCGCCTTTTTTCTCACATCCGGCATTTCATCATAATAGACCGTATCGGACGCGCCCTCGCTCATCACCTGCGTGGCGGCCGCCTCAAAATCTTCGTCGCCGATGCCCTCCACATCGTAGCGATTAAACATCCTGACAGAGGTTACGGGCTCGCCCAGGTACTGCGTAAAATCCTTCAACGCGCTCCTGGCCTCCACGTCAAACCCTTCCCTCTTCTCAACAAAAACCCTTTTTACAGACATC
This sequence comes from Christensenella sp. UBA5399, assembly GCA_002407725.1. Classification (GTDB taxonomy): domain Bacteria; phylum Bacillota; class Clostridia; order Christensenellales; family Christensenellaceae; genus UBA5399. The sequence goes on along the minus strand of DHOD01000004.1, from coordinate 19,894 downwards.
CTTCGCTCCTTTGCGTCTTTTGTCACATTATCGTTTATACCAATGCGTTATAAATGGCCCGCACGGCTTTCTCAAAATCGTCATTCTCGACGCCAACAATGATGTTGATCTCGCTGGAGCCCTGGTCAATCATGCGCACGTTGATCTTTTTGGAGGCGAGCGCCGTGAACAGCTTGGCAGAAACACCGATTTTGCGGATCATGCCGCGGCCCACCGTCGCAATCAGCGCCATGTTGGACGAAACCTCCACACTGTCGGGGTTGCAAACGGCGTGCAGCTCGTCGATCAGTTGCTCGATGCATCCCCTGATGCCCTTATCCGCCAGCACCAGCGACACCGTATCGATCGAAGAAGGCATGTGCTCGAACGAGAGCCCGAATTTCTCGAGGCAGCCCAACACTTTGCGGCCAAAGCCAATCTCGGCATTCATACCGCTCTTCTCCATTGTAATAACTGTAAAATTCTTCTTACCCGCCACGCCCGTGATGTTCCTGTTGGACATTTTGGATGATTCGATCTCCGGGACAATCATCGTTCCCGCGTCGCCCGGCTTGTTGGTGTTGCGCACATTGATGGGAATCGCGGCCTCCAGCACCGGGAAGATGCAGTCCTCGTGCAGCACCGTCGCGCCCATGTACGCAAGCTCGCGCAGCTCGCGGTAGGTGATGACATCGATTTTTTGTGGGTTCTCGACCACACGCGGGTCTGCCATCAAAAATCCCGAAACATCCGTCCAGTTTTCGTACAGGTCGGCATCCGCCGCGCACGATATAATGGAGCCGGTGATATCGCTGCCCCCGCGTGAGAACGTCTTGATTTTCCCGTTGGGTATGCTGCCGTAAAAACCCGGGATAACGGCGCGCTCGTGCAGCTTCAGCGCCCCCGGCAGCACGCTCATTGTCTTCTTTTCGTCGTAATTGCCGGCGCTGTCAAAAAAGATGACGTCCGCCGCGTCAATAAAATCATATCCCAGATAATCCGCGATCAGCATGCCGTTGAGGTATTCGCCCCGCGATGCCGCATAATCGGGCGTGTCGCAGCACTTTGCCTCTTCATATACCTTTTCCAACTCGTCCTCGATCTTTGTCTTGACGCCCAAGTCCTTTTTGATTTTGACGTACCGGTTGTAGATCAGCGTAAAGACCTTTGTGATATCTTCCATGTTGATCAGGCCGTTGTACAGTTGGTAGAGCAGGTCGGTGACCTTCATGTCGTCCGCGCTCCGCTTTCCCGGTGCGGATGGTACCACAAACTTCCTGTCCTCGTCAGCATTGATAATTTCAGCCATCTTGCGGATCTGATCGGCATCGGCAAGCGAGCTTCCCCCAAATTTTGCTACTTTTACTCCCATATAACCCGTCTCCTATATTCCCCTCATTGGCCGGACCCATCTGGCTTCGCGTCCGCGTACCGTGCGGGCGTAATCATCCTGCACTCCGTATAATAGCGCTTCTCCTCCGCCTCTCCCAGCGAAAATGTCTTCTTGGGCAACACGCCGCATTTGACGATCATGTCAAAAAACTCCGCCTTCTTGAGCGCTTCAAAATAGAACCCGATGCTGTCATATTGATCGGAAAGCTCCATAAATGCCTCGTCGCCGTGAATGTAGTCCAGCGAATACGATTCGTTCTGCGCAACGTATTCATCGAAAATATCCTGCACCTCGCCGATCGCCAGCGGGTGCTGCGGGTCCTCTATCACCAGCTTGCCCGCCCCCTCGTGGTAGCGGAACGGAATGACAAACGCGCCTTCCTCGGTGCGTGTGGCGGGGTTCCACCTGCCGAATATCAGCTTGGCGTTCCGGCCCTTTTCCTTCAGCTTCTCCGCCACAAAATGCGCGCAGTTGGAAGGATTGACATTAAAAAACATCCTGTGGATCGGCATAAATTCCACAGCCCTGTCCCGCAGGTTGATCACCTCACACAACGCAAAACGCGCCGGGTGTGTTTGCCGTTCCGCCTCGGTAAGCCCCGCCTTCATTTCGTTCCAGACGGTTTTTGCCGTTGCCAGCGAATGGTTTCCGTCACCTACACAGTACAGCATGTTATCCCTGCGCGGCAGCGACGCAATCGCCCTGACCGTATCGTCAACCAGCTTCTGCTCGACTGCCAGCCATCCCTCCAGCCGTCCGCCATCCTGCATCAGGTCAAAATCGTATATTTTGTCCATCACATCGCGTTGCATATGCAACCCGCCAATTACATCGTCCGCCTCGTCGTCAATCATCAAAATAATGTGCGGCATCTCCAGCACCGCGCCCTTGCGGATGCGTACCCGTGGGGGTATGCGCTCCAGCACGGTCTTCTCCGTCGCCCTGACCATCGGCCTTTTTGTGATGTCGTAATCGTACTGTTCCAGGTCCATCGCCAGCATGATGCCCTTGCGCACCTTCCCGCCGATGTGGCGCTCCACCAGCATAATGCCGGGCGGCAGCACCTCCAGCACGCCGTCGGCAATATATTCGCGCATGACCTGCTTCATACTGATGATGCGCTCGTCAACGTCGTCTTCTTCAAGGTAAATTTCCGGCAGCATAATATGGAACGAGCTTGGCGCCGTCCCCACCTGCTTTTTGACAGCCTCCCAGTATTTGGGCTGCGAAGTAAACTGGTCGCACGCTACGCACGACCACTTTTTCATGTTCACATCCTCGGCGGGTACCAGCAGCTCCGGCAGTGTAAATCCATATTTCAGCGTGTCTTCCATGTTTGTGTCCTCCTGCAAATGCTTCCATGTCCCAAATTTCAGTATCCGTAACTTATATAATATACCATCGACGTACCCTTTTTTCAATAGATGGCAGCCCTTTCCATTGACTTTAACATAAAAATAATCAATAATAAAACTGTCGGAAAACAGACAAAATGAACTTGTTTATACGAAGGAGTATTTTACATATGGGAAAAGGCCAGGAGCTTTATAAATATGCCAAAACCATCATCCCCGGGGGCACACAATTGCTCTCCAAAAGGCCCGAGCAGTTTCTGCCCAATCTTTGGCCCGCGTATTACAGCCGCGCCAAAGGCTGTGACGTGTGGGATTTGGACAACAACCACTATATTGATTTCAGCTATATGGGCATCGGCGCATGTTCGCTGGGATACGCCTGCGACGCCGTGGATAGCGCCGTCAAAAAGGTGATCGACAACGGCAGCATGTGTACGCTGAACGCCGCCGAGGAAGTTTTTCTGGCGGAGAAGCTGCTGGGGCTTCACCCCTGGGCCGAGATGGTCCGTTATGCCAAAGCGGGCGGCGAGGGCATGGCGCTTGCCGTGCGCATTGCGCGGGCGGCCACCGGCAGGGATAAAGTGATGATTTGCGGTTACCACGGCTGGCACGACTGGTACCTCTCCGCCAACATTGCGGGCAGCGATTCACTATCCGCGCACCTGCTGGCAGGGCTCGACCCCGCGGGCGTGCCCAAGGGGCTGCACGGCACGGTACTACCCTTCCATTATAATAACATTGAAGAGTTTGACAGTGTTTTCGACCAAAACATAGACGACCTGGCGGCTGTGGTCATGGAGCCCGTGCGCAACGACATGCCTGTCGAAGGCTATTTGGAGCATATCCGCGAGCGCACGGCAAGCAGCGGCGTTGTGCTGCTGTTTGATGAAATCACGGCCGGGTTCCGCCTCAACTGCGGCGGCAGCCATATGGCGCTGGGCATAGACCCCGATTTGGCGGTGTTTGCCAAATCCATGTCCAACGGTTATCCTGTCTCAGCAATCATCGGCATCGAGGATATCATGAAGGCGGCCCAGGATACGTTCATGTCCAGCACGTTCTGGACAGAGCGCACAGGCTTTGCAGCGGCAATGGCGACCATTGATTTCTTCCAGAAAAACGATGTGGAAAACCACCTGATAGCGGCCGGCGAGCATGTTGTGGACGTATGGAAGGTCGCGGCAAAAAACCACGGGCTGGAAATACACACGGGCGGCATTGCCCCGCTCTCGCACTTCAGCTTCGCCCATGACGAGCCGCTGGTATGCAAGACATTTTTCACACAGGAAATGTTACAGCGCGGTTACCTCGCCACAACGGCCTTCTACGCGTCCTTTACGCACACTGCCGACATGATCGACCGTTACGGCGAAGCTGTGGATGAAGTGTTCGGCATTATGGCAAAGGAGCCTAACCTGGTCTCCTGCCTGGAAGGGCCCGTCTGCCAGTCTGGTTTCCAGCGCCTGAATTAGTTTATTGTATACTATAGATATAGGGGTTCGAAAAATATTCATGATTCGCACGAATGATTTGTGAGGTGTTATGATATGGATGATTACAGACAGGTTCGGAAAGTCGTGACCGGCACTGCGACAGAGGACGGCGCGGGCGTGAAGCTGACGCGCGTGTTGGGCAACCGTACGGTCGAGGATTTTGACCCTTTCCTGATGTTGGATGCGTTTGATTCAACAAATCCGGATGACTATACCAAGGGGTTTCCCTGGCATCCCCATCGGGGCATAGAGACCGTGACATACCTGCTGCGCGGCGATATGGAGCATGGTGACAGCATGGGCAACAGCGGCAGCATACTGGATGGCGACTGCCAATGGATGACCGCCGGCAGCGGCGTGATCCATCAGGAGATGCCTCAGCCCGCAGACAGGATGCAAGGTATGCAACTGTGGATCAACCTGCCCGCCAAGGACAAAATGACGCCCCCTGCCTACAACAGCATCACTGCGGATTCCGTGCCACAGGTACGCGAGGACGGAACAGACGTCAAGGTGATTGCGGGGCGGTACAAGGACACGGACGGTGCATTTAATGGCAAATTTGTGGATGCAACCTATTTGGATATCACAATGGCACCCGGCGCAAAGTGGGATTATGTCACAATCCCGGAAAACACATTGTTTGTCTATATCTACGATGGCGAGGGATATTTCAGCAAGCTTTCGGACGAAATTTTCCCCGCCAAGCGGGCGTTGCTTTTCACACACGGTAAAGATCTGAGTGTTACAGCGGGCGAAAACAGCGTACGCTTTATACTGCTTACGGCCATGCCGCTGTACGAGCCTGTCGCGTGGGGCGGCCCCATTGTCATGAATACGCGCGACGAGCTTTCGCAGGCTTTTCAGGAGCTTGAGGACGGTACGTTTGTGAAATCCGGTGACTCGGATGCCTGACAGAGACTGGTACCGCCTGGATACCGCAGCAAAAATTTATCCATCTATCTCCCAGACGCACAACAACACGACGTTCCGGCTCGACTTCGAGCTGTACGAGGAGGTGGACGGCAACCTGCTCCAGCAGGCGCTCGTGCGGATACTGCCGCGTTTTCCTTCGTTTTGCGTCACACTGAAGCGCGGACTTTTTTGGTATTATCTGGATACCAACCACGCCATTCCCGTCGTCAAGGAGGACACCGGATTTCCCTGCCGCAGATTAAAAGATTTTGTCAACAACGGCTTTTTGTTCAACGTTATGTACCACCGCAACAACATCATCATGGAATGCTTCCACGGGCTTGCCGACGGCGCGGGGGCCATCGAATTTCTCAAAACAATGGTCTATGAATATTTTGTGCTCAAGGGCTACCCCATGGAAAACGAAGGCATGGTCATGGACACCGAGGAGCGCGTATCGCAGGACGAGCTGGAAAATAGCTTCCTAAAGTATTACGATAACAAAGGCGATTATACCCGGCTCAAGCAGCCGGTCGCCTACCATATCATGGGCACGCCCATGCACCCGAACGAGATTTTTGTCACACACGGTATCATGGATCTGAAACAGTTTTTGGGCAAAGTCAAGCAGCGGGGCGTCACCGTCTCCGCCTATGTCGCGGCACTGCTGATCTACTGCATCGCATCCACACAGGTGGAATACATGGGCTCCAAAAATCCCATTATCATCTCCGTGCCCATCGATTTGCGCAGTATGTTCCCTTCGGACACGTTGCGCAATTTTGTGTCTTTTGCAAACGTTGGAATGGTGGTGGAAAAGAGCACCACATTTGATGATATTGTCGCAGTTGTATCGGCCCAGCTTGCGGAAGGGCTGAAAAAGGAACGGATTCACGCCAACATCAATAAAAACGTGAAATTTGAGAAAAACCCGTTTATCAGGATCACGCCGTTGTTTTTAAAAAACATGGTGGTTTCCAATACATACCGCCTGTACGGCGAGGGCAGCTATACCATGCTGCTTTCCAACCTGAAAACCACCCGCCTGCCCGATTCGATGCGCAAATACATCAAGGAGATTTATTACACATTGGGCGTGAGCGACCTCAACCCGCTCAATTGCGTTGTCGTTTCGTACGAGGATAAGATGATCATTACATTTGCGCGGGGCATCGAGGAGACGGATATTATCCGCAAATTCTTCCTGCACTTCTCGCAGGAGGTGGGATTGGAGATTGAAATGAGGGGCAACGAATGGAAAAACCAGGCGTAAATTACTGCGATATATGCAACGTATATGTGGATGAGGCGCTTTCCCACTGCCCTTTGTGCGCAAAAAAGTTGACCGACACCCCCGCGCCCAACCAACTGTACCCCGATGTTGTTCAAAATGATTTTATTGACAAGCGCTCGTTTACCAATGACCTGTTTTTGTTTTACACCTTCCTGTTTATTGGCGGCAGCATATTGCTTAACCTGATCTTCTGGGAGGGCACGCCCTGGTTTATCGTGGTCGCCGCGGCTGTGCTGTACGCGTGGATTTTTGTGCGGGTCTGCATTGTATCCGACGTTTTTCCCGGCGCCAAGGCCTTTGCGCAAATGGCAGGCGTGATGGGCCTGATGCTTTCCATCGACTATGTATCGGGCTGGTACGGTTGGTCGTACGAGGTCATTCTTCCCTTTATACTGACGCTTGGCATTGTGTATATCGACTTTTTTTCCTGGATCCACAAATCGCTCTTGCGCGACAACCTTGTGTACGCCATTATTTTTGTGGGGCTCTGCTTCCTGCCGCTGATATTCTACCTGACGGGCATCACCCACGTGCTGGTGCCGACGCTGCTCTCCACAATTGCGGGCGCGCTCACCATATTGGGCATACTCCGGTTCACAATACGCCACCTGTCCACCGAGTTGAAAAAGAGGTTTCATATTTAGGTTCTGTTACGCGGCTTTTCTGCCGAATACCGCTTGACACATTTTCTTGCGTTTTATACAATGGATATGTATATGGCTTTCGCCATACCACAAAATATTGTA
>DHOD01000004.1:10933-12535 GCA_002407725.1 Christensenella sp. UBA5399 | reverse complement strand
GGCCCATTTATGTTAAATGCAAGGGAAACCATAAAACCGAGGAGCGAAACAAACATCCCTGTCTATGTACAGATTGTGGAATATATTAAATTGCTGGTCATGACCGCAAAAATGCACCCGCACGAGCAGGTGCAATCGGTGCGTTCGCTGGCCAGGGAACTTGACATCAACCCCAACACCGTACAAAAGGCGTATTCCATACTCAAAAAGCAAGGCATCATTTATTCCGTTGCCGGCAAAGGCGATTATGTCGCCGATAACGCCGAGAAAATCAAGACGATGCGGAAACAGCAAATTGTAGATTCTTTCCGCGCGGCCACACGTGAGGCACGCAGCGCCGGCATGTGGATCGACGAAATTTTCACTATAGTGGACGAGACGTATTCGGGCGGGTAAATTCCTTCAATGTTCGCATAAGCAACATTTTTGCTTTTATCACATGCCGGCATTTTAACGCGGCAAATGCAAAATCAACTGTTTTTGCATTTGCCGCGTTTTCTTGTTAAAACCCTCTTGAATTCAGCATTCTGGTATGCATCATGCAGTGGTTTAGCTTATTCCTCCGACAGGCTTTTCCACATTTCCGCACACCAATCCAACGCCGCATCGCTGACCTCTTCGTCGATTCCTATCCGCACAAAGAAGTATGTATTATGATCGCCCCAACTGGTAGGTGTGACCATTGTCATGGTGTCATCCAGGGCACTGCCCACAGAATGCATGTCGGTACTGCCCATGGGAATCTCATCGATTGCCGCAAGCCGGTCCGATATTTCCTCGCCTTCGCCAAGGGGTGCGAACACCAGGCTCATTGCGGCGGCTTCTTTTTTCCCGCCAAAGCCCACGCCATATTCGGTCGACGTTTCCGTGAGGGCGGCCACTACTTCGCCATCGGGGTCGGTATAATAATATACATGTGTGGCGGCATCAACCATAAACCCAGTCTCATATACCTGCTCATGATCCTCATTCTGCTCAATACCTATACAAGCAATAGAAACGAGGAGTCCATTTTCTTCCCCCAGCATTGTATTGAGCATGATCAACTCATTAAAGAACCTGCGGTTGAACGCCTCGGGGCTGAGATCCTCAAGCAAATCGGAGGAGAGCGCAGTTTTACCGTCTATGGCATCCGGCTCCAGCCTGATGGAATCGACCACCGTATTGAATTGTTCCTCAAGCGCATCTATCCCGCCTTCAGGCGCATTCATTTCAAAAAAGTAGCGTCCCTGGTCCTCAAAAAACACATACCCTTTGTGGTATCGTATTTTCCCTTCGTCACTTACCTTATCGTATGTAAATTCTCCTGTGGGATTCCCCGCAATTGCATCGCCCATACCGGAATCATAATTTTCAAACGACTCTGCCTGGCTTAGGATCCCAAGAAGATCGGACACGGCAGATTCAGCGTTTTCCGTATCTATGGCTTCCACTACATCCATCGACCACGATATCGATCCCAGCCCCTCTCCAACATCAAAATAGCAAAATCCGCCGTTGCTATTCGGTTCCCTCACCCCTTCCGGTGGCATTAAAAACGTATAATTCCCTACTTTTTCTTTCAGGCCCTCTACTGACGGCAACGGCTCAGGCGTCGGTTCC
>DHOD01000004.1:10487-10727 GCA_002407725.1 Christensenella sp. UBA5399 | reverse complement strand
GGCGTCGGTTCCAGTGTTGGCGCAGGCGTCGGCTCGGGTGTTGGTTCCGGCGTTGGATCTGGCTGCGTGGTTTCTGCCGGCGCTTCTTCCGCAATGGCGGTCTGCGCCGATTCCGCCGTCTCTGCACCTGCCCCGCACCCCGTCAAAGCGCCAATACACAGAGAGACACAGAAAAGCAATACTAGAAATTTTTTCATAGAATCCGTCTTCCTTTCCCTTGTTAGTATGTGTACAGTATAT
>DHOD01000004.1:0-10323 GCA_002407725.1 Christensenella sp. UBA5399 | reverse complement strand
GTATATATTATATCCTTTACATTTTGGGTGTTACTTTCCATGTTTTTTTGTTATTTCACGATTTTGGCGCACGCAACCGTGCAACAGCCCGCGGAAATGTCAGTGGGCTGTTGCTGCAGGATTGTATTATATGGTTGGGTGATTAAAAATCACTCCAAAGCAAATGTATATGATTCCCTAATAAAAATACTGTTTTATGTTTTCTATTGAGAATCGGTATTATGAAACCAGGCTTTTGCCCAGTTTTTTGCATTGTTCAATGTCCTCGTCGCCGAGCGTTTCATTGACAATCAGAAAACCCGCCGCCATCTGTGCACCAAGCCCTTTGCATTCTTCGGTCCAATTGCGCATCCATTCGCCGTCACCCCACCCGTAGGAGCCAAACAGCGCAATCTTTTTGCCGCCTAACCGTGGCGCGCACTGATCCCACATCGGCTGGAATTCATCTTCCTCCAGTATCTCGTCGCCCATCGAAGGGCACCCAAATGCAATCGCAGCGTACGTATCCACCTGATCGGCGGAGAAATCCCCCGCAGTCATCATATCCACCTGCGCGCCGGCTTCCTTTGCACCGTCTGTCACGCCGTTTGCCATGGCCTCGGTGTTGCCGGTGCCACTCCAATACACAACCGCTATTTTGCCCATATCCATTACACCACCTTTAGTCATATTACGCAGCAACCGTAAGCTGCGCGATCGATTTTCCTTTGTCGTACATCTTCAAATAGATATCCTTGCATTTACTGTATTTTTTAAATGTACACTGTGCCTCTTTCACGCCATCGTACACCTTCCATGGGCCCGCCAGCTTATAACCGCTGCCGCTGTTTTCAATAAACCCGGCAACGTCGTGTAACGGGTACCCCAAGAACAAGCCGATTTCGTGCGGGAAACTTTCCGCATCTCCAATCCGTTTGCGCAGGTGCGCTATATGGCGCCCCACGCCGCCGGCATACCCATAACAGTCCAGCAATGCGCGCGCAGCCCGGCAGGCAATATCGTCTTCCAGCGCTTTCTTCCTGTACACATAAATCAAGGAACGCGCAGGGCATTTGCAAATCACTGTGGCATAGATTCCGCATCCATTCAGCAGTGCGTTCCACCGCGCAAGATGCATCCCCAAACCACTCTGGTCTTCCGCCAAAAACGAGAACATGCCCGCTGTCTTCAGCCCCGCAAGCACCGGGGCGCAGTGTGTCACCAGCAGCCTGTCCATCCGTCTTTTTTGCATGGTTCTCCTTTGCAGCATTCTTATTGTTAGCTTATGCTTACTATGTTTTTTTTGCACAAAGCCCATCATTGCAGCATCGCATGAGGCAATCCGGGCTTTCATGCACTCTGTGGCGTTTTTTTACCTTAGTTAGCGTTTGCTTACTTTGTTTAGTTTACATATTTCCGGTAGTTTTGTCAAGTTGTTTTTTTGCACAAAAAAGACCGGCGTTTACCGGTCTTTTTATCTTTGGTTTGTCATCGCTTACTTTTTAGTTTGCTTTTGCTCACTCGGACACATACGGCAGCAGCGCAACCACACGCGCACGCTTGATTGCAACCGCAAGCTCCCGCTGGTGCTTGGCGCATGTGCCGGTGCCGCGGCGGGGCGCAATCTTGCCACGCTCCGTGAGGAATTTCCTCAGCTTGACAGCATCTTTATAATCTATCTTTTCATTTTTATCCGCACAAAAAATGCAAACTTTCCTTCTGGGCCTTCTTGGCCGCATAGGCCTTTTGCCTCTTTCTTCGCTCATTGCAAAATATTCCTTTCTGAAAGAATCTTTCCCTTAAAACGGCAGCTCCGCATCGTCGAGCGGCTCGAAATCGCTGAGTTCGTCAGCAAAAAGCTCGTCGGCACTGGGTGCTGCTGCAGGTTGCTGCGACGCCGCCGGCGCATCCATTTGCGCGCCCGGGTTCTGCGACTTGCTTGTCACAAATTCGGCCTCGTCCACAACCACTTCCGTCACATATTTGCGGTTTCCGCTCTGGTCGTCATACGACCGGGACTGTATGCTGCCCACAATGCCGATACGCGAGCCTTTTACAAAGTACTTCGCAATAAACTCGGCTGTGGAACGCCACGCCACGCAGTTGATAAAATCTGTCTGCTGCGACCCATCCTGCGACTTAAAACGCCGGTTGATGGCCACTGTAAACGACGTCACCGGCACACCGTTCTGGGTGGTGCGCTGCTCGGGGTCCCTGGTCAGGTTTCCTACCAAAATCGCTTTATTCATTCTCATTACCCTCCAAAATCAAGCGGGCCGGTTTATGCGTTATCCAGGTTCACGACCATATAACGCAAAATATCGTCTGAGATCTTATAATTCCTCTCCAGCTCGGCCGGAAGCTCCGGCGGCGCTGCAAAGGTCATCAGCACATAGTAACCGTCGTTGATATACTGGATAGGATAAGCCAGGCGCTTTTTGCCCCATTCGTCAATGCTCTCGATCTCGCCGCCGTTGCCGGTCACGATATCAGAGAAACGCTTGATGGCCGCGTCTTTCTTTTCCTCTTCCATATCCGGTTTCAGTATGTACATGGACTCATACTTTGTCATGGTTTTTTCACCTCCTTATGGACTATCGGCTCTGCACTTAGGCGTGTGCCTCCGCAGAGCAAGGACGGGTTATATTATATAACGCCAACGCGCACTAAGTCAAGGAAAACCTTTATTTAAGCGCATTCTCCAGCTTGCTGATGCTGCCCTCGAGCCGCGCCAGCGTCTCGCGGCGGCCCAGCAGCGCGGCAATCTCGATGGCCCCACCAGGCGTGACAGCCGTCCCGGTGACCGCAATGCGCAACGGATAGAGCAGTTGGCCGTTCTTGATCCCCAGTTTTTGCACCAACTCCAGCATCGCATCGTGTATGTAGCTTTCCGTAAATTCGGCCAGGTTTTCCAGCACAGGGTACGCCTCTTTGATGTATACCAGCGCACTCTCCGGCGTCACCTTCATTTTTTTATGATTGTAGAGGTCAATGTCGTATTCGGGCATCGCCGCAAAAAACGCCAGCTTTTCGGGGATTTCCGTCAGCACCTCCAGCCGCTGCTGGACAATTTTCGCTATCAGCTGCATATCGTATTTGTCCGGGTCGATAACCTGAAGGAAGTACGGCATTGCCGTTGTAATAAAATCATCAAGCGCAAGCGCGCGGATGTACTCGGCGTTCATCCACTTCAGCTTGTCAATGTCAAAAATGGCAGGCGACTTGCTGACGCCTGCGACGTCAAAAGCCTCCACCAGCCCCGGCAGGGTGAATATCTCCTGCTCGCCCGCGGGCGCCCAGCCCAGCAATGCGATGTAGTTGACGATTGCGCCGGACAGGTAGCCTTTTTTGATAAAATCCTCGTAGGATGCGTCGCCGTGACGCTTGGAAAGCTTGGCGTGCTTGTCGCGCATGACGGGCGGCAAGTGTATGTACCGCGGGATATCCCAACCAAGCGCCTTGTACAGCAGATTGTATTTGGGTGTGCTGGACAGGTATTCCACACCGCGGATCACATGCGAGATCTCCATCAGGTGGTCGTCCACCACATTGGCAAGGTTGTACGTGGGGTAACCGTCCGACTTGAGCAGCACGTTGTCTTCCATGTCACTGTTGGGTACGGTGATATCGCCATAGACCATGTCGTTGTACGTTGTTTCGCCCTCTGTGGGGATATCCTGGCGTACGACATACGGCTCGCCCGCCGCAATACGCCTGCGCGCTTCTTCTTTATCCAACTTGGCACAGCGCTTATCGTATTTGGGCGTGACGCCACGCGCCTCATGGTCCGCGCGCGCAGCGTCCAGCTCGTCCTTGGTGCAGAAGCAATAATACGCCGCCCCGGCCTCCACAAGCTGCTCCGCGTATTTTTGATACATATCCTTGCGGTCCGACTGCACATACGGGCCATACGGGCCACCGATATCCGGGCCTTCGTCGTACACCAGGCCGGTGCCTTTGAGCGTATCATAAATCAACGTATCCGCGCCGTCCACCAGCCGCTCACGGTCGGTATCCTCCAACCGCAGTATAAAATCGCCGCCGTTTTTCTTTGCATACAGGTATGCGTAAAGCGCCGTCCTTAGCCCGCCAATGTGCAGGTATCCCGTGGGGCTGGGCGCAAATCTTGTCCTTACTTTCATCCGTTTTCACCTTTCCTAAACTCTTCATAATTATTATAACGATAACGGCAAGAAAAGCAATCTCATGCCAATCCCATTTAAAAAACGCTGGCATTTTTTATAACTACGCTTCACTCTGTTGAAACGCCCTTCGAAGAAGGCCAAAGAAGCACTTGTTATAGCGCGACACGCGCGTTTGGGATAGTATGAGACGCATTCCGCGCTGTTTTTGCGCGAAACAAGCCACGCCTTCTGCGGGGCATTCTAAATTAAAACAGATGTTTTAATTTAGAATTAGTATCAGAGAAAACGGCGGATCGTTTTGGCCAGTGTGCGCGGGTTGTAGCTGTCGCTGACCGGCACGTGGAGGATTTCCACCCCGGCGGCATCCAGGGCATTGTCCACAAACTCATCCCGCTTGATACGGTCGGGGCGGTTATGGCTGTAGTCATCCAATTCGATGACAAGCAACGGATCGCCAGTTGTATCGCTGATCACAAAATCCACGTGCTTCTGGCACACATGGTTGAGGTAAATAATCTCGTTTGTCGTCGGACGGATGACATCTGCGAGCCGCACCTTGCAAAGCAGCAGCATATCACCATCCACACACTCACGTAACACTTCAAAAAACGCGTGTTCCGTATCGGTGAACAGGCGTGCTTTTTTATACGGAAAAATGCGCCTGTACCGCGGAATGCGCGCGGCAATCAGCGCCACCACCACCACAATCAGCGCAATGACGAGTATAACAGCAGGGCCGCTTAAAAAACTATTTTGCTGCATAAGGATATTCCCCCCTCTTGCCTTATGTTAGCATAGCGATGGTTAAAAAAAGGTAAAGGAAACACTTTACCACACACTTTTTTATATCGTTACCCCATTCCGAAATGCAATTTATACTACGATCAATCAACTACCGCCGCCAGCACCTTGCCGATCGAATCGTGTATGACGATATCGGCCCGGCTGTCGTATCCGGTGGCGCTTTTGTTGACCAGCGCAAGCGTGCCGCCCGCAAAACATCCCACCATGCCCGCCGCAGGATACACCACCAGCGATGTACCGCCCACAATCAGCATATCGGCAGATTCGATGGCCTCCACCGCTTTTTGGACCGTGGCGTCGTCCAGCGTTTCACCATATAGCACCACGTCAGGGCGGACAAGCCCGCCGCAGCTGTCGCACGCGGGCGCGCCGTCTGCATCGTGCGCTGTATCCAGCATATATTCCAGCGTAACCCGCTTGCCGCAGCGCACACAGTAATTGCGCCGCACCGACCCATGCAGTTCCAGCACATTGTGGCTGCCTGCCATCTGGTGCAATCCATCAATGTTCTGTGTGACAACAGCGGCCAGCTTGCCTGCCTGTTCCAGCCGGGCAAGGGCCTTGTGGGCGTCGTTGGGCTGTGCGTCCTGGTGCACCAGGTTACCCCTGTAGTACTGGTAAAACACGGCGGGATTCGCGCGGAAAAACGGCCCGCTCAGCAGTTCTTCCGGCGGCGCGCCAAATTGCTTTTTGGCGCTGTACAGCCCGTCCGCCGACCGGAAATCGGGTATGCCGCTCTCGGTGGATACGCCCGCCCCGCCAAAAAACACAATGCGGCTGCTTGACGCCACAGCTTCTTTCAGTTGCTGCATCTCATCCATCCGCTTCACCCTGCTTTCCGACAGCCCGGATGTACTTGCTGCCCGCCGGTACGGTATCCCCGTGCTTTCCCGTCACACTGTGGGGCCGGATTTCCACAACCGCGGTTTTGGCGTAGGAGGACGCCTTCATCGGCATATTCACGAGACCGGGCGCATATTTTTGCACAATGCATTTCAAGATGCGCGCCTTGTCCCCGTCATCCCGCACCACAGACGCGCTGCCGCGCACAATGGCACTTTTGTATTCGGTATCCAGCCCGCACATATACTCCATGCCGTCCGGGTACCACACGCCGCCCATCTCGTATGCAGTAAAGCAAACCTTGCCGTTTTCTTTCATATTATCCAGCTTTTCGCCCGCAACCAGGCAATGGAAATAGATGCTGCCACCCTCGTACACGAATTGCACCGGCACGCCATAGGGAACCCCATCCTGCCCAATCGTACAAAAGACACCTGCCTGCGCGCGCATAAGTAGCTTCTCCGTTTCACTTTTATCCATCCCGTTTATTTTCATTCTTTTTTGCATCAGCCGCACCTCACGTTTTACTATTCACTAATTAAGCCGTTCAATACTTTCACTTCAAAAATGACATGGCATTTTTATGTCGCATCTCTAAACCCTTTTTAAGTTTTCTATCAGGGTTAGCATTATCAGTATGATTTTATTATACCTCGCGATTTTTGTTGTGTATACCTGCCCCATTGCTGGTGTATAATGGTAATATATATATTTGGAATTGAGGTGGATTTGATGTCAAAGAAATGTTTGGTGCTGACTGCAAGCCCCCGTAAAGGCGGCAACAGCGACCTGTTGGCCAATGCGTTCATCGGCGGCGCACAGGCCGCAGGCCACGAAGCGCACAAGGTAGAGACCGCTTTTAAGAACATCGGCGGCTGTATTGCGTGCGACACATGCTGGAGTACAGGCTATGCCTGCACACAGGAAGACGACTTCCGCACGCTCGAACCCCTGATGGAAGGCTACGATGTGCTGGTGTTGGCGACTCCTATTTACTGGTACACATTCCCCATGCAGATCAAAGGCTGGATCGACCGGCTGTACGCCTACGGCGGCGCAGGCAGCGACCGCCCGCTTGCGTTCAAGGAGAGCTATCTGCTGGTATGCGGCGAGGAAAGCGATAAATCCGCATATGATAATATCATTTATACGTACAACCAGATGGGCAACTTCCTGAACTTCAAGGATGCGGGCATACTGGTCGCAAGTGGCCTGGGTGCGGCAGGCAAAGTACAGGAAACCGACTTCCTTAAACAGGCCGAAGCGTTGGGCCGCAACGTATAACACAAATTTTCGAGGAAAAGTTCAGGGAGGCATTGTGTTTTGGTCATACTGACGGTGATTGCCGCGCCGTGTATTATTATGGGGGTTTTTATGTGGAACGGCAAGGGGCTGATGCTGCTGGCCGGGTACAACACCATGACAGACGCGCAACGGGCAGAAATTGACAAAAAAAAGCTGGCCCACTGGGCGGGCAGCCTGTTGATCCGCATGGGGATCGAGTTTTTTGTCATGGGGATCGCCACGCAGTTCCGGTTGGAAACGCTTTCCACAATCGTGGTCATTGTGCTGATCGCCGATCCCATCGTGACAGTTATATTGATGAACAGGAAAATTTCTACCAGCAGTACGCCCATGTCCCGGAAAGCGGCAGTTGCTGTGGTTGTGATTGCCGCAGTCGTGCTGGTTGCTGTGTGCGCAATGTTTTATGACGGCGAGCAAGACCCGGCTGTCACGGCCGGCAACGGCACGATCGAAATCAGCGCAATGTACGGCACGGATATCGGCATTGAAGATGTGCAGGTTGTCACACTGGACGAGCGGCCCATGGACGAGATTGCGCCCCACATGGTGCGCACAAACGGGTTCGGCGGTTTTGGCGACGCGCTCAAAGGCAACTTCCGCGCCGATTCACCGGGCGAAATGCTGCTGTTTGTACGGGCAGGCTCCGCACCCACCATTCGCATTGACAGAAAAAACGGAAAGCCTGTGTTTCTAAGCTACAAAGATCCGCAGGACACAATCCGCACCTACGAAGCAATTGTGGCAGCAATGTAATACCAATCTTCAATAAAAAAGTGACACACCCCGGGGGCCCGCATAATACGCAGACATCTTCCGTCTTTGCCGGAAGATGCCTTGAAAGCGTGATGCTGCCCGCACCATCGGCGCGAATTGAAACGTCTACGTTTTTAATGGTGCATATACAAGGCCGAATCCCTTTTTGAAATCAAGCTACATCGCATGCCTCTTAATCGACTTCTTCGTCGTCTTCTCAAACATGGTATCCCGCAGGGCGACATTGTGCACCTGCTTATATCCCGGCAGTTGCTTGTTTATTTCCGCTATATCTTTGCTTAAGCTGTCCAGCGCCTTTATATCGCCCATTTCTTCCCGGAACGCTTCTTCCAGGAATACTTCTGCGCAAAGCTGGTCTTTCTTTTCGCCGCTTGCGGGCGCGTATACAATGATTTCCTTTACATATGGAATGTGCAGGTAGTATCCTTCGATCTCTTCCGGGTAGATGTTCTTGCCATTGGACAGTATGATGACATTCTTTTTCCTGCCCGTGATGTACAGCAGCCCCGCATCATCGATGCGCCCCATATCCCCGGTGTGGAACCACCCATCCATAAACACTTCGGCGGTCGCCTGTTCGTTTTTATAGTAACCGAGCATCACCTGGTCGCCCTTTACCAGCACTTCGCCTTCGCCGTTTTCATCCGGATCCAGTATCTTCACTTCGCAGCAGTAGATCGGCGCGCCCGCAGACGCATCCACAATATATTCGTTCCTGTTTGCCGATACCAGCGGCGATGTCTCGGTCAGGCCAAAGCCCTGCAGCAGCAGTATGCCAATTTCGCGGAAAAACTTGACGTACATTGCGTCAAGCGGCGCGCCGGCGCAAAGCAGCATACTCAGCTTGCCGCCAAACGCATCCCTGATAAACTGGAACAGTTCCGCCCGTTTGTCCGTGCCCTGGGCCAGCAATTCGTTGCTGTGCTCTATCAGCTTCTCCAGTTGCCCGGCTTTGCCGTCCGCCTGTGCGCCCGCCCATATTTTTTTGTACATCATCTCCACATACGCCGAGACGACAAACATTGCCTCCGGCTGGAACAGTTGCAGGTTTTGCAGGAAGTACCGCAGGCTGTCGCTGATACAAATGGTCGTGCCGTTGATGATCATTTCCACAATGCCGTGGGTCATTTCAAACACATGGTGGATCGGCAGTATGGACATACTGGTTTTCCCCACCTGAAACAGCTTGAGGCCGCCGATTGCCGCACTCAATATATTCTTCTGGCACAGCATCACGCCTTTGCTTTGGCCTGTGGTCCCGGACGTATACAGGATGGTGGATAACGCATCCCTGTCCTGCGGGATTGCCGTATACGCTGCGATATCCGCATCGGGTACATCTGCCACCAATGCATCCATCGACCGCCATTTATGGTTTTCGTCCTCCGCCTCCATGCCAATGAAGTACTGCATCCCCGGTACAGTACGTTCAAGCTGCTCCATTTCATCGCGCATGGTGGGCGAATAAATGATGGCCTTCGCTTCGCTGTCGTTCAATATATACGCCATCTCATCGACGGGCAGTTCCCTGTCCACGGGGACAATCACCGCACCGCCGCACACTGCGGCAAAATATGTTGCAACCCACTTGACGCTTGTCTCGCCAATCACGGCAATCTTGCCACCGTCCAGCAACCCAAGCCCCAAAAATGCGGCGCCCAACCTGTTTACCAAACGGGTGAACGCTTCGCAATCCGTATCCTTGATCCCGTCGCCCGCTTTTTCACGGAAGAGCGGCCTTGTCCCATAGTGCGCACCGCAGCCGTCCAGCATTGCTTTAAAATCCATATATTCTGTTACGGGGTATTCCTGATATTGTTTCATCTGTTTCTCCTCAACCATTTGCCGTCGCCGCGTTTTGCTGCACGTAATCCATCACATCCTGCACCGTTTCAAACAGGTGCAGCTGCTTATCCATGATTTTGATGTTGTATTTATTCTCCAGCCCAATGACCACCTCCATCGTCCCAAACGAATCGATGCCCAGGTCCGCCGCCAGGTTGTGCTCCGGCTTGATGTCCTGCTCGTCCACCAGCGATGCCGGCGCCAATACTTTTCTGATTTCATCCAATAGCTTCATTTTTTCTCCTTCTCAGTCCATAGAAAAAACCAACCCGAACGGTTGGTTAAACAGGCAGCAAATTTCATTGCCACAATACATCGGTATCTCTTTTTTTCCAAGGCAATTTACGCAATCGATAGCCTTATCCCGACACTTTCTTTTTCCCACCATCAAGAGTATAACACGGGTTATAAGAAATTGCGTGCATTTTATTTATTATTCACAGAATCGTTTTATTTGACAAGTATTTGCATGTATGTTAAAGTACATGTATATTGAAGTAATTGATAGACCTCGTATTTGTGCAAATCGAAGTTTACGGTTTGCAGAGATATGAGGTTTTTCTTTGCTTAGTATCTAATAATCTAATTCAGGAGGTACCAAAATGCATACTGGTACAGTAAAATGGTT
>DHOD01000042.1:2341-5237 GCA_002407725.1 Christensenella sp. UBA5399 | reverse complement strand
GCTTTAGCTGAACGAGTTCACTGCAAGCCCCGCCGCAAGTATCCGCTGCTGAAATAGGCGATTAAGCGATGCTTTATGTTTCCAAAAGGAGGTTATATAAATGAATAAATTCTGCAAAAACTGCGGCACGCCGCTAAAAGCCGAGGCAAAATTCTGCGGCTCCTGCGGCACAGTGGTACCCGCACCGCACAGGCAGGAGACGGATCAAGCAGACCCATTCGCACAAAATAGCGTTCAAACACCTGCTGCTGAAAATACAAAACGGCCGTACGACAGAAACACAGGCAGGTTAAAAAAACTGCTCATTCCGGGGATTGCTTTCTTAACCATAGTGATTTCACTTGCAATCGCCGTTCCCAGGTTATTTAATTCTTCTCAAAACGCCGCAGGCATCGAAAGCGTCACTGGCCAGCCTTATGCGGGCAGGGCCATTGCCATTAACGGAGAGGGCTTCGGCTATTACAATCCGGAAAACTGTCGGGTGACGATAGACGGTAAGGATACACCCATCATCAGTTGGGGCGAAAATGAGGTTTTGGTTATCGTTCCGACGGGAATTACCGTGGGGAAAAAGGAAGTTATGCTTTCAAATCCACCCGCATTTGTCAAAAAATGCATCAGAACAGAGTTTATGGAACATAAAAAAACCGTGCTTGCAAGCGTGACGCTGTCTCCGTCGGAGGACAACCGGATTGAGCGTGATGGCTTTACGCTCATTGTTCCCGCCGGCAGCATAGCGGAGGAAAAAAAAATTATTATCTGCAAATACGACGCGCCGGCCATTGACGGCAGCCCGTATTACACAGTAACCGACGAATACGAGATTACCGGACCCGATGGTGGACATGTATTCTTCGACCATCCCGTCCTTTTCGGTTTGGATGTAAAAGACGAGGAGGAGGCGCTGCAAACTTCTTTCCAGATCTTCGATGAGTTCGCAGGCCTTTGGGCAAAGGCGGAAACGGTATATGTTGAAGAAGATGGAAAGCTGTATCTGGCGACAAACCATTTCAGCGGCTTTCGCAGATTTGTAAGCGTCATGTATCAGGGCTCAAAAAAAATGGTGGGTGAGGCGGTGGACGCAGGTAAAAAGGGCGTTGATTACGTATACAAAAGTGGAAAAGCTGCCAAGGATACTGTCGTTAAGCTTGGAGAGGAAGCCTGGGTCGCCATAAAAGACGCAACGGTAGAGGATTTTGTAGGCGTGAGCGATGCGGATAATAACTTCATCATTTATTATAGGGCCGCAGACGCAAAAAATAATCCTACCATCCCCGATATGGCAAGAGAAATGGCGGCGGCCTTTTCCACCGCCTATAACGAATACAGGGATCTTTTCGGCGAAGCTAATGTACCACCCACAACCCGGAGGCTGTATATTGCGGAAGCCAAAACAGATATCACCGTCCCCGACCCGATAAGGGTTTACATAGACCCCCACTACACCGGGGCCATTGCCAAGAGCGCAACCACCGGCAATATTATCATGCCTGCTGAGTATCGAGAAGGGGACCTGGCCTCCACCTGCGCCCATGAACTGTTTCACGTTGTGCAGTATCATCAGCTTGGCTTAAAGCAGCTCTACATGGCCACCACCGGACTTAAAGACCTTTTCGACAACCGTTATATCACTGGCAACGACACGGAGGTTTACTGCCTCTTTGCCAACAATATGTGGTTTTTTGAGGCCACCGCCGAGTATGCCGGCAGATTTATCGGGACAAATGAAGGAATCGGTGCGCCTGTTCATCCCCGTATCGAGGCCAACAGGGCCTATTATACGTACAACGGCACCCACGAATACGGCGTGTCTTCTTTCTTGGACTATATCCTGTCCACCCGCCAACCGGGCGCCGGCACACGAGGCGAGACTTTCCGGGAGATGTGGAATACCGTCACCGGCAATTACAGCATGGCTTCGAGCATCAACGTGTCGTTTGATGGATATGTGCGGGATAAGCTGGATGACTCAACGCAAGCCGGATATTGGGATTTCTGGAGGGAAGCTTTTACACGTTCCTATATGCCGGAGGTACACAACATTGCAGGCGGGCTGGTCAATATCAATAATTTGACCGCAGAAAAAATAAATACTTCGATGGAGATCAAGGATAACGGAGCGGGTGTATTCAGGTATAGCTTTACTCCAAAATCGGTGCGAAAGGACGAGACCGCCTTGACCCGCTCCTTCTGGTTTGAGGCTTCGCCTGGTTCAATGTTCGGTGACGTCTACCGCTTGGGTGGGCTTGAAATGTCCGACCGTGTAGACCGAGAACCCTTTGAAGGCTCGGTAAACATGTCTGATAAAGGTCTTCAGGACGTTCTTGTCCCTTACACCGCGGGCAACTCCTTCGGTCTCATCGCCGTGTTTTATAATTCCGTCTTAGGAGACGCCAACGCAAAGGTAACGCTTGCTTCAACCTCGAAAACATGGGATAACCAAAAGAATATTGAGAAAAAGGTTGGCAACGCAACTCTGAAGGGCAGCGACAAGCTTAAATTCACCCCGACGCTACCTGAACAGAAATCGGGCGATTCCCCTTTTTCCGCAGTTGTTACCCTAAACAACAATGATGACTATAAAACTGAGCTTGATAGGGTGGAAAACGGAAAATCCTTCGAGGTAACCGCACCAATGAAGGAGCTTCCTCCCGGTAAGGTTTCGGTGAACATAAAAATATTCAAGGATGGAGAGCTGGTTCACGAATACCAGTCGGGGGAGCTGGCGGCCGAAGCGATGGTATACATCAAGGGCTCCGGAGCTCCGGTGGTCGAGCTTACCAAGGACGAGTTACCCTATACGCATCAATTCACAGCGGAGGCGTGGCCCGAGGGTGAATACAGTTTTAGATGGGCTTTTGCCAACGGCGCTACCCAAGATGACACGACCAAAAAC
>DHOD01000042.1:500-2160 GCA_002407725.1 Christensenella sp. UBA5399 | reverse complement strand
TGTTACTGCCGACTATAATGAATTCAAAACATATAAACCCTACGTAATGCTATACGACCTTAAAGGCAACAAGCTTGCCACAGCCGAAGTCTACCTGACCCTAAAGGAAAAAGAAGATAAGCCCGCGCCTACCTCTGGACCTACAGCATCAGCCGAGCCACCCAAGACACCTGAATCCGCAAAAGAATACGCCTGGGTGCTTACGGAGGTCATAGACCATGAAAACGCCGATAAGTGGGCGACAGCGGATGCGCATCCGTCGTATGCGCTAAGCCACAGTTATTCCCGTGGTAGCTACAGCGCAAACGTAACCTATGAGGNNGATAAAGATATAGCGGCAAAAATTTCACAAGAAGATCTGGCAAAAGCTATTTCACAGTGGATATATTGGAATGAAAAAAAAGACCTTGCAGGATTTTATCAATATATGCGTGAGATGGGATACATTAAAGAGCCATACAAGGTGAATCCAGATTACGCATGGGTTCTAGTCGAAACAATGAATTTTGATAGTGCCGACAAGTGGGCGGCAGCGGATGCGCATAAGTCATATAAATACAGTTATGGATGTTCAAGCGGTTCTTACAGTGGAAGCGTAACCTATGAGGGGGATGATCCGTATAAGCAGGGTCTTAAGGGAACGCTGGGCTTGCAGGCGGTATTTACAGGTATACCAGAAACCATTTACCCAGATAAGCCCGTTTCGTTGAATTTCTCCTTCACAACTACGGAAAACAGTGTTGTGAAGCTCTCTTTCAGTGGCGCGGCGTCCGCTGATTTTGACCAATGGGATGTAGGACCGGGTGGCGTAACGGGCAGAGCGCGTTGGTTTGTCAATGCGGACGGAAAAGACAGCTTTTCACTTGACGTTAACGGCAATCCCTCTTCTTACAGCGAAACGTTGACGGCAACGCTCGGCACCGGCAACGAGGGGAGCCGCATCGCACTGCGCACCAAGTTTGCATTGCAGGGCGTGACCATGGGCACGAATTACGTCTACGAGTGGAAGCAGGTGAGCAGTTCCGCTTTGTTACTTGATACAGAAGGCATTCCCGGCATTGTCGATATCGACTGAAGCGAGAAAGGAGGATCTGTTGGTGTTCTGTCTAAATTGCGGGAACCAGATAAACGAAAACGCGCGCTATTGCGCCTCTTGTGGGGCAGCGCTGTTTATGTGGAGCTTTGGCGGTTCGGTCAATCCAAATAAAAAGAACTATGCACGGGCAATGCTCATCGTCTTTGTGACAGGTCTTATACTCTCTATTATATTTGGGGCCGCTCTCACCAGTATCATTGGAGAGCTGCCCAGCGGTACGGGCGGCTATTATTAAAGCCACACATGGAAAGGGAGATAACAATGGAAAAAATACAATGGCAGATCAGCATACCCATATTCAGAAATACGATTATTTTTAAGCAGTTGGCGATTGCCATCGGCATCCCCTTCGGCCTTGTTGCGCTGGTCATCGGGCTTGCGTCGGGCAAAAGCGTCTATGCGCTCTACGGATTGGGACTGATCGGAGCGTTGCTGTTTTTCACCTGGCTTTTCATCATGGCGGTCTATCGGGGCAAGTATGAGGTCGAGTTTGTGCTGGATGATAAGGGGGTGCTCTGCCGGACGCAGGCAAAACAGGCAAAAAAAACCGAATCGTAAATATTA
>DHOD01000042.1:0-297 GCA_002407725.1 Christensenella sp. UBA5399 | reverse complement strand
GGTGCGGGGATGCTGGCGCAGTCACGTCAGGAGACTTTTCTCAGATGGAACCGCATCACGAAGGCCAAATACAAGCCGAAAAGTCACACCATCCTTCTTCGCGGCGGATGGACGGAACAGGTTGCGTTGTTCTGCACGGAGGATAATTATGCGCCGGTCGAGCGCGAAGTTATGGCTCGTACAATCCATTTGAGAGAGACACACTGATGAGAAAACCGGCTCATTATATCCGCTTGTACCACAAGTATGATATTGGAAAAGGAGTGCGGATTCCATAAAAACGATACCGCAGAAAGA
>DHOD01000092.1 GCA_002407725.1 Christensenella sp. UBA5399 | reverse complement strand
TTATGGCCTAATTAGATAGTCAGGAAAACAATTGATCAACTGGCATGGGCGCTGACGCAAAAGGAAATTGATTTTGGGCTCTGCGCCCGGCCGGAGGAAGAAATGGAAAAACTGATAGCGATCCGCGGCATCGGCAGCTGGACGGCGCAATATATCGCGATGCGCGCCATGGAATGGCCGGATGCGTTTCTCGAAACGGACGCAGGGGTGAAAAAAGCCCTGCCCGGCTGCACACCCAAAGAATCATTGGCAATGGCGGAGGCGTGGCGGCCGTGGCGCAGCTACGCGGTCGTGAACCTTTGGAACTCCCTGTAAATCATTGATATAAAGGAGAACACATGTATTATTCTACAACTTACCAGTCACCCCTGGGCATGCTTACACTCGCATGCGACGGTGAGCGCCTGTGCGGCTTATGGATGGAAGGGCAAAAATACTTTGGGGACACCCTCCCCCAGGCAATGACCCCCAAAAACGATATGCCGGTGTTTGGCGCAGCCAAAAATTGGCTGGACAGGTACTTTGCAGGCCGGCAGCCCGCGATAGCTGAATTGCCGCTGGCCCCTGTCGGCGGCGAATTCCGCCAGCACGTGTGGGCCGTTTTATGCACAATCCCATACGGCACAGTGGTCACATACGGCCGTGTTGCACAAGAAGTGGCTGCGAAAATGCACAAAAAAACCATGTCGAGCCAGGCGGTGGGCGGCGCGGTCGGCCATAACCCCATATCCATCATCATCCCCTGTCACCGGGTCGTGGGCGCGAACGGCAGCCTGACGGGTTATTCTGGCGGTGTGGCAAAAAAGATTAAGCTGCTGGAGCTGGAGGGCGCCGATATGTCCGGGCTGTTTGTCCCCCAAAAGGGCACAGCGCTCTGACACATAGCATGAGATAGGAGAGATGTAAGTGATACTGGTACTGTTTGAAGCAACAATCAAGGAAGCGTGCATGGACAGCTATCTCGCGATGGCGGGAAAGTTAAAAGACAGCCTGTCAGGCGCAAAAGGCTTTATCCGCTCGGAGCGCTTCTCCAGCCTTGTAAACAAAAGGAAGTTGCTCAGCCTGTCTGTTTGGGAAAGTGAGGAGGCTGTCGATGCGTGGCACAACCAGCACGAGCACCGCCGCAGCCAGCAGGAGGGACGCAGTACAATTTTTGAGAGCTATACGGTTACGGTGGCAGACCCGTTCAGGTCATACACCGACCGGGAACGGCAGGAAGCCCCGCCTGACAGCAACGCGCTATTCTTATAATAAAGCACCCGGCATCCGTCTCCCACGCTGTTTTTGTTTTTCTCCATCACCCTATATTACCGGCGCACTGAAATTTTCTATATGCAAGATATAGAAGGTTGGTTACAGGACAGCAAAAGCGGTTATTTTAATACTGTATGCAAAATATGTAAAAATAAGGAGAACAAAAAAATGAAACAGGAAAACTTTGTTGTCATTACATTTGACGACCAGGACAAGGCGATTGAGGCGTCGCACAAATTGCAGGACCTTGCAGCACACAACGACGTGAGTCTTGGTTACAACCTCCTCTTGCGCAAAGGTGAGGATGGGAAAATTGAAGCGCTGAAAAAAGAGAGCAGGAGCGGACGCGACACCTGGATGGGGATGTTTATCGGCATGCTGGTGGGTTTGTTCTTGGGGCCATTTGGGTTTATCATCGCCATGCTGGCAGGGATGGGCATTGGCGCCGGGTTGGACAGCTCGCAATACAACCGCGAAGAGGACTTTGCCAATAAGGCGAAAGAGGAACTGGATAAAGGGAAAGTGGCAATCATCGCCCAGGTGAATGAAAGCAGCCCCGTGTTTGTGGACGACGCAATGAAAGCGCTGGGCGGAACGGTGCAGCGTATGGTAACCGCGTAATCATACCAATCCCAAACGCGCTTTGCGCCCAGCGGAGCCACGCTACGGCGCGGCATTCTCAAATTAAAAACAGCGTTTTTAATTTGAGAGTAGTATCACAAGTAGTTGCGCAAGCCTTTACACCACAAAGAGACAAGAACGGATCCAATCGGCCGCCTGCGGCTTGTTGGATCCGTTTTACAGCAATTTAACTTAAAGTAGCGCACAGCGCAGATACAATAAGGTATGCTGCACAAGGTGAATCGGCCTGACAGGCCGAGAGAGGGTCCCCTGGGGGATAGCAGTTTCTACAGCCTTTGAATATAATAGTAATGTAGGCTGCATGCTGCGCGATAGCAAAGTTCGCATGCGCAACCGTTTGAGAAACTGCAATATAACATACCCATTTTCCCCTGTGATCCAAAAGATGTCTATTGCTTTCAATCTTTCATCGGGCCAGAATAAGTACTTATACTATTCACCAATTAAAACAGATGCTTTTTTGTGTAATTTAAAATATAATGATTCTATTGGCACCAGGTCGCACCTGGCCGCAGGGAGTTGCGGCTTTATACGAATGTTTGTATCCATATGCGTTTTGGGAGGAAAAATGAAGAAAATTCTGAAAATTCTTACCAGCAAGATGTTTATCTTTTTTGCGTTGATTCTGGTACAGGTCATATTTTTTGTTATATTGCTGACCTTCCTGGAATCGGTCAGTGCCATCGTGCAAATCATCCTCTCCATAACCGGCCTGTTGCTTGTCCTGTATATTTCCAATAAAAATCAAAATCCGGCGTACAAAATCGCCTGGCTGATCCTGATCATGGCGCTCCCCGTTTTTGGAATGACCATGTACTTCTTTTTCAGCCAGCGCCGCCTGGGGAAAAAGGGCCGCGCCAAAACAGCGGAAATACTGGGGCAGACACGCGCACACCTGCACGATGGCGGGGCCACGCAGCTATTGCACAGCGAGGGCGGCTCGGCAGAGCGGCAGTCGGCCTACATTGCCAACACTTCATCCTATCCCCCCTACCGCAACACACAAGCAAAATATTACGCGACGGGTGAAACGTTTTTTGAAGACCTTTTGACCGAACTGGAAAAAGCGGAGCAATACATTTACATGGAGTATTTCATTTTGCAGGAAGGCAAGATGTGGGGCAGCATACGTGAGATATTGGAAAAAAAGGCAATGCAGGGCCTTGATGTGCGCCTGATGTACGACGACATTGGCTGCATCGGCAAGCTGCCGGGCGGCTATTGGAAGCAAATGGAGCAAAAAGGGATCAAATGTGTGGTGTTCAACCCGTTAAGGCCGGTCTTAAATTCGTTGTTCAACAACCGCGACCATCGTAAGATCACTGTTATCGACGGCATTACGGGGTTTTGCGGGGGCGCAAACCTTGCGGACGAGTACATCAATGCGGAGCAGCGGTTTGGCAACTGGAAGGACGCATCCATCCGCTTGACCGGCGAAGGCGTCTGGTCGCTCCTCATGATGTTTGCGCACCTCTGGTCGTTTACCACGGATGAAAACATTGATGATTTCCTGCCGGAAAAACCAGATTATACGGCAACCGAAAGCGAGGCAGGCATTGTCCAGCCATTTGCCGATATGCCGTTTGACGAACACTATGTGGGCGAAGGCGTGTTCCTCAACATGATCGCGCATGCCAAAAAGTATCTTTATATCAATACGCCCTACCTGATTCCCGGAAACGAGGTTATGTCGGCGTTGACGGTGGCGGCACAGAGCGGTGTGGACGTCCGCATCACGGTGCCGGGCATACCCGACAAAAAAACCGTGTATATGGTAACCCAGGCCAATTGCGCCCAGCTTGTGCAGGCAGGCGTAAAAGTTTACGAATATTCGCCCGGCTTTATCCATTCCAAGACGTTTGTCTGCGACGATCAATTTGGGTTTGTAGGGACAATCAACGTCGACTTCCGCAGCCTGTATCTGAACTTCGAATGCGGTGTGGGGCTGTATCAAACGCCCTGCATCCAGGATATGAAGCAGGATTTTCTGGAAACGGCATCATTATGCAGAACCGTCGATCGCGCCCAAATAGCAAACACCCCCTGGCATCAAAAGTTTCTGCGGGCGGTTATGCGTATTTTCGGCCCCCTGATGTGACCCGCATACACGCACTCTGCCTAGTTCCCAAACAAAGTGAATCACAAAAACAATCCGCCTACCCTGTGAAGTTGCGGACAACTTTGGCTGATATTTGCCGCCGGCTGACGCAAGATTGTACTATTCTGTCAAAAGGCTGTATAATACTATCCGGCGATTATGCTAATGCCAAATAGATAAAGCGTACGGTGGCCCGCCCAATCGGGGCAGACGCCGCCAGTTATTTTTACTTGGAAATAGCATTACAGCGGTTTCACTTAATATCGGCTGATCCGATGTGTGAAAAACCGCTTGCATCTGCAATTTATACCAAAAGTTTGTTGCCAACCTTTTGACAAATTGCTATAGATAAGGAGTATGCGTGAACATATATGATTACAGTAAACAATCTTAGCTTATATTTTGGCGGGCAGAAGTTATTTTCCGATGTGGACCTGGCCTTTTTGCCCGGTAACTGCTACGGCATCATTGGCGCAAACGGTGCGGGAAAATCTACATTCATTAAAATTCTTTCCGGTGAAATCGAAAGCTCCGGCGGTTCTGTCAGCATCGACCCTAAAATCCGCATGTCTGTATTGAAGCAGGATCAGAACAAATACGACGCGTTTTCCGTGATGGACACGGTGATTATGGGCAACGCCCGTTTGTATGAGATCATGCAGCAGAAAGAAGAGATTTACGCAAAGCCGGATTTCAGCGACGCGGACGGTATCCTCGTCTCAGAATTGGAAGGCGAATTTGCCGAAATGGACGGCTGGTCGGCAGAGGTGGACGCCGCCAAACTGTTGCAGGGGCTGGGGATCCCCGAGGAATTGCACGCGCGCAGCATGAGCGAGCTGACCGGCCAGGAGAAGGTGAAAGTTTTGTTGGCGCAGGCGCTTTTTGGAAAACCGGACATCATACTGCTGGACGAGCCCACAAACAACCTGGACCTTAAGTCGATCGCCTGGCTGGAAGACTTCCTGCTGGACTTTGAGGGCACAGTGATCCTGGTATCGCATGACAGGCATTTTCTCAATACGGTCTGTACGCATATCGTCGACATTGACTATAACAAAATCAAGCTCTATGTCGGCAATTACGATTTCTGGTACGATTCCAGCCGCCTGATACAGCAAATGCTCCACGACCAAAACCGCAAAGCCGAGGAAAAGGCAAAAGAACTGAAAGAATTTATCCAGCGGTTTTCCGCCAACAAGTCAAAAGCAAAGCAGGCGACCTCGCGCAAAAAGCTGCTTGAGAATCTTGACGTGAGCGAATTGCCGGCATCCTCACGGCGGTACCCCTGGGTTGGGTTCAAGCCGGACCGCGAAGTTGGGAAAGAAATCCTTACTGTTGAAAACATATCCAAAACCGTGGACGGCGTACTTGTGCTGAACAACGTTTCTTTCCGCATGAATAAAAACGATAAAATCGCATTTGTGGGCGACAATGAAATTGCCAACACCACAATGATCAAGATATTGATGGAAGAGATCAAGCCGGACAGTGGCCGGTTTAAATGGGGAACCAGCACATCCCAGTCATATTTCCCCAAGGACAACTCCGCCTTTTTCAACGACAGCGATGAAAACTTGCTGACCTGGATGCAGCAGTATTCCGATGACAAGCACGAGACATATTTGCGCCAGTTTTTGGGCCGGATGCTGTTCTCCGGCGACGATGTGTTCAAATCCATCAAAGTGCTCAGCGGCGGCGAGAAGGTGCGGTGCATGCTATCCCGCATGATGCTGTCGGGCGCCAATGTATTGTTGCTGGACCAGCCGACCAACAACCTTGACCTCGAATCGATCACCGCCCTCAATAACGGGCTGGTGGATTTTAAAGGCAATATCCTCTTTTCTTCCCACGACCATCAATTTGTACAGACAATCGCCAACCGGATCATAGAATTTACGCCCGATGGAATGATTGATAAACCCATTACATTTGATGAATACTTGGAATTGCAGGCGTAGTGGCTCTGCTTTTCCCCTGCACTGATCAAAAATAGGATTATTAGAACGACCCCTAAGTGTTTATCATATTCATACAGGATTTTTTCAGTTTGCTGCGGTCAGGCAGACGGAGGGTATGGATATGGTTGCATTACACAAACTGGATCGGGATGCGCGCACGACCAGCATACAGGCGTTGGTGGTCGTTTCCATCATCACGGTGGTACATTTCTTCTTTTTCCGCGACCTGATGATGCTGGCTGTCGTTGCCATCACAGTGGCGCTTTTGGGCGCACGGGCCAGCTTCCGGCAATCGGTCGCGACAACGCTTAAGATATGTATTGTATTTACGATCAGCAGTTTGGTTTCCATACTGATTTCATTCTTGTTCCGCAATGACTTTTTGGGCTATGTGCTTGCCATATTCACGGCTGGCATGCTCACCGCAATATTCACAAAAGGGCATTATGTGGCGTTGACCCTTGTTATGGTGAATGTCATGTTTTTCGTCATCCTCCCAAGAGGCGCGGGATGGGCGATCCGCCTTGTGCCGCTTTTGATTTTGGCGGAGGTATTGTTTGGCGCGGCGGTTACCTTACTGGTCGTCCGGCTGACGCCTGCCCGCCACCGCATCCAGCCGGTGGAAGCCGACCCACCCGTCAGCGAACAGCGCGAAAAGACGCCGCACCTGCCACTTTATACACGAATTGCTTCTTTTTTCAAGACGCTGGACATCCGGGTCTACAAAGCAATTGTCGCGGCCGCGCTCAGCTATCTGGTTTATATGCTGCTCGACTGGAAGCTGGAGATATTGTACCCTGCTTTTATCTTTAACGCGACCTTTTTGGTCGCCACCACGGGTAAGGAGCAAACGTTGCGCTCCGGCCGGAATATGATCCTCGGCCTGTTGGTGGGGATTGGGGTGGGGTTTGCAGCGTTCATGCTGTTTTCCCAAATACCGAATTACTATCTGGCCATACCGTTTGTGGTTGTGCTGATCGTGCTGCTGGACCGGCTGTTGTTTGGCAGGCTGGAGCCGGGTTCCGTTATTGTCGCATTTTTATTGATGCTGGATATGTCGGGCGGGCATCCATACCGATTCATTGTCGACCGAATACTCTTTGCGCTGATCGGTATAGCGGTTGCTGTCGCTGTGGATTATGCGTTTTTGTTTGGCAGGAAGCGGCTTCAACAAAAAACCGAAAGTCCCTCTTGATCAAAACAAGGCATTCCTTTATACCAGGGTATCATGATAATGTACGGTTCACGCCGCTAAATCACAGCGTTAAGGCATCCAATCATACTGCATGGCGATGACTGTCGCCCCAGGTGTTGGGGTTTGTATCGTCGGGTATCTGCTTATCCACAATTTCTTTATAGTGCGCGGCTTTGCCCTCCATATACTCGACCACCTGCTGCGCCTCTTCCAACCTGGCCTTTGCAAGTTCCTTCTGCCGAAGGAGGATCTGATAGCGCGCGTGAATGGTCGAATCGCCCTGCAGGCATAAATCGCAATACTCTTTGATTGCTTCAAGGGGCATCCCACACGCGCGGAGGCAGCGTATGCCGGTCAGCCAGTTCATAGCCTCATCATCCAGCACACGGCGGTTTCCACTATCGCGTTCGCATGGAAAAAGCTCCATATCTGTGTAATACCGGATGGTGTGCTCTGTCATCCCCAGCATTTCGGCAGCCTGTTTTATAGAATATCGCATCATATTTCTCCTCAAATTACAAAAAATGCTTGACTTCGTGTGGCTCGAACTTGTTACACTGATTATATCACACAATACTGCAGCTTCTCAAATGGTTGCGCACGCAATATTGGCCGGAAGGCGCCTGATGTGTTTGCGCCATGTGCTGCAGTTCACTATATTTGTTGTAAAAAAACATACAAAAAAGATAAGGAGAAACAAAATATGGAATATGTAACATTGAACAATGGCGTAAAAATGCCGATCCTCGGCTATGGCGTTTATCAGGTAACACCGGAGGAATGTGAGCGGTGCGTGCTGGACGCAATTGAAGTCGGGTACCGCTCGATCGATACCGCGCAGGCGTATAACAATGAGGAAGGCGTGGGCAGCGCCATCAGCAAGTGCGGCGTTCCACGTGACGAACTGTTTATTACAACCAAGGTCTGGATCACCAATGCAGGATACGACAAAGCAAAGGCATCCATAGAAGAATTGCTCAAAAAACTACAGACAGCGTATATCGACCTGCTGCTGATCCACCAGCCGTTCAACGATTATTACGGCACTTACCGCGCCATGGAGGAGGCCTGCAAGGCGGGAAAAGTGAAAGCCATCGGCATCAGCAATTTTCCACCCGACCGGTTGATTGACCTATCGAGCTTTGTGGACATAAAACCTGCCGTCAACCAGGTCGAAATGCATGTGTTCCAGCAGCAAAAGCAGGCGCATGAGATCATGAAGAAGTACGGCACGCAAATTGAATCGTGAGGGCCGTTTGCCGAGGGCAAAAACAATTTCTTCAGCAACGGTACGTTGAAAGAAATTGGCAAAAACTATGGAAAATCCATCGCGCAGGTCGCGCTCCGGTTTTTGATTCAAAACGATGTGGTGGTGATTCCAAAATCCACCCACAAAGAGCGCATGGCAGAAAATTTTGATGTATTTGACTTCACTCTTACGGTGGAAGATATGGATAGGATATCGGTGCTGGATACCGGGGAGAGCCTGTTTTTCTCCCATCAGGACCCGCAGACGGTAGAATGATTTATGTCTTTGCTCGGCAAAATGTAACATAAATCTCAAGTGAAAACAGATGTCTCAAACTAGAATTTGTATAAGGAGAGCTATGATGCAAAAAGTAACGGCTGGACGAGACCAGCTTGGCGGGGTTGCGCCAAAGTTTGCGGAACTCAACGACGATGTTTTGTTTGGTGAGATATGGTCGCGCGAGGCGGAACTTTCGCCCCGCGACCGCAGCATTGTCACGGTTACGGCGCTTATGGCAAGCGGCGTATTGGACAGCTCGCTGCAATATCATATTTCAAAAGCAAAGGAAAACGGCGTCACCAAAGAAGAGATAGCGGAGATTTTGACGCATGCGGCCTTCTACGCGGGATGGCCGAAGGCATGGGCCGCTTTCCGGTACGCAAAAGAAATCTATGAAGGATAACGATACAGGAGGACACAGTATGAGCAAAAAACTGGTAGCATATTTTTCAGCAAGCGGCGTAACGGCGGGGGCCGCAAAAACCCTTGCGGAGGCTGTAGGGGCAGACCTATATGAGGTCAAACCGCAGGCGCCGTATACCAATGCCGATTTAAATTGGAACGACCCGCAGGCCCGCAGCACCATCGAAATGAAAGATCCGTCATCCCGTCCGGAAATTGCCGGTCAGGACGCCGATATTGCCGCGTATGATGTTGTTTTTGTGGGATTTCCCATCTGGTGGTATGTAGCGCCGACCATCATCAACACATTTCTGGAAAGCTACGATTTTTCAGGAAAGACAATCATACCATTCGCAACCTCAGGTGGCAGCGGCTTCGGCAAAACGATGGAGAAGCTGCAACCATCCGTTTCAGACACGGCGACTTGGAAAGAGGGCAAACTTCTCAACGGAAGACAATCCAGGGATACTTTGGCCGGGTGGGCCCAAAGCCTTGACCTGTAATTAGGAAAATTTCAAATAAAAATCCATCGGCTTAGCCGGTGGATTTTTATTGTGTGGTGATAAATTTCCTTGTAATTTTTTGCATCCAAGCCGTGGTATCTTGAAGATACCGCCGACTCGCAGAAGTACCAAAGTATTTCCCCCTGCTCACCCAGGCACCGCTTCCCGGCCCTTGTCATAATTGAAGATACAGCTCCCATGCAGTGCACCGGTGCAACCATCAAAATCGGGCTTAGCAATTTTACATCATACCCACTTTTTAATCCTAAAGCACCGCCCCAATAACTGCTGCAATGTCATGCCGCAGCAAACCAGAAACATGCCAAGCCCAAGTAATAAAATTAGTATTCTCATTTTGCCACCTCTGCGTCTTTGTTTCAAACTTTAGCTTTATTGTAACCTGAGGTGGGTTGCACTATCTTCAGTGCAGTATATACTATTCTCACATCTCGCATTCATCCGCTTACTCTATTTGATACGGATCATTTGAAAATTAAAACGGTCTATTCATTTTCGTATGTTTATTTTATGTTTTTGCCTTTTTACATAATTTTCAATTTTTGTTATACTATTTACACTTGTTTGTTTTCGAACTGCATATTTCATGCCATGTGAATTCTGTAGATAATACAAAGAAAAGTGAAGATAGTGCGTTCGATTTTAAGTAAAATTAATGAAGAGACTTTGGCTATAACATGAAGGAAGTACGGTTGTTCGTTTAACATATGCCTTTAAACTGTCTCTAACAACAAACCATTGGGGGCAATGAAATGTTGGCTCTCGTGTAAAATCGAGGAGGAACACCATGCAGGCACAGACGAGGCAATCGAAAAAAGGCATAGGAAAGGGAAAGGTAGTCCTCTCGCTGTTGCTGGCAGTTGGGCTCGGGATTGGCGGCTATTTCGGCGCCACTATGTTGTTGACCGGACAAAGTCCGATAACAATTGCCGATGACAATCACGTACCCAAAAGCGATCTTCCCGAAGACAACAATGGCAATAACCTGGCCGGCAACTCGATGCAGAACCTGCACGCAGGCGGGTTGATGGCCATGCAGGGGGAGGATATTTTCTATACAAACCCGGCGGATGGCGGCAGCCTGTATTGTCGCAACCGGGACGGCGAAATCACCAAACTCACCGATTTTGCCGTGGCAGGCCTCAATGTGCGCGGCGAACAACTGATTTTCACTGGTTTGGATGTCTGTTCTATCACACGCGAGGACGGAGAAACGGTCACCCTTTCGGCCGATACCCATGAGGAACTGTGGGCACAGATGGGCGAAAACGACCAGATTCATTATGGTGGCCATCTCTACCTTATTGACGGGATCAAATCCTTCTGCGAGGGAGAACTCAGCTACGAAGAGCTTACCATCGCCGCGCTGGATAGCGAAGAACGCTATCGCTCCCCCGTTCTCATGGAAGACGGGTCTCTCCTTTTGACTGTCGCTTCGCCGGTCACAAACGTGGGCGCATCGCCTGTCTCCTTCACTCCCAATCTCACGCCTTCCATCATTCCGCTGTCCGCGGCGGGGAATGGTTTCGCCGTCCATCCTGTTGCGACGGCCACCGTGGTATACGACTACGATTCGGTGATGATCGTAAAGCCCGGGGAGGCGATGAACCGGGTGAACCTCAGCGCCGCGCAAGGTGACCGCATTCAAAACGCGGTAGCGGCGGGCAATAAGATATTTGTCGAAACAGTCAATACTACAAACGGCAGCCGCGCGAGCAACACCATTGTCGCGCTTGATGCAACCACCGGCAAGGCACTTGGCACGCTTCCCAATGCCGGCACAATAAAGTCGGACGGCGAGAATATGTATTTCAAACAGGATAATCTCCTGTTTAAATTCAATGGCCGGACAGGGAAGATGACACAGGTATCCCATACGCCCTGCGATTCCACCGATTATGAAATACGGCCGGACGGCTCGGTTGTCTATGGATCTGTCGATCCGGCGGATCCGAAAAATCCCGATACCGACGGCGACGGCAAGCCGGACGGCGAGATGGTTTCCATTCACGCGATTCCGGAGGGGGGAGGTTATTATGCCTCGGTCAACCCCAATAATGTGACGTTTAAACTGAATAAGATGAAAATCTACTATTTTGGCGGCAGCGGCTATGGATATGGCAGCCAATGGCATGACGCAAGTATACCTGGAGAATCCGGAAAACCCAAAGAAAAAACCTGGGTTCGCTTCGGTACCGAATTGGCGCAAGAATCTATAGACGAAGACGGCAATAGCAAAACAGGCCGCGCTGATAGCATAACGAAGTTACCGTGGAGCGTCGAAATTCGCGACAAAGGGCCGAATCAAGTCCATTTTCAGCAGCCAGGCGAGTTTGTCGATCTGTTTTCAAGCGGCAATACGGCCCCGGCCGGCACATCCGGCTCAATCCAAGGCGCACCCGGTTCAAGCCAAAATGTACCCGCCCAAGATCCGAACGCTCCAGATCCGGCACAAAACGCACCCGATCCTGCTCCAGACACGTCCGAGCCGGCGGGCAATGGCAGCCTGGAGGGCGTTTATGTCGCCGTGGAAGGTGATACATCATGTACTTTGACGTTTCATTCAAATGGTACGGTCGACTTTGGCGGTATTGAATACATGGGAGACGTGGTGCAGACTCTTGACTACACGGTGTCCGGCAGTACGCTGAAAATTACAGGGGATAATTACGTATCAGGCCCTTATAGAAATTTCGCGACATATTTCAAAGAAGGTGAGATTAAAGCGGATGGCAGCATCCATTTTAGAGACTCCTACTATATTTACAAAAAGCAATAACCGCGCGTGTAATACGCAGGATAAAGAAAATGCTCGAATCGCAATCATAGAGAGGTAAGGTTATGCACTGTAACTATTGTAATGAACCACTGGCCCCCGGCGCATCGTTTTGCGCGAAATGCGGGCGCAGCACAAAAACAAATATGAATTCCGGAGCCCCTGGCATTGTGTGTCCGAATTGCCGGGCAGTTTCGCCCACGGGCACCCTGTTTTGTGTGGGCTGCGGCAGTGCACTCACGGCACAACAACGCAATCAAAGTATGGCTTCGAATCCGCAACAAGCCCAGCCCCGGATGCAGGTTCCCGCAGGCTATCCTGCAACCGGTGCGCCCCTGCCTCCACAGGGCGTCAAAAAAGGAAAAGCCGGGGTATTCCTCATATTGCTCCCTTTGATCGCATTGCTCATTGGAATTCTGGCGGCGGTTGCCCAGGCGGGCGGGTTTTCAAGTGAAGCGTCACAGGAAATTCCGCAGGGGATTGAGGTTCTTTCCATTGACCCGGCCAGTATGCCAAGTTTCCAGCCCGTCGATGGGGATGATTCCGTTCAGGAATCGGACGGAGGCGCTGGCGTGTATGAATCCACACAAGGCCACTTTTCCGGCGAGCTGCTTGATCCATACAACGTCCGTTCCTTCTGGGGCAATTCCCATGATATCGACTCCTTTGCCTCCATAATGGGGCTTTCCTACAATTCGTCGGAAACAGAGCGCCTTAGAAGACAGGTGGATTTTGAGCTGGATGTTTATACCGGCCCCTTTGGCCATGTTCTTCCCGCAACCGATAAAGCGGAATGCTATGCCTATGTTACGCCTGGCGGAAATGTGTTCCGGTTTGATTACAAGTATTACGTGAGCGCATCCGCTTCCCCGCAGGAAGTTGCCGACACGTATTATGCCGCCGTGGACGCAATGGACACAATGGGCGATAAAACAAAGGACTTGGAAAGCTACAGTGGAGTGAGGGATGGGTTTACCTACGATGAAATCGTGGAGCACGTTGCGGCGGGTATGGAGGAATACTCTTTCCAAACAGGCTTTGGAACCACGGCCAACCCGGACGATTGTACAAGCGTTATGCTCTTGCAGCGTGACGGCGTACTTTCCCTGATTATGCAATGGACTTTGCCGCTGGACGAGTCCGCCTCTTCGCAAAGCGTCTCTCCCCCCAGCGAAAGCTCCAGCTCCTCTGGCAATTCTCCCAGCTCCTCCGGCAACACTGCATTTGACATTTCGCTTGGTGGAATCATGGAGCCAGACGCTGCAGACCCGCGGTATGACCCGTCAGAGGGCTATATCCTCCAGATTTCCGATTTCGAAGTAATACCAAATGGCAGCGGCGGATATGATTGTTATATCACCTTTATCAATCCATCGTCGTACGATACAAAATTTGGCATTGACGCATGGCTGTATGGCGGATACGAGGAGGCAGATATCATCCCGCTTGCACAGTCCTATTGGATTCACAATGACGGCTCCGCCGAAACATTTTATTTTGAAATTAACGATCCCCCGGCAAACGGCATGTGGGAGGTTTGGTTTGATTGCAGGTTATGGTGAGGATAGCGGCATGTTTGTTACAATACTATTCCAGGGTAAAGGATGCAAGGGCGCAAACACAATTGTACAAATTACATATTCCCTATAAGGGCAATGCCTTCCTATTGTATTACTTATAGCCTAATATGCTTACTTCGGATATTGTTCAATAAAACAACAAATCCGAACACTTCGCCTAGTACGAAACAGTTCGGATTTGAATGGTTTGGCACACCCGAGACGATTTGAACGTCCGACACCTGCCGTCGGAGGGCAGTGCTCTATCCAGCTGAGCTACGGGTGCATATCATGTTTGCGTTGTCAATTAATAAACTACACTTTTTATGCCAGCCAAGGCAGCAGTGTTATTGTACAATCAAATCTTTATTTTTTCAAGTTTTATATTCAGCCTTTAAACTTCCATGGCGCGGTTCCGCCTACATCTGGCCTTACCCTGAACACACTTCCCGCGTCCGGATATTTTTCCATATCCGTTTCAATTGCGCCTGTCGTGATGTAAAGCTCGTCATAACAATCCCCGCCAAACACAGCACACGCCACCTTTGTCGCGGGCACGGCCACCTCATCCAGCACTGCTCCTTTTTCGGGATCGCAGTACCGGATCACGCCTCCTCCAAAAAAAGCGATCCAGAGATTATCGTTCGTATCGATACACATCCCGTCGGGAATCCCATCATACCCGGCAAAATCAAACACCGTCCGCCGGTTTGTTATATCCGCAGTATGTACATCATAATCAAACGCAACAACTTTTTTGGTAGGAGAATCGATATAGTACATAGTATCCTGCCTGCTGTTCCATGCCAATCCATTGGATATGGCTACCCGGTCCACCTTCTTCTCCATGTGTCCATCCGCATACATGCAGTATAACGCGCCCCGTGGGGTGCTGTCGCCCGCCCCGCTGTCCAGCGTGCGCGACATCGACCCAACCCAAAACCTGCCTGCCGGGTCGCATTTTCCATCGTTAAACCGGTTGTTCTCAATGTCTTTTTCAGGGTTTGTTATGAAATCAAGCTTGCCCGTCATGGTGTCTACATAATAAATGCCATCCACCAGCCCTGCAATCAAGCCGCCCTTTTCACGTAAGGCGATACACCCGATGTGCTGCCCTGTATCGATTGTCGCAACATCCCCTGTCGCCTGCTCATAGACATGGATGCGGCTGCTTAATATATCAATAAAATAGAACTTCCCTGCAGCGGCATCCCATATGGGCGTTTCACCAATCTGGCAATCCATTTTTAAAAACAACTCTGCTTCGCGCCCCATATATCCCTCCTATGCGGAAACCCCGCCGGTAATATTCAACTCCGTTCCCGTCACCACGCCAGCCTTGTCGGACAGCAGGTATATGAACCCCGGCACGTGGTCTTCTACCGTCAGCAACCGCCCAATCGGCGTATCCTTTGCGGCCTGTTCCTCCAGCCACGCCAGGTCCCTGCCCTGCCCTGCCCGCATAGCAAGCTCGCCCGGTGTCGCAACCCAGCCCATCGTCACCCAGTTGGTGCGGACATTATACTTTGTAAAATTTTTGGAAAGATGCTTCATCAATGTCAACAGCGCGCCTTTGGATACGGCGTACACGCCCCTGTCCTCTTCCCCGCCGTACGCGTGCGCCGACCCGGTCAGCACGATCGATCCGCCGCCCGTTTTCTTCATCGATTCCAGCACCATGCCGCAGGCAAAAAACGCCCCTTTCACATTGATGTCAAAAACATCGTCAAACTGTTTCTCGTCCGTTTCCCATATATATGCCACCGGCAGGATGCCGGCATAATACACAAACCCGTCTATCCTTCCGTTCAGTTCCTCCGTCCTCCGCACAACATTACGGATATCCTCAATATTCCTGACGTCCGCCTGCACAAATTCCGGCTTATGCAGCGCCTTGCCCGCAACTGCTGCCGCAATCTCATCCGCAGCGTCTATATCGCGCCCGCTGATCACTACCTTCGCACCCTCTATCGCGCATTGTTCGCCAACACCCCGGCCAACACCCTTTGTACCGCCAATGATCAGTATAGATTTATCCTTGAGTTCCATAGTATTTGTCCCCTTCTCTGGTATTGTTTGTGAACGGAATCTGTCCTCATTATATACTGTACTTCCCTGCGGTGTCCACTCTTTCAGTGTCAAAATTATACAGCGGCACACTTTGGCCGCGCTTGCTTTCTCACGATACAAAATGTATACGCAAGCGGGCTGTTGCAATTGACATCAATGCCCAATGAGCGTATGATTAAATATCAATAATACGCCCCGCATCACAGACGCGGATGAAAAGCACCGCATGTTTTTAACCGGAACGGCGTATCAATTATTAGGGAAGGTGAGATCTATGAAAATTACTTTAGCAGACGGAACGGTACGTGAATATCCTAACGGGTCAACAGGACTGGACATTGCGCAGTCTCTCGGTCAAAAGCTTGCCAAGCAGGCCCTCGCAATGAAGGTCAACGGCACGACCACCGATCTCACCATGCCCATCACCGAAGACGCAAAGGTCGAAATACTGACATTTGACGACCCCGAGGGCAAAAAAGCACTCTGGCATACAGGTTCCCATGTGCTGGCGCAGGCCGTCAAGCGGCTTTTCCCAGACGCCAAGCTTGCCATTGGGCCCGCAACCGACAACGGGTTTTATTATGACTTTGACACCGAGGTACCCTTCACCAACGAAGACCTCGCGAAAATAGAAAAAGAAATGAAGAAGATTATCGCGGAGAACATCCCTGTTGAACGCAGCGTCATCAATTTGGATGACGCGCTTGACCGGATGGAGGCCGCGGGCGAGACGTACAAGCTGGAGCTTATTGGCGATATCCCCGAGGAGCAGGAACTTACATTCTATAAGCAGGGCGATTTTACCGACCTGTGCGCGGGGCCCCATGTGCCCTCCACCGGCAAAGTCAAGGTTCCCAAGCTACTCAGGACAGCGGGCGCGTACTGGCGCGGCGACGAAAAAAACAAAATGCTGCAGCGCATATACGGTACGGCATTTTTGCAGCAAAAGGATTTGGACGACTACCTGGAAAAACTGGCGGAAGCCGAAAAACGCGACCACAACAAGTTGGGGCGCGAGCTTGGCTACTTCACCACCAGCCCCCTTGTGGGGCAGGGCCTGCCCCTGATCATGCCCAAAGGCGCAAAAACCATGCAGGTACTGCAGCGCTTTATCGAGGATGAGGAGGAGCGGCGCGGTTACCAACTGACCAAAACGCCGTACATGTCCAAAAAAAACCTGTTTATGGTATCCGGCCATTGGGACCATTACCATGACGGCATGTTTATCATGGGCGAGGGCAAGGACGGCGAACCGATCGAAAATGAGGAGATCATTGCGCTGCGGCCCATGACCTGCCCGTTCCAGTACGAGATATACAACGCCAGCCATCATTCGTACCGCGACCTGCCCGTGCGTTACAACGAGACATCCACATTGTTCCGCAACGAGGCGTCCGGCGAGATGCACGGGCTGATCCGCATCCGGCAGTTTACGCTTTCGGAAGGGCATATCATCTGTATGCCACAGCAATTGGCAAAAGAATTTGAAGACGTGATCGACCTGATCAAGTATGTGATGCGGTGCCTTGGCATTGAGAACGACATCAGCTACCGATTCTCCAAGTGGGATGAAAACGACACGGAGAAGTACATCGGCAGCAAGGAAGACTGGGAAACCTCTCAGGGCGCCATGAAGAAAATACTCGACCACGTAGGCCTCGATTATGTGGAGGCGGACGGCGAAGCGGCCTTTTACGGCCCCAAGCTGGATATCCAGTTTCGGAACGTGTTTGGCAAGGAGGACACGCTGTTTACCATACAGGTGGACTTTGCGCTGGCCGAGCGGTTTGACATGACGTATGTGGACAGCGACGGGCAGAAAAAACGGCCGCTCATTATCCACCGCTCGTCCATCGGCTGTTACGAGCGAACGCTTGCCATGCTGATTGAAAAATACAACGGCGCGCTGCCGATTTGGATGATGAGCGAACAGGTTCGCCTGATGAACATCACCGACCAGGCCGAGCAATATTGCCATGATTTCGCGCAAAAGCTGAAGGCCGCCAATATCCGCGTCACCGTGGACAACCGGCAGGAGAAAATCGGTTACAAAATCCGCGAAGCACGCAACGAGCGAATCCCCTATATGCTGATTGCGGGCGAAAAAGAATTGGCCGACGGGACTTTCTCCATCCGCAAACGCGGCGAAGGCGACATCGGCTCTGTCAGCCAGGAAGAATTCATGCGAATGTGCCTTGACCAGATAGAAAACAAAGAAATATTTTAAATTCTACTGGTAAAGGCAGGTCATATATGAAAAAACCCAGGTATAACAGAAAAATGATTATGTTATGTCTTGCATTGGTTATTTCGCTGGTGCTTCTCATAGCATGTCAGGCTTCGGACGCCGCTACCGTGGAGGTTGGACAGGATAACATCGTTTCTGTTTTCCCTGTCATTGGTGAAAAGAAAATTACCGGCACGCGTGCCGGCACGGTGAACGGAGTCCCCTATAAAAATCTGACGTATGAAGCGCGCATGATATCGGACGATGAAATCGCACAATATATCGATGCGCTGACCGGCGAAGGCTTTGTACAGATCAAGGACACGATTATCAACGGAGCGGAAAAGACACTCCAACTGGCAAAGCAATCGGTGCAGGACGGTAAACTGATACTCGTAGATATTCTACACAATTCCACAGACCATACGGTACTCAAATATTCTGTGGAAGAAGGAACTATAGTATAAGGAGATTGAGACAAATGAAAATAGAAACAAAATGCGTGCATTCGGGGTATCAGGCCCAGAACGGCCAACCGGACGCACTGCCTATATACCAGGCGACAACTTATAAATACGATTCGACAGAGCACATCCAGGCGCTGTTTGACCTGAAGGAATCCGGCTACTTCTACACCCGCCTTGCCAACCCGACGGTCGGCTATGTGGAGGAGAAGATTGCGGACCTTGAGGGCGGCGTAGGCGCTATGATCACATCCGCGGGCCAGGCGGCAACCATGGCCGCCATCGTCAATATCGCCGGCAACGGCGACCATGTGGTCAGCACATCCACCATTTACGGCGGAACGTTCAACCTGTTCAATGTCTCACTGCGTAAGCTGGGCATCGAGTTTACGTTTGTCGATCCGGAGGCCGGCGAAGATGAGATCCAGGCGCAGATACGCCCCAACACCAAAGCCATCTTTGGCGAGACGATCGCCAACCCGGCAATCAGCGTGCTCGACATTGAGAAGTTTGCCAATATCGCACACAAAAACGGGCTGCCTTTTATCATCGACAACACGTTTGCAACACCAGTGCTGTGCCGCCCGTTCGAATACGGCGCGGATATCGTGCTCCACTCCACCACCAAGTATATGGACGGGCATGCCGTGCAGGTGGGCGGCGTCATTGTGGATTCCGGCAACTTTGACTGGGCCGCAAGTGATAAATTTCCCGGGCTGACCCAGCCGGACGATTCGTACCACGGCGTTGTGTACACCAAGGATTTTGGCAAAGCGGCATACATCACCAAAGCGCGCGTACAGGTAATGAGGGACATGGGCATGGCCCCCACGGCAGAAGCCGCCTTCCTGATCAACCTGGGACTGGAGACGCTTGCGCTCCGCATCGAGCGGCACTGCGACAACGCCCTTAAGGTTGCGGAATATTTGCAGCAACACAGCAAGGTCAAAAGCATCAGCTATCCCGGGCTCAAAAGCGACCTTTACTATGAGCGCGCGCAAAAATACCTGCCAAAGGGTGCGAGCGGCGTGATATCGTTCTGCCCCAAGGGCGGGCGGCAGGCCGCGGTCACACTGCAGGACAGCCTGAAACTGGCACAGCTTGTGGTGCATGTGGCAATGGTGCGCACCTGTGTGCTGCACCCCGCAAGCGCGACACACCGCCAGTTGACCGACTCGCAGCTGTTGGAGGCGGGCATCACGCCCGACCTGATCCGCCTCTCGGTGGGGATCGAGAACGTGGACGACATCATTGCCGACCTGGAACAGGCGCTGGCAAAAATATAAGTGCACGACCCCTCCCTGTGATTGTCAATGTGGGCAGGAAAGTAATTTGCTTTCCTGCCCTTTGCATTTTTATGTAACGCAGGAGGATCGTTATCCTCAAGTTATAATGTTCTATTGATTAAATCTTTGTATCTCACGGGTATTTCTTTTGGGTCAATGTGCAGCTTTGCACACATTCGTCATGCCCCAGGGCACCTTCTCTCCCACCTCCGGTGGGATTCACCTTGTGGGCTCGCTGCGCCCGTGGTTGGCTCACCTCATGCTCACAGCGTCCGGCAGATTATAT
The DNA here is from genome assembly GCA_002407725.1 of Christensenella sp. UBA5399. Taxonomy (GTDB): domain Bacteria; phylum Bacillota; class Clostridia; order Christensenellales; family Christensenellaceae; genus UBA5399. Next base: position 1,110 of record DHOD01000092.1, on the reverse strand, counting down.
TGGTTTCGGCTTCGCCGACTTAAGGGGCAAGCCCTTATTACCTCTACGGGGCGCGCTTCGCTGTACTCCCGTACGCCTGCCACTGGCAGTGGTCGTTTCGCATTCCTTCAAACCGCGAAGGGGCTCTGCCCCTTTCAATTCCCGTTTGGTCATTTCTTTGAGAAAAAAGATTTTTTGATCTTTTACAGCATTTTGATTTAACATATGCACAATAAGGAATGCTGCATGCTGCACCAATAAACGTTTTGAATATATTTTATGTAAGGATACGCTTATTGGTTCCGTTATAGAAACACAGTAGTTGATAGGAACACCCTATTCTTGGGGCATTCTTAGAACTATAAGCTCTAGGTCGCTGACGGCAAAACCTTCTTGCGTCTGAACAGCGGCACCAGCCGCTTTCCCAGCCAAGCCGCCAGCAGGCACTTTGCCGCCTCTCCGGGCATCATCCACAGGAAGCATGTCGTCATCAGCACATCCACCCCCATCCCATTGTCCAGATACAGGTTGGAGATCAGGTAGAAATACGGCAACGCCACCGCATACATCAAAAACAACCCCGGCAGCTGTGCCAGTAGCAGACTTTTCATATTGGGCTTTTCAATTTTCGCCGTGAAATACGCAGTCATCCAGGCATAGAGGAAGAACCCGATCAGAAAACCAAACGACGGCTCCAGCACATAGCCGGGCCCGCCATATCCCTTGGAGAATATCGGCAGGCCTATCAGCCCCAGTGCCACATAAACCGCCACCGCCACCACGCTCAAGCGCTTGCCCAGCAGCATGCCCGCCAACGATACAAACATCGTCTGCATCGAGAACGCCAGTGCCCCCATCGGGATCCGTATAAACGCGCCCACCGCTATCAGGGCAGCAAACAGCGCGCATAATGCCATATTCCGCACATTCATTTTTCCTGTTGATTTTGCCGTCACTTCTGCTCTCCTTGCTTTTGGGAATTTGGAGCATGAACCAAAAACGATGATAGCATAACAAAATCCATTTGTAAACCATAAATTTTATTTTGGTTTACATTTCGCAGTTTCCCTTTGCAAGCAAGCATAATACTAGATCCCAAATAGAAAAGTCTAAAAACGACATTTCTATTGA
>DHOD01000094.1:11620-15859 GCA_002407725.1 Christensenella sp. UBA5399 | reverse complement strand
TCAAGGATTGGGGGGCACGCCACCGGCAACCTTCTTTTGAAATTCTCATAAAACTTGCATCGCTTTTTAATGTATCAACTGATTATTTGCTAGGCATTGAACGAGAAAGGACTATTGATATAAGCGACATATCAGAAGAAAACATCGCTATAATTAATTCTATGGTGGAAGCATTGCGAAAACGATAGGGAATACTTCCGTTTCAATGGAGAAATACTCCATTAGTTTGATGTTTTCTAGCAATTTATTCACTTTCGAAGAAATCTTGCGATAGTAAAACAATCGCATAATATAGCCTTTGTTTGCACTTTGCTATTTTGTGTGGCTAAACGGGAAAAATTCAGCGCCATATTATTAATAGAGATGCAACAAAAAAAGGAATGTTTCCATTCCCTTGAATACATCAATCTATGGGCTATTTGTGCCTTGGCTTCATCTAACACTTTATCTAACAAATCTGCTCTGGTTGTTAGATATTTGCAATAATTGTTAGATAGCCATTCTTCTAACTTTCAATGTTATCATGTACCTGAAACTCGCTCTGTGAAAGGGATTGTACGGCATCGCATAACAAAACTTAAACCCGTTCAACATTACCTTTATGTGAATGCCATTCAAGCGCGATACCAACTTCGCCAATGCCCCATGCGCTTTGATATTCTATCATAGAACCACGGCCTAATCAAGTTTTTATATACAACATTTTTTCGCGAAATCAACATGCAGGGATCATTCCCCGCGTCAGCCTCCCCCCACCATACTAAACGAAATCCTGTTTTTCTCTACGTCTACGGAAAGCACGTGCACTTTCACGATATCGCCCACCTTGACCACCTCTGAAGGATGCCCTATATACCGGTCCGCCATCCTGGATATATGCACCAGGCCATCCTGGTGTACGCCAATATCCACAAAAGCGCCAAAATCGATGACGTTGCGCACTGTGCCGGTGAGCTCCATCCCCGGTTTCAGGTCTGCAATATCCATCACATCTTCACGCAGCACCGGTTTGGGCAGGCTGTCTCTGATGTCGCGGCCCGGCTTCTGCAATTCCGCCGCAATATCCCGCAACGTCGGAACGCCAATGCCGCATTGCTCCGCTACCCGCGCCTCGCCGGATTGCCGTATCTTATCATCCATGCCGGAAAGCGCGCCGCCCGCAATGTCTTTTTCCGCAAACCCAAGTATCAGGAGCAGTTTTTTCGCCGCCGGATAGGATTCCGGATGCACGGCGGTGTTGTCGAGTATCTGCTTTCCACCGGGGATGCGCAAAAAGCCCGCGCATTGTTCATACGCTTTGGGCCCCAGCCCCCGCACCTTTTTCAATTGTGTCCGCCCGGCAAACGCGCCATTGGCCATCCTGTAGTCACAGATGTTTTGCGACGTGGAAGCAGTCAACCCCGCAACGTAGGACAATAACGACGGCGACGCCGTGTTCACATCCACGCCCACGCTGTTCACGCAGTCCTCCACCACGCCTTTCAACGCTTCATCCAGCCGTCCGGCGGGCATATCGTGCTGGTATTGCCCCACGCCAATCGCTTTAGGGTCTATCTTCACCAGCTCCGCCATGGGGTCTTGCAGCCTGCGCGCAATGGAAACCGCGCTGCGCAGTGATACATCGTAATCGGGGAATTCGGTGGCGGCCAGCTTGGATGCCGAATACACGGATGCGCCCGCCTCGTTGACCATCATATAGGAGACTTTCTCCTGCAATTCGCCGATCACCTGTACCACAAACAACTCCGATTCCTTCGATGCGGTTCCGTTGCCTATGGCAATCACCTCCACATGGTATTTGGCAATCAGCGCCTTCACAATCTTTTTTGCTTCTTTCACCTGATTGTTGGGCGGCGTAGGGTAGATGACGGCAGTATCCAGCGCCTTGCCCGTCGCGTCCACGACCGCCAGCTTGCAGCCGGTGCGGTAGGCGGGGTCCAGCCCCAGCACAACTTTGCCGTGCAACGGCGGCTGCATCAACGCGGGCTTGAGGTTTTGCCCAAACATACGGATCGCCTGCTCATTTGCGCCCTCGGTCAGGTTGCCGCGCACCTCACGCTCCAGCGACGGGCCAATCAGCCTTTGCCAGGCATCCTTGATGACTGCCCGCATATACGGCGCCGTAATCGCGTTATCTTTCAGCACCATCCTGCCCATCACGGCAACCGCCGCCGCATCGTCTACCTGAATGGAAGCTTTCAGGTATCCTTCTTTCTCTCCACGGTTAATGGCCAGTATGCGGTGCGGGGGTATTTTGGACACCGGCTGGGCAAAATCATAGTACGTACCATAAACGGAATCCTCATCCTTTGCCGCTTTCGATTCCAGCACCGCGCCCCTGTCGATCAACCGCCGCAGCTGTTTGCGCAGCGCCGCATCGTCGGAGAGCACCTCGGCAACAATGTCTATCGCACCTTCCAGTGCCGCCTGCACATCGGGAACATCCTTCGCGCCATCGACAAAGGGCAACGCGGCCTCCTCCATACTGCCCTGCCGCAATTCCTGCGCGTACAATATATCCGCCAGCCGCGCAAGCCCGCGCTCCCGCGCGACCGTCGCCCTTGTCCTTCTCTTCTGTTTGTACGGGCGGTACAGGTCCTCCACCTCGGCAAGCGTTGCCGCAGACCGGACCGCTTCCTCCAGCGCATCCGCCAGCTTCCCCTGCTCTTTGATGACCTCCAGCACCTCTTCCTTGCGCTTATCCAGATTTCGCAGGTAGGTGAGCCGGTCCGAAATCGCCCTGAGCACCTGTTCGTCGCACGATCCCGTCAGCTCCTTGCGGTAACGCGCAATGAAAGGGATTGTATTGCCCTCGTCAATGAGCGTAATAATATTGCGCTCATACCTGGGCTCCAATTGAAATTCTTCTACCAATATTTTTTCCATGGAACGATTAACGTCTCCCTGGGACAAGTCGCTCTGCTTCATGCTTCCTCCGCTGTTTGCGCCGCCTTCCTGGCCGGTTTACGTGTCGGGTAGGCCACGTCGTCCTCCCCCACAAACGAAAAATCTATATTCTCCTTTGTACGGATATCCACCATAGTAAAAATGTTTTTCTTTGCAGGCTCGAGGCCGCGCAGGATGTTTTCCGCCAATATCTTTACAGGATAGTAGCCCTGCTGGAAAGGCTGCTGGCCAATCGCGAAATCCACCACGCCTTCCTTGAGCAGCCCCACCGCATCGCGGCCAAAATCCGTGCATACCACCTTCACTTTACCCGCCCTGCCTGTCTCCTTCAAAAACCTGCCGATGCCCTCCAGCCCCGCGCCCGTCACAAACATGCCGTCAATATTCTCGTTTTTCCTGAACGTGCCCCAGCAAAGCCTGTATGCAACGTCGTCATTTTCAAAATTCTCGAAATCATCCACCACAGCCATACGCGGGAAGTTCTGCTCAATATATTCCTCCAACCCTGCCGCCCTGCTGATATGCGCCGAAATATTCCGTTTGCCTATCGAAATAGCCACTGCGCCCTTGCCGCCCAGCTTCATACCCATCAGCTGCGCCGCGACGCGCCCACAGGCATCTGTATCCTGCCCCACAAAGCTCATTGTATCCAGGCCGCTGACCTTTGTATTGAATATCACAACCGGCGTTCCCGCAGCCAAAATCCGCTTGATTGCACGTTTGACGGCAAGCGCGTCAAACGGCGCGATCGCAACCCCGTGGTATTCCTTCTTCTCCACTTCGTGCAGCAACCGCTCCTGTTCTTCTATGGTATATTTCTTCATTGTGAGCAATTCCAGCGATATCCCGTACTCCTCATATTCCTTTTGCGCCCGGCGCACCCCGCGCCGCACCTCGCGAAACAGCTCGTTATCCCTGGGCGGCACAATGACCGCAATGACCGCTTTTTTTTGCGTTTTCAGCGCCTTGGCAACGGCGTTCGGCGTATAGTTCAGCTCTTCCGCAACCTGCCGCACCCTGTCTGCTATGTCTTTTTTGACATAGGGCCGGTCGTTCAGCACCCTGTCCACCGTGCCGCGCGATACGCCCGCAATCTCCGCAATCATTTTAATTGTCGCTTTGGCCATTTTCTATTCCCCGCAAACCATTTTTCTTTATGTTACCATCATAAATCCAAAGCTTCCGTTAGTCAAAAGAGTTTTTGTCCAACATTCCAGCAGGTGCTTTTAAAAACAAAAATGCTTGAAAGTATACCTTTCAGGCACCCTTGCTTCTTATATTATTCACAAATTAAAACATCCCAATGTTTTAATTCCGCGTGTTAACGCGGGT
>DHOD01000094.1:9837-11481 GCA_002407725.1 Christensenella sp. UBA5399 | reverse complement strand
GCATAACGCTTTTGGGCGTTATGCACGGTTAAGTCGTTCAATACAAACACTGCAAAAATGCTTGCATTTTTGCTCCGCATTTCATGCGGTAGTAGAAAATCCGATTTAAGGCTTTTCTACCAGTGTTTAGTATTATTGCTGTAGGAGAAAACAATCTTTAGGCATGGGCTTTTACACCCCTATGATCAATCAGATAGTTGATCACCATAACGGCAATCAGCACCGCACCCCAGATAAAGCTCTTGACGTACGGCGCAAAATCGAGCAGCGTAAAACCGATCTGCAGCATCTGCAGCACAACGATCGCGATCACAACGCCAATCACCTTGCCTTTGCCGCCACTGGGGCTTACGCCGCCCAGCGCGCAAACAAGTATCGCCTGCAGCTGGTATGTGTCGCCGTAGCCCACCCTGGCCGAATTGACGCGCGCCATCATAATGATGGACGCAATGCCGCACAGCAGCCCGGACATCGTATATGTGGTAATGATGATTTTATCGTTTTTAATACCGGAGAAGAGCGAAACGGTTGAATTTTCGCCGTACAGGTACAGGCTGCGCCCAAACGCCGTCCTTGTCAGCATCAGCGAAATGAGTATCGCGGCCACAAGGAACATAATGAACACGACCGGGATCTCCAGCGCCTTGGCGTTGGCAAACTGCACAAACACCTTGGGGAATCCCGTGATGCCCGCCCCCCCCGTCATTGCCATCGCAATCCCCGTAAAGAGTATCATGGTGGAGAGCGTCGTCAATATGGGCAAAATAGACAGCTTCGATATCAAAATGCCGTTCAAGAATCCGCATGCAAACGACATGATCATCGCCACGCACACCGCGGCCAGTATAGCCTGCCCTTCCGGCGCACCGCTTTCCAGCAGGCTTTTCATCGCCATTGCACCCGATACGCTGGAGAGCGTCGCAATGGATACAACGGAAAGGTCTATGCCCCCCGTCAGCATACAAAGCATCATCGCCAACGCCAGGAAGCCAAATTCAGGAATCTGGAACCCCATCTGCTGGAAGTTGAGCACCGACATAAACTTGTTGCCCAATATAGCCGACAATATGATCACAATGCCGGCTGCCGCCACCACCAATATGACGAGGTTCATATCTTTGTTACGTGCTTTTGTTTTTGTATTCATACTATGCACCCCCTCACTTGTCGCCAAAAAGCAACAGCTTTTTGCGCATCCTCTGGTTGTTCACCGACATGACAACCACGCACCCCAGCAGCACAATTCCAATAAAAAGCTGGTTGAGCGAGCTTGCAAGCCCCAGGAACACCAGGGTCGATTCAAACAGCCGGATCAGGAACACACCCAGTATCATTCCAAATATCGACCCTTCCCCGCCGGTAAATTTCGTCCCGCCGATAACCACCGCCGCAATGGTCAGCAGCTCTGTGCCGCCAACCAGGTTGTTGGTGAGCGGCGACGCCCAGGCAACCTCCGAAACATAGATAATGCCCGCAACCGCGGCATAGATGCCCACCATAATATAAGTGAACAGATGGATTTTCAGCAGGCTGTACCCGGCCCTTTTCGCGGCTTCTTCCGAGTTGCCGACCGCCACAATGCCTCTGCCCATCGATGTTTTGTACAGTATGAACCAACAGAGGACCCCCAGCAGCACCACCGAA
>DHOD01000094.1:7678-9646 GCA_002407725.1 Christensenella sp. UBA5399 | reverse complement strand
CAGCAGCACCACCGGTATGATGAATACCGAAAACCCGTATTGCTGGCCGTTCTCCAGGTGCACCGTGTAAAGCTGCGCCTTTCCAAACGCCACAAGGCTGGAAGGCATCTGCGGGGTGTTGATCACCTCTGTGCCAAGCAGCAGCGCCATCAGGCCAATGTACATGCTCTGCGTACCCAGTGTCGCTATAAACGTGGGCAGCTTGAAGAAGTGTATGATGCACGCATTAAACAGTCCCAGCAGCGCGCCTGTCCCGATCGCTATGATAAACGCCACCGGCAGGTTGTCTATCCCGGTGCTCCGCATAAACATGATGGCGGCATACGCCGAGAACATCCCCACAATGGCAAACGACACGTCGATCCCGCCCGATATCAGCACGATCAGCACGCCCATCGCCATGATCATCATGACCGACGACGAACGTATAATGTCGAAAAGGTTTTGCTGTGTTGCAAACGCCGGGTTTGTCACCCCCACAAATATGCAATAGCCGATCAATATCAGGAGGATATAAAACTGCGTCTTGGAAAACCATGATTTTACTACGCTCATTGTGCTACCTCCCCTCCTGCCGGCGTGGAATCATCCATCATCAGCATCCTTATTTTTTCATCCACAGCGGCTTCGTCCAAGTCTTCTTCGGCCAGTTCGCCCACCATGTCGCCGTCGCGCATGACGTACAGCCTGTTACAGTTGGCCACCAGCTCCGGTATCTCGTCCGATATCAGCACCACGCCCACGCCGTTGTGCGCGAGCTGCTGGATGTATTCGTATATCTCCGACTTGGAGCCGATATCCACGCCTACGGTCGGCGAATCCAGTATAAAGATCGCGGGCTCTGTTTCCGTCCACTTGCCCAGCACAACCTTTTGCTGGTTGCCACCCGACAGTTCCTCGACTTTTGCCGCAATGCCGGACGTTTTGATATTCAGCTTTTTGACCGCGTCTTCCGCCATACTGCGCTCCTTGCCACGGTCAATAATGCCCGTCTTGCCCGAAATCCTTCCAAGCACCGACGCGCTGATGTTGTCGCTGACGCTCCGCCCCAGGTAGGCGCCCTGTGTCTGCCTGTTCTCCGGCAGCATGGATACGCCTGCATTGACCGCTTTTGTCGGGGTCTTGGGTTTGTACGCTTTGCCGTTCAATTCCACCGTTCCGGAATCCTGCGGGTTCAGCCCAAAGAGCGTAAGCGCAAGCTCCGTCCTCCCCGATCCCAGCAGCCCGGTCAGGCCAATGATGTCGCCTTTTCGCACCGACAGGTTGACATTACGATAATTGGGCTCCCGTGTCAGGTTTTTGATTGTCAAAACGTCCTGCTCATCATGATTTTGCCGCTTATACCGCTTGTATTCAATATTTTTACCCGTCATGTAATAGACCAGTTTGCTTTCATCCAGCTCCGACACATTGAAATCGCCCACCTTCGCGCCGTCACGGAATATCGTGACGTTGTCGGCCACTTCCATGACCTCATCCAGCTTGTGGCTGATGAACACCACGGACATTCCGCCTTTTTTCAGGTCGTTTACAATGGAAAGCAGCTTATCCACTTCTTTTTTGGTCAGGGCCGTCGTCGGCTCATCCATAAATAGTATTTTCGCGTCCAGACTGAGCGCCCTGCAAATGGCCACAATCTGCATATTGGCAATGGACAGCTTCTCCACAGGCGATTTCAGGTCCAGCGATATGTTGATTTTGGCAAGCTGTTCTTCCGCAATGCGGTTGATTTGCTTCCAGTTTACAATTTTCTTGTTTTCGCCGATCAATTTATTTGTCGCTATATTTTCGGCAACGCTCATATGCGGAAAAAGAGACAGGTCCTGGTAGATGACCTGCACCCCTTCATGGATAGAGTTGATTACCGTCATTTTCGAATATTTATTTCCATTCAGTATGATTTCGCCGCTGTCCGGTTCATGCACGCCCGATATCACCTTCACCAGCGTGGATTTACCCGATCCGTTC
>DHOD01000094.1:7243-7522 GCA_002407725.1 Christensenella sp. UBA5399 | reverse complement strand
AGCGTGGATTTACCCGATCCGTTCTCCCCCACCAGGCAGTGTATCTCTGCAGGCGATACTGAAAAACTCACGTCACGCAACGCGTGCACGCCGCCAAACGATTTGTATATGTTGTTTGCGGACAATATTGTCTGACTCATGTTACCACCTCAATCATGTTTGCGCATCCCTGTTCACTTATGCACGGGGCGTGCTTTCTGCTTGCCAGATGCCGCCCTCCACTGCTCCCAAATCCCCAAACGGCAAACCCAAGCGGCGGGGTATTCTCCCCGCCGCGGG
>DHOD01000094.1:0-7126 GCA_002407725.1 Christensenella sp. UBA5399 | reverse complement strand
CGGCAAACCCAAGCGGCGGGGGATTCTCCCCGCCGCGGTTGTGCCTGTCTGATTAGAAGTTGTAGTCCGCGATGTTATCCGCTGTGAATATCAGCGGCGCATTTCCATAAATTGTGCCGCCTACGGGCGTGCAGCTTTCATAGCCTGTTTTCCCAAGGTCTATGCCTTCCGTCATCTCTTCGCCTTTGAGCAGCTTGTAAGCGATGTTGCATGTTACATAACCTGCATCCGCGGGCCTCCAGCACTGGCCGGAGCTGATCCAACCGTCAGCAATGTATTCGCCGCTTGCCGAGGGCATTGCCAGGCAAGATACGCTTACGTTTGTGTTGTTGGTCTCCTCCAGCAGTTTCGCCATCGAGATGCCTGCCTCCACCGTCATGCCGAGGTAGCCGCCCAGGTCGGGGTATGCTTTCAGCAGTTCCTGCGCAAGGTTGTATGCAACTGTCGCGTCAATCTGGTCTTCGCGCGGCTGTTCTTCCACCAGCTCCATGTCGGGATAGTTCTCTGTGATATGCTTAACCGCAGCATTATACCACTGGTTGTGCGTCTGCATTGTCAGCGCGCCAACCGTACCGATGTATTTGCCTTTGCCGCCCATTGCCTGCGCAAGGTTCTCGCCATAAAGAGCGCCGAAATCGTCGTTGTTAAACGCTTCCATGTTCCAGTCAACTGTGCCTTCAAGCGCCATAGCCTCGTGCGAAACAACGATGATGCCATTCTCGCGCGCTTTTTCGATCGCGGGGATCAACGCTTCCGGGTCGTTGGGCACAACGCAGATTGCATCAACGCCGCGCGCAATGCAGTCTTCCAGCATCTGCGCCTGCTTCGCCGGGTCGCCGCCCTCGGGCGCGATCTGCGATACAGTTACGTCAGGATGGTCTTCGCCAAACTCGTTTACGCCGATACGCATGTCGTCAAACCATGCAATACCCTCTGTCTTCGCGACCAGTACGATCTCGAATCCATCGCCGGAATCAGCCGCAGGCGCGCCTTCGCCCGATTCTTCCACTGCTACGATGTCATCCATAGCCGCTTCGTCAGTAGCCGCATCGTTTGTCGCAGCCGCATCTGTTGTAGTGTCTGCAGGTGTTCCGCCGCCTGAGCAGGCTGCCAACACCAGCGCTGTGACCAGAACGATCACAATAAGAGTTGCCATTCTTTTCTTCATTACATTCTCTCCTTATAACTTTGATTTATTCCGTTTATGCCTTGCCAAGCCTACCCTACACGCTCTTCCGGCATTTATGGACAATATTAGTTGACTGCGCTTCCTCCACCGACAGGCAGCGAGCAGCCCGTGATGTAATCAGCATACTGCGAGAACAGGAACACTACCCCATTGCCCAGATCGGACGGCAGGCCGCCGCGCCCCAGCGGGATCGCCTGAATCTTTTCGTTCCACGATTCGCCCTTTTCTTTGTGGTTGATCTCGCCCAACATTTCATCCGTCTTGATCCACATATCCGTATCGATGATGCCGGGGCACACGCAGTTTACATTGATATTGTATTTTCCCAGCTCCTTTGCCAACGCCTGTGTCAGGCCGCGCACGCCGAATTTCGCCGCCGAATAGGACGTCAGGTATTCCCATCCCTCAAGCGCGCAATCGGACCCTGTGTTGACAATTTTGCCCTGTGATTTCTTCAGGTAGGGCAACGCACACCAATCCGCCATGTAAACGCCCCGCAGGTTGATGCTGATCATCCTGTCAAAACGGTCGGGCGTCATCTCCTCAAACGGGCACATATCCGTGATGCCCGCATTGGCGGAAACCCCGTCAATCCTGCCGTACTTCTTCGCGGTGGCTTCCATCACCGCTTTTACGTCCTCTTCCTTGCGCACGTCGCATTCCATGATCAGCAGGTCTTCAAAGCCCTTTTCCGCAAATTCGTTGGGCAGCACATCATGCACGAGGTCCTTCTCAAATCCGCAGATGACAGGCGTCCCGCCTTCTTCCGCAATTTTGGTAGCAATGCCTTTTCCTATTCCTTTTGTCGATCCGGTCACCACGATGACCTTGTCCTTTAGCAGCATAACTTGCCTCCTTGATACTGGTTATTATTTGAAATGGTATAATCGCTTCCGCAGTTTTTTCAACAATCGAAAAAAACTATTCCCTCATCATCAGCTTGAGGTATTCGTAAATTGCCAGATATTTTTGATATGATTTTGTGTATTGCCTGGTCGCGTCCGCCGATGGTTCCACAACTTGTGTGACCTGCACCATGCCGTCGCAGGCGTCCTCGAAGCTGCCATACGCCCCATAGCCCACAGCCGCCACGATGGCGCACCCCAGCGCGCCCGCGCTGTCCGAGTGCTTTGTCAGCACAATCGGCTTGCCTGTTACATCCGCAATAATCTTCAACCAGGTTCCGTTGCGGATAACGCCGCCGCAGCCCCTGATTTCCGTAATGCAGGATATCCCGTTTTCTATCGTATCCAGCACATTCCTGGTACCAAAGGCAATGCCTTCCAGTATCGACCTGTACATGTGCGCACGCGTGTGGCTCAGCGTCAGGCCGTAGAACACGCCCTTTGCCATCGGGTCCTTATACGGCGTACGGTTCCCCTGAAAAAAGTCCAGCGTGATTACTCCGTCGCTGCCGATCGGTATGCGCGAAGCCTCCTCCGCCATCACATCGTACGGGTTCTCCCCTTGTACGGAAAATTCCTTCAAAAACCATTTTGTGATCGATCCGGCGGAAATCTGCCCGCCTTCCAGGCAATAGGTGCCGGGCGTAAGCGCATCCTTGTACGGGCCCCATATGCCGTCCTCAAACACCGGCGTATCTACAATGGCCAAGTGCACAAAGCTGCTGCCCATCACAATCCCCGTGCCACCCGGGCGGCACACGCCCAGCCCGATCATGTTGACATACGCGTCCAGGCACCCCTGGTATACATTGACGCCGGCACTCAATCCAAACCGCTCTGCCAGTTCCGGCCGGATGTGCCCAATCGCCTCGCCCTGCCGCTTGATGTCCAGTTCCGCCTTGTCAAAAAACTCCGGAAAGCCGATTTCGTGGAAATAATCCTCGTTGAATCCGCCCAGCTCTTCCACATAATTGGATTTGCAGGTGGCCTGGCTGATCGACGCGCACCACTGGCCCGTCAGGTAATGGTTGATAAAATCCTGTTGCTCAACGATCCGTTGCGATTTTTCAAAAATCTCCGGCTCGTTATCGCGCAGCCACATCATTTTGGGCACGATCCACTCTACAGAAACCTCGTTTCCGCAGTAACGCAGCACCTTGTGGCCTGTGTCGTTGATCCGTTTGGCCTGCGCAACCGCGCGCACGTCCATCCAAAGTATGGCATCCCTGAGCGGCCTGTCGGCGGCATCCATTGCAATGACCGTAGAGGATGTGGCGCATATGGATACACCCTGGATATTTGCAAAAACCTCTTTGCCTACTTCGGCAAGGCAGGTATTGATCACTGTTTCCGTACTGGATATCCAATCGGCGGGGTGCTGCTCCGCCCACCCCGGCTGCGGATGCGTTGTTTCATACTTCTCCTCGCTGATCGCCAGTATATTGCCCCCTATGTCGACAATACCACAGCGTACCCCCTGCGTGCCGTAGTCAAGCCCCATAAAGTAGTTTTCGTTAGGCATTTCGCTTCCCCTTATGTTCTAGTATTTCTTCTCTGTTTATCCCACATTCTGTGCTCGAGCACACAACGCATACTTTACTACCCCAAACAACTCTCACCACACATAAAAAACGCTTTATTTGCGATGTTTCCAACAATTTTGATCTCTTTATTTAATTATAGACTTGTGAATCATTTACTCTGTAAAATTTATGTGCTCGAACACACATTGCCTGAATTATAGTTTACCTATACAAATTTGTCAACCGGTTCTGATGAAATTTCGCATAAAAATTATACGATGAAATGTTTTTAGCAGGCTGGGTTTTTTCCCAGCCTGGATTCCGCGTTTATACTTAAATAACTTTAAAAACAAGTCTGGACGACTGTTTTTAAAGACGCGGCAACTGCCGCGAACTGCCGTCCGATAGACGGCAGGTTTACCGTGGATAGTCAATCTTCGCACCTTTGGCGCAAAAGCGGGCATTACCCGCTTTTTGAAAACGACGGATCGTTTTCAAAGTTGATTGACTATAATAAAACCTTTTACCGCGGCACAATTTCTATCCAATATCCATCTGGGTCGTTTATAAAATAGACGCCCCGTTCATTGTTCTCATAACAGATGCAGTGCATCGCGGCATGTTTTTCCTTGACTGCGGCAAAATCGTCGACGCCAAACGCAAGGTGAAATTCCTCATCGCCCAAATCGTACCGGTCTTTTCCCCAGTCCCGCAGCCATGTGAGCTCCAGTCGGAAGCCCGTCTGCCCGTCACCCAGAAACACAATCAGGTAGCTGCCGTCATCCGCCGCCCTGCGCCGCACCTCGCCGAGCCCCAGCGCTTCTTTATAGAACGCAATCGACCGCTCCATATCGACCACATTAAAATTCACATGCGCAAATGTTATCATATCCTACCCTCTCCGGCTTCCACTGTACAATAGATTTTTCGCCGCTGATTTCACCCTGTCTATCAATAACTCTTCGCAAAATACATCATGGTTTTGGCAGGCTTGCCGCAATGCACGCACACATCCGAAAGCTGCTTTTGCTCAAACGGCATGCAGCGCGTCGTCACGCCCGTCTTTTCCTTGATGTCCGCCTCGCACTGCGCATCGCCGCACCACATGGCGCGCACAAACCCGTGCCCCTGCTCAATGCCCTCCATAAAGCCGTTCCAATCGGTCGCCTCAAACGTATGCGCCTCGCGGAAATCCCGCGCCCTTTGCAGCATACCCGCCTGAATATCGGCCAGCAGCCCATTGATTTTTTCGGTGATCCCCGCCAGCGGCTCGCTCTGCTTTTCGCAAATATCCCTGCGGAACACCACACATTCGCCATTCTCAATATCGCGCGGCCCAATCTCGATGCGCACCGGCACACCCTTCAGTTCCCATTCGTTAAACTTCCAGCCGGGGCTCTGGTCGCGGCTGTCCACCTCCGCCCTGATCCCCGCAGCCTTCAGCTCGCCGCATAGCTTATCCGCCGCATCCAGCACGCCTTCCTTGTGCTGCGCAACCGGCACCACTATGCACTGCACCGGCGCAACCTTGGGCGGCAGCCGCAGCCCGCGCTCGTCGCCGTGCACCATAATGATGCCGCCGATCATGCGCGTGGATGTCCCCCACGACGTCTGCCACGCATACTTCAGTTGGTCGTCTTTATCCAAAAACTGGATATCGAACCCCTTGGAAAAGTTCTGGCCAAGGTTATGCGACGTACCCATTTGCAGCGCCTTGCCGTCCAGCATCAGCGCTTCCATCGTATAGGTGTGCATCGCCCCCGCAAATTTCTCCTTTTCGCTCTTGCGGCCCGATATCACGGGGATCGCAAGTACGTTTTCCGCAAAATCAACATACACGCCCAACATGCGCTTTGTCTCTTCTTCCGCTTCCTGCTCCGTCGCGTGCACGGTGTGCCCTTCCTGCCACAAAAATTCGGATGTACGCAAAAACGGCCGCGTGCTCTTCTCCCACCGCAGCACGTTGCACCATTGGTTCAGCAGCACCGGCAGGTCACGGTGGCTCTGTATCCACTTGGAATACATCGAGCAAAATATCGTCTCGGATGTAGGACGGATCGCCAGCGGTTCGGCAAGCTCCTCGCCGCCGCCCTTTGTCACCCATGCCACCTCGGGCGCAAACCCCTCGACGTGTTCCGCTTCCTTCTCCAGCAGGCTTTTGGGAATCAGCAACGGGAAATACGCGTTCTTGTGCCCCGTCGCCTTAAAGCGGTCGTCCATCTCGCGCTGCATCAGTTCCCAGATGCCGTACCCGTAATACTTGATGACCATTGCGCCCTTTACGTCGGAATAGTCCACCATGTCCGCCATTTTGATCACATCGGTGTACCAGCGCGAAAAGTCCTCGCTCTGCGGTGTGATCCGTTCTACAAATCCGTCTTTTTGTTTTGCCATATCGTTACCCCGTTCTCCGGTTTTTTACACAGAATAAATAAATGTGCGCCCGGCACATTTATTTATATTAGCACTATTAAAAGGGTTTTTCAACACTTGTTCCACAGCGGATGCCATTCATCCCGCATGTTTCCACCCGCTTATTCCGGCCGGCCTTCTTCGCTGCCGGTATGATCCTGCGCTTCCCCGTCCCTGATAATCACCCCGCGGTTATCCACGCGTGTTGATGCGTTAATACCTACCAGATCGGATAACACCCAGTCGGGTCCGGCTTTTTTAAAATCACCCTTTCTTGCTGTCTTAAGACCTCTCTCACGCCTGAATGTCAACAAATATTTCAGATGACAACTTACATGCGGATTTCCTTTGATCACCACATCCGTCTTCTCGTGTTTAATATAATCAATCATACGGACATCCATGTACACCGCAAGTCGTTCATACTGTTCATCCCGTTCATATTTATGCAGAAAAACTTTACGAATATTTATGCAGTCAATGACATTAATTTCTTCTTGATTGATATATCGTCTTACTTGCGCATCGTGCCTGCTAAACAATCCCTCTCTTTCCAAAATGCGCACTCGTTCCCAATCACGATCCATCCACGCCTGCTGCAGAAGAACAAATACCTCTTTAGCATATGCAACAAATTGCGCTTCATTGAATAACGGGTCATCGGCAGTAATGGCAGGTAAGATCATCTCTGTATGGTCACCCTGTTTTGGTAACGAATTGCGCTTATTGATAGTAATAATTAATCCAATGAAAATGGTTAAAGAAACCAGGCTAATTGTCCATTCGTTTCTTGTAAGAGAATTCCCCGAGCGGCCAGAATAGCGTCCCTGATAACCATCGCCAGCATCTCCTCCATCATATATACCACCTGCATAGCCACCTGAATATCCCCCAGCAGAACCAGCATCGCCACTACTCCCGCCTCCATAACCATTGGTGTCACCCACATCAGCCGATACTACTGTTGGCACGCAAACCAGGCATACAAACGCAATGATAAAAGTCAGTAATGTTTTCTTAAGTTTCAAATTATCCTACCCCTAAGATATGTCATGGATTAAAAATGATTTTTCACTTAGGCCCCACTGAAATACAAT
>DHOD01000111.1:23773-28787 GCA_002407725.1 Christensenella sp. UBA5399 | reverse complement strand
AAGGATTGGGGGGCACGCCACAAGCCCAATGAGCAGGCCGACCAGCAGCATTGCCCACACGCCGGTGGCGCTGTCTATCATCCGCGTACATACCAGATACATGCTGAGCGACGCAATGACGGGAAAGGATACGTCGATTCCACCCGACAGTATAATCACCATCTCACCAATGCAGAACATTGCCGGCACAATGAGCGACCGTATAATATCCACAATGTTGTTATTGGTGAAAAACTGTCCGCTTCGGGCCTGCACCATAATCGCAAATACAACGATTGCCAAAAAGATGTAAAACTCTGTGCGATGTGTCAATTTTTTCAATTGCATTGCGCTACCCTCCCATAATCAGCGACGTAAGTTCCGTCTGGTCGGTCTCGGACGGGACCAGTTCGCCTTTTATCATACCGGCGTTCATGATCAGCACCCTGTTGCAGTTTTCCAGTATCTCCGGCAGGTCGTCGGAAATCACGATCACCGCCATTCCTTTTTTGGCAAGCGCGCGGATGATTCCATGGATGTCATATTTTGCCCCAATATCCACGCCGACCGTAGGCCCGTTTAAAATCAACACCTTTAAATCCCGCGCCAGCCATCTGGCAAGCACCACCTTTTGCTGGTTGCCGCCCGACAGTTTCTGCACCGTTTTTTTGACATCATCCGTCACGATATGAAACTGGTCGACGCCGCCCTGTGCAAGTTCCCCCATTGCTTTTTTGTCCAGCATAAAGCGATTGGTCAGGTTGTCCCATTTGGCAACAGAAATATTTTCTTCAATTGATTGATCCAGAAAAAGCCCTTCGATCAACCGGTCTTCCGGCACATAGCCAATCCCATGGTCCATCGCGTCGTTGACCGATTTTATTTCAACGGGTGTGCCGTCGATGATGATCTTCCCCGAATCCGCACGGCGGTATCCAAAAATGGACTCCATCAGTTCTGTCCGGCCCGATCCCAGCAGCCCCGTCATCCCCAATATCTCCCCTTTATACAATTGAAAGGAAATGTCTTTATATCCATTGGCAAGCGTCAGGTTTTGCACTTCCATGACAACTTCATTTTTATCGGGCTCCGGCGCGCGCTCGATGTTTGCAAATTCGCGCCCGGTCATATAGAAGGAAAACTGCTTCTCGTCCAGCGTTTTGACATCGCCGGTCGAGACGTTTTCACCGTTGCGCAATATCGTATACCGCTCGGATATCTCAAACACCTCATCCAGCTTGTGCGACACAAACAGGATCGACATCCCCTGGCTTTGCAGGTTTTTGATTACACGAAACAGCGATTTTACTTCTTTGTCCGTCAGGGCGGTGGTCGGCTCGTCCATGATGATCAACTTGGCGTTGTGGTAAAACGCCCTTGAAATAGCAATGAGCTGCTTATCCGCCACGCTCAGGTTTTCCACCAACTCGTTCAAATCAATATCAAATCCAATTTCCTGTATTGACTCCAGTGCAATTTGTTTGAACCATTTTTTACTGGCAATTTTTTTGTTACCCGCCAGCTCGGTGGTCAGCGCCAGGTTCTCCATCACCGTCAAATTGGGGAATATCGCAAAATCCTGGTATATCACCTGTATACCTTCCGCAATCGCCTGGTGCGGCGTGACTTTCTCGTGTTTTTTCCCGTTAATACAGATCTCGCCCTCATCCGGTGTATAAACCCCGGACGCAACCTTGATCAGTGTGGATTTCCCACATCCGTTTTCGCCGGCAAGGCAATGTATTTCGCCCTTCCGCAGTTCCAGGCTCACGCCCTTCAGCGCCTTAACGCCGCCAAAGCTCTTCTTAATGTTTTTCAGTTCCAATATGCAGTCGTCCAAATGCAGCGCCCCCTTTGTTCATTTTTCGCCGCTACGGCCTGCGCATTGCTTTTTGCGCAGGCCGTGTCGGCGTTAAACGTTCAGAAACTACCTGGCCAGTTTAGAAATCGTAATCATCGATATTTTCCGGTGTCAGCACAATCCAGCCCGATCCAAGCAGGACGTTTTCTTTTTCTCCCCAGATTTCAAGGTCGGTATACCCTTCCACGCCAAGGTCTGTACCATTTCCAATGTCCTCGCCGTCAAGCACTTTTACAGACAGCGCGCACATTGCGTAACCTGCATCGGCAGGATCCCACAGGCAGGCCGACGCCAGCGTGCCGCTCTTGATAAACTGCCTGCTCTCGTTGGGCATTCCCGTACCGGCCGTAAACACTTTGCCCTTCAGCCCCAGCTCCTCGATTGCGCGGGCCGTTCCGGGTGCGTCTTTGGATGATGTTCCCATGATCCCCTTCAGGTCGGGATACAGCTTAAACAATTCCTTTGCTTTCTCATACGCTTTTTCCGCGTTACTTTCCGATTCCACGCGCGGGTCGCTCTCCAGCAGCGTCATATCGGGATACGCCGTCTCCTGCTGCGCGACGCCGCCGTCCGCCCACTCGTTTTGCGACGCGTTGGTTACGTGCGCCACCATTGTGGTGTATATGCCTTCCTCGCCCATCGCCGCGGCAAGGTTGTCCATAATAAACGCGCCATATGCCGCGTTGTCAAACGCTTCAATATCCCAGTCACAGTTTTCTACCGACGAACCCTCATGGCAGATGACCGTGATCCCTTTGCTCATTGCCTCCTCCAGCACAGGCTCGACAGCAGCCGGGTCGATCGGCACCACACAAAGCGCGTCGATCCCCTGCGCAATCAGGTCCTGAATCACCTGTACCTGCATGGCGGCGTCAATTTCGCTCGGGCCCTTTTGGAATGCGTTGATACCTGTATCCTCGGCAAACCGCTTTACGCCCTCGTCCATCCTGACAAACCACGCGTTAGAGGAATCCTTGGGCACAACGGCAATTTTATAATCGCCTGCCGCCACCACTTCGCCTCCATCATCCGCCGCCGGTTCTTCCGCCGCTGCCGCGGGGGCTTCCGTCGCTGCCGCGGGGGCTTCCGTCGCTGCCGCGGGCTCTTCTGCAGCCGCAGGCGCCTCGGCTGCCGGGGCTTCCGTGGCGGTTTCCGCCGCAGGGGTAGAGCAAGCCACCAATGCAAATGCAAGGCAGGCCACCAATACCAAAATCACATACTTTTTCATCTTATCCTCCTCGTTATACCTATATTTATTTTTCGCTATGCGAAAAAAAGAAACACAAAACAGAAGGTCCGAACGCTGACTTTATTTACTTTTACTATGAGTGTCGTTTTCTTTGTAGAATATTTGTTGCCATAATTGAAACATATGCCCGTTCATCCTTCAACAGGAAACAAATATATGTTTCATAATATTTTCACATTGTTTCTTTGGGGTCGTTTTCACATAATTTCTCAAACAAATCAATTTTCGAGAGATTTTTACGAATATAGAGCGCTTTTTCGCAGCCCGTCAATTTTCTTTGTTGCATGAAACAATTGCATGTCAGGGGGTGATCAGCTTTTCAGAACCGCGCAATATCAATTTTGTGTTCAATACCGTGCGCGTCACCATAACATTCCTGTGCTTTCTGCTCT
Organism: Christensenella sp. UBA5399; assembly: GCA_002407725.1. Lineage (GTDB taxonomy): Bacteria > Bacillota > Clostridia > Christensenellales > Christensenellaceae > UBA5399. The sequence continues at coordinate 25,306 of DHOD01000111.1, read as the reverse complement.
TTTTCATTTTCCCAATCAATATCCGCGCCGCCTCCATACCAAGCTGCCGTGCAGGGTTGTGCACCGCCGAAATATTATACGTCGGAAAGCTGAAATAGGGCAGGTCGTCGAAGGATATGAACGCGATATCATCCGGCACCTTTGTTCCCGTTTCCTCAAATGCCCGGAGGCATCCCATACTCATCATCATGTTGCAAGATACAAGCGCCGTAATCTTCCGCCTTGTCTCCAGCAGCTTTTTTGTGAGGTTGTATCCGCTCCCCTCACGAAAATCACCATACAATATATATTCTTCCTGCCGGGGGATCTGGTTGTTCCTGAGCGCCTCCACATAGCCGTTAAACCGGTCCAACCCCGGCCTTGTCGTTGTCGGCCCTGTGATGATCGCAATGTCCCTGTGCCCGTTGTCAATCAACACCTGCACTGCACCGTACATCCCCGAGAAGCTTTCCACAAATGCGCCGTCCATATACACGTCCTTCACTTCCCTGTCCATCAGTACAATGGGCATGTGCTTTGAGTTCAAATCCATGATAAACTGGGAATTGTATTCCGTCGTCTCGGATGTGGGAATGATGATCAGCCCGTCAAGCTGGTCCTTCAGCTTGTTAAGCGCCACAATCTCCAGGTTCGTGTTTTCTTCCGTGTCATAAATGGTGACGATCAGGTCGTGCTCATGCGCAATTTCATTGACGCCCATGACCGCCTCCGCATAAAACGGGTTGTCGATCTGGGTCAGCATAACGCCGATGTTCCCCGTGCTGTATGACGGTGAAACCTTATGCGTATATTTCCGGGGCGAAAAACCCAGTTCCTTTGCAATGTCCTTGATCAGTTTTGCCGTTTCGGCATTGACATACCCGTTGCCGCTGAACACGCGCGAAACCGTAGCCAGCGATACGCCCGCCTTGTCCGCTACATTTTTCATGGTAACCTGCATTGTCGAACCTCCCACCCCAATATCAATACAACTTTGGCGTGCAATTATGAAATGATACAATGATTATACATGAAAGATCGATCTTTGTCGTTAAAATTATACTTACAGCGGTTTAACTTCATATCGGTTGCTCCGGCGTGTGAAAAACCGCTTGCATATACAATTTATACCAAAAGTTTGTTGCCAGCCTTTTGACAAATTGCTATAATCACCTCGCCCATCCGGGCGATGCTATTGCTTCAGCTTATCCAGGTATTCTTTCATAAAAGCGCGAAACGCGGACGGCACCGCATACTGTGATTTCAGCCGGGAAGGGGACGCCCACGAAAATACGCCCTTGCCTTCTACCTCTACCGCGTACCCATGCATATTCCATTCGATATGCGTAAATATATGCTTTGCAGCATCCGTTTTTCCTATATCCAAAACCGTATATCCATTTTCCCGGACAAATGTTTCAACATCGGCGGCGCCCTTCCATCCATCCAGCATCGGCAGCCCCCACATCCCGGCAAGCAGGCCCGCCTCCGGGCGTTTCTCCAAACCCAGCTTCCCGTCACAAACCAAAAGCAGCACAGTCTTTTTTTCGATGC
>DHOD01000111.1:19802-23534 GCA_002407725.1 Christensenella sp. UBA5399 | reverse complement strand
GCACCGCCCGGCACACAAATCAAAGCACCCAGCTCCATCATCGCCTGTGTAAAATCGCCCGCCCGTTTGCGGGGCATAGCCCCCTGCACAATGGCCTCCATATTGCTTTTTGTCTGCTGCAGGCCGATGTCGTCATCACTCCCCAAAAAACGGGCCAACACCCGCAGCACGTTGCCATCCACCGCCGGGTACGCCTGCCCAAACGCAATGGACGCGACGGCCCCCGCCGTATACCTTCCGATACCGGGCAACTTCAGCATATCCTGGTGCGCGGACGGAAACACACCGCCATATTCGCGCATAATCATTTGGGCCGCTTTTTTCATGTTTCGCGCGCGCGAATAATACCCCAGCCCTTCCCACAGCTTGTGCAACCGGTCGTCCGCAACATCCGCAAGCGCCGCAATGTCGGGCAATGCTTCCAAAAACCGCCCATAGTGCCCCGTCACCGCCTCCACGCGCGTCTGCTGCAACATGATCTCCGAAACCCATACACGGTACGGGTCCGCATCACGCCGCCACGGCAGGTCGCGCGCATTTGCGCCGTACCAGTCCAGCAGCGCGGGGACGACGCCCTGTAATTTTTTGCTCTGCAAATCCATATTGGGATTATGCCACAAAACCGGCAGGATGCAAAATAATTTTATTGCGAAATGCTGCCCGCCCATCAGCGTGACGCCTTTTACACAAAAACATATTTCCGTTCAAACTCTTCTACTTTCCCGTCGATTTCACCATCCACTTCCATGATATCTTCCTCGGTCAGTCCCAGCCGCACCCGCACCTCATTGTCTGCCGCCATGTCTCCAAAGTTGACCTTCATCCGGCTTTCATACACGCGCGTGCCAATGATGTTTCCCAGATACAGTAACAGCATCTCTGTTGTCTGCTGCGGCGCAACCATCGGCATATGGTGATAATGGACAATCATTGTCCCTGTCTCGTCCAGGTTCCACTTTTGGCAAAGCCACGCGCCTATATCGCCGTGGGTCACGCCTCCAAGCACCATTTTCTCCGCTACCATCATCGGCACACCTGCCTCAATTTTTTCAAATATTGCATCCAACATATGCGGAAAGCACGCCTCTACCACCACAATGCCGATATCGTGGATCAGCCCGTATGTAAAAAGCCTGAAACGGTTTTCAAACCCGATTTTCTCTCCCAACAACTCCGCCGCGAGGCAGGTGGACAACGTATGGTGCCAGTATTCCCTGATGCTGAAGGCCGGGCGTTCGTGTTCTCCACCATCCAGTAAAAACTTAGTCATGTAACCCGCCAGAAAATTTCGAATGATCTCGTGCCCCAGGTTTACGACCGCGCTTTTAATGTCCTCTACCCGCCCCGAGAGCGCAAAACGTGGCGAATTCATGTATTTTAGGATGCTTTCCTTTAATTCGGGCGTTTGCTCTATCATCTCCACCAGCTTTTCATTTTCCGCATCCGCCGGGTCATCGACAATCCTGACCGCCTCATTCACGCTCTCCGGCAAATCATGCCAGTGGGCGCATTGTACAATTTTCTTTATCATTGCATTCTGTTCCAGCATTTTATCATCCTCTAGCATATACTATTCACCAATTGAGCCGTTCAATACTTCCACTTCAAAATGACATAGCATTTTTGCGCCGCATTTCTTGTTGCGATAGAAAGGCCGAGTTAGGGCTTTCCTATCAGTGTTTAGTATTCATATTATTTTCATCCATAAAACAATAACGCGTTTCAGGTTGGTTTAAACAACCGCCGTAATATGCAATTTATCTGCATACCTCATGACCCCCGCTTTAATCCCCCACGCCTGCCACGCATTGCCAAACTTTTTTTCAAAAAAAGTATTGACCTTGACACTGTGTGAGGGTTTATGATGACTGTAGAACCGGTTCATAAAGGAGTTTTTGAGATTGCTTACCATCGGAGGATTTTCACGCCTGGGCAACATATCGCCCAGGATGCTGCGGCATTACGACGCAATCGGCCTGCTGCGGCCCGCCTACATTGCAGAAAACGGCTACCGCTATTACGACAGCAGCCAGCTGTCGGCGCTTGCGCAAATCGAGACGCTGAAAAGCTATGGGTTCAGTTTGGCGGAGATTGCCGAATTGATACTGCTGCCGCAAGAGGCGCTTGCGGTGCGCATTCACGCCAAACGTCTGCAAATGCACGAGGAACTTAACGGCCTGCGGCAAAAAATCCGGCAGATGGAGGCAGACATTGAGAGAATGGAAGGAGCCGGAATTATTATGGAAAAATATCATGTGATCGTTATGCAGTCCCCCGCCCAAAGGGTGCTGGGGCTGCGCAGGACAATCAGCATCAGTGAGACGCATCAGCTTTTTCAGGACCTGCACGCGGCAGTTGAGTCAAAAGGCCTGAAGCGCGCGGGCGTCACACAGCAAATGTACATGGGGGACGATTTCTCGTACGACGCGATGGACGTCGAGGCGCAGGTCGAGGTGCTGGGAGAACACCCGGACGTTGTGACCATCCCCGCGCAAACCTATGCCGCCGTCACGCATATCGGGCCGTACGAAACATTGCGCTATGCATACGAGGCCGTCACCGACTGGTACAAGTCCCAGGACCAATACGACATATGCGGCCACAGCATCGAGCGTTACCTGAAGGACGAGGATAGCGTATCTTCTCCCGAGGAACTGGAAACGGGCATATTGTTTCCCGTATGCAAAAAGCAGTAGCGTCCGCCCCGGCTTGACGCAAAGCTGCGGCGGATGGTATGATCGTATTGTGCTTTCAAGAAGGAAGTATGGATTGCCGCAGAAGCGGCGGACGTAATTTGCTCTAGGTTGAAAAAATCAACATATATTGTAAAGTTGAAGCTTTACCGGATAAGGATGAATCCTTTGTTTGGTAAAGCTTTTATTTTTTAGGAGAAGACAGTGTCATGCAAAGAAAAATCGCATCGGCCGTCGCGTGCATACTGGCGGCATCCGCCCTGGCGGGCTGTGCGGCAAAAGGCGTGGAAGCGGAAAACGCAACTGTATCCGATATCAAAAATTCTGTCATCGTCGTCATGGATCAGGCATCCGAGCCGGAGGCAGGGTTTGACCCGGCATACGGCTGGGGCGCGGGCGAGCATGTGCACGAACCGCTGATCCAGAGCACACTGACAGTCACAACGCCTGATTTGTTGATCGGCTATGACCTGGCCACAGGTATGCAGGTGTCGGACGACGGCTTGCTCTGGACGGTGACTGTCCGCGACGACGCCACCTTTACCGACGGCGAAAAGCTAACGGCGGAAGATGTCGCCTTCACTTACAATACAGTCAGGGATACCAGTTCCGTCAACGACTTCACCATGCTGGATTACGCCGCCGCTGTGGACGACACCACAGTCGAATTCCACATGACACGCCCGTTTTCCATCTGGCCGTACACTATGGCCACCATCGGCATCGTGCCTGCGCACGCATACGAGCCGGGCTACGGGCAGCATCCGGTCGGCTCGGGCCGGTATATGCTCCGGCAGTGGGACAAGGGCCAGCAGGTCATACTGGAGGCAAACCCGGATTATTACGGGGAAGCACCATCCATGCAGCGGGTAACCATCGTCTTTATGGAAGAAGCCACAGCCTATGCCGCCGCTGCGGCAGGACAGGCCGACGTCGCGTATACATCCGCGACATATTCCGGCAACCCGGTGGCGGGGTACAGCCTGCTTGCGGCCCGGTCGGTGGACAACCGCGGGATCAACCTGCCCGCCGTACCGTA
>DHOD01000111.1:18428-19623 GCA_002407725.1 Christensenella sp. UBA5399 | reverse complement strand
ACAACCGCGGGATCACCCTGCCCGCCGTACCGTACGACGGCAGCGTCGGCAACGATGTGACAAGCGATGTCGCCGTGCGGCAGACCATCAACATCGGCATTGATCGTCAGACGTTGGTGGATGGTGTGCTGGACGGCTATGGCAGCCCGGCGTACAGCGTCTGCGACGGCATGCCCTGGTGCAGCGACGGCAACATCGTGCAGCACGACCCCGATGCCGCCGCGGCATTTCTGGACGAAGCGGAGTGGGTGCCCGGCGCGGACGGCATACGGGCAAAGGATGGCGTGCGGGCCGAGCTGGCCTTGCTGTATCCTGTGGGCGATTCCATACGGCAGGCATTGGCATCGGCAACGGCCAACCAATTGCATGCGCTTGGCTTTGCCGTCACGGTGGAGGGCGTGGGCTGGGACACCGCATATGACCGTGCCCAAACCGACGCCCTGACATGGGGCTGGGGGGCGCATACGCCTATGGAGCTGTACAACATCTACCATACAAAGCAGGATACCGGGCTCGCCGGGTATTCGCCCTATGCCAGTGAGACGGTGGACGCATACATGGATGGCGCGCTTGCGGCAGGCGATACGGAGCAATCGTACGCATTGTGGCAACAGGCGCAGTGGGACGGGCAAGGCGGCATCGCCGCCGACGTCCCTTGGGTATGGCTGGTCAACATCGACCACCTGTACTGGGTCAGGGACGGGCTGCAGGTCGCCGGCCAAAAGGTGCACCCGCACGGCCACGGCTGGTCGATTGTCAACAATGTAGACCAATGGGTTTGGAGCTGACGATTGAAACAAACTGTACTTTACATTTTCAAAAAACTGTTGCGCCTTGTGTTGCTGCTCTTCTGCGTCAGTATCGTCGCCTTTGCGCTGGTCACCGTTTCCCCGGTCAATCCGCTCGATACCAACATTGGGCAGGCGGCGCTGGGATCCATGAGCGACGAGCAGATTGCCAAGCTGGAACAATACTGGGGGACAGATGCGCAGCCGGTCCAGCGTTACATTGACTGGGCAGGCGATTTCCTGCACGGCGATATGGGGATATCGCTGCTGTACAGGCAACCCGTATCCCAGGTGATTGGGGAGAAGCTGTCCAACTCCCTGTGGCTGATGGCGTTTGCCTGGGTCGCCTCGGGCTTGGCGGGTTTTTGGATGTGGGTTTGGGGCCGGGGGGGGGGGGGGGCGGCGCG
>DHOD01000111.1:17470-18194 GCA_002407725.1 Christensenella sp. UBA5399 | reverse complement strand
CGGCCGGTGCGCGGCCGGGCTCTTTGACAGATAAATCCGTCCGCACCTATTCGCTTGTGATGGCCAGCATCCCCGTATTTTGGCTGGCGGTGCTGCTGATGATGGTCTTTGCGGTGTGGCTGCAAGTGCTGCCCATCGGGCTCAGCGTGCCCATCGGTGTGGACGCTGCCGACGTGACCTTTGCCGACAGGCTGCAGCATGCGGTGCTGCCCGCCGTTACGCTGAGTATGGCCGGCGTCGCGGGCATTGCGCTGCACACGCGGGAAAAAATGGCCGACGTGATGGCAAGCGATTATGTGCTGTTTGCACGCGCGCGCGGCGAGGGCGAACGGGCCATCGTGCGGCGGCACGGCGTCAGGAATGTGTTGCTCCCCGCCATTACATTGCAGTTTGCGTCGATCAGCGAGATTTTTGGCGGGTCGGTACTGGTGGAACAGGTATTCTCGTATCCCGGCATCGGCCAGGCCGCGGTGGCCGCGGGGCTGGGCGGCGACGTCCCGCTGCTGCTGGGCATCACCGTCGTCAGCGCCGCGATCGTGTTTGCGGGCAACTTTATCGCGGACATACTGTGCACCGTGGTCGATCCGCGCATCCGGCTGGGGGGTATGCAAAAATGAACAACACCCCCTACCGGAAAAAAGCATTGGTTTTATTGATTGTCACCATCGCCCTTCTTGCCACAATCGCAATACTGGGGGCTGTTTTTGCCGAAAGCGCCGCCTGA
>DHOD01000111.1:13156-17292 GCA_002407725.1 Christensenella sp. UBA5399 | reverse complement strand
CAAAGCGCCGCCGTCACCGATTTCTCCGCCAAAAACCAGCCGCCGTCATGGGCCCACCCGTTCGGCACCGACTGGATGGGGCGCGACATGCTCACGCGGACAATAGCGGGGCTGTCGCTCAGCATCCGCCTGGGCATTGTCACCGCGCTGTGCAGCGCTGTCATCGCACTTGTGCTGGGATCTGCTGCCGCAATGGGCCGCGCCGCGGACGGCGCCGTCTCCTGGTTAACCGATCTGACGATGGGCGTGCCGCACATACTGTTGCTGCTTTTGATTTCGTTCGCGTGCGGGCGCGGGACCGTCGGCGTTTTTGTCGGCATCACCCTGACGCACTGGATGCCGCTTGCACGCGTGATACGCGCCGAAATACTGCAGCTTAGACAGAGCGGCTATGTGCTTGCCGCGCAGCGGCTGGGCGTGGGCGCGGCGCAAATCGCGCGGACACATATGCTGCCCGGCGTCCTGCCGCAGTTTATCACCGGAACCATACTGCTGTTTCCCCATGTGATACTGCACGAGGCATCCATTACATTTCTGGGATTCGGCCTGCCGCCCGAGACCCCGGCCATCGGCATCATATTGCAGGAGAGCATGCGGTACCTGGCCGTAGGCGATTGGTGGCTGGCGGTGTTTCCCGGCGTGCTGCTGGTGGCGATCGTCCTGTTGTTTGATGCAGTCGGCCGTTCCGCGCGCAGGCTTGCGGATCCATACAGCGCACAGCGGTAAAGGAGGTTGATATGCAGAGCCGTACCCCCATATTGGAAATCAAAAATCTGGGCGTATCCTTCACACGCTATACGGGGCTGCTTTCCCGCGGTCATCTGGATGTGATCACCGACCTCAGCCTCTCCGTGCACCCCGGTGAAATTGTGGCGGTCATCGGCGCAAGCGGCTCTGGCAAAAGCCTGCTTGCCCACACGATACTGGGCATACTGCCGCACAATGCAACCGTGCGCGGGCAGCTTGTCTACGATAACACGCCCCTCACACCACAGCGGGCCGCAGCATTACGCGGGCACGAGATTGTGCTTGTGCCACAGGGCGTTACGTATCTCGACCCGCTCATGAAGGTGGGCGGCCAACTGGCACAGGGAAAAACCGACGCGGAAACTACCGGTAGGGTCAGTGAAATCCTTTCGATGTTCGGGCTCCGCGACCGCACAAAGGACCTGTACCCCTTCCAGCTTTCCGGCGGGATGGCGCGCCGGGTGCTGATTGCATCCGCCGCAATGGAGCATCCGCGGCTTGTTGTGGCGGACGAGCCTACGCCCGGCCTGCACATGGAGGCCGCACAGCGCGTGATGGGGCATTTTCGCGAATTGGCGAAAGGCGGCGCAGGCATACTGATGATCACCCACGACCTGGAGCTTGCGATTGCCACCGCAGACAGGATCGTTGTGTTTTATGCGGGCGTCACGGTAGAAGACGCGCCCGCCTGCAATTTTCGCAGCGCAAGCACATTGCGGCACCCGTACACAAGGGCGCTTTACCGCGCGTTGCCGGGCAACGGATTTGTGGCCGCGCCGGGCACGCACCCCTATCCCGGAACCATCGAGCACGGTTGTCCGTACGCGCCGTGCTGCACGGATGCATCACCGGCATGCGCCGGCCCTGTCCCCTACCGCAAAGCTGGGCAGGGATACGTGCGTTGTGTGTTACAGGGAGGATTCCCCGATGCTTGAAGCCAAAAATATTACGTTCCGTTACGGAAACGATGAACGGGATATCCTGCAGGATTTCAATTTTTGCCTGTCGCCCGGCGAGCGCAAGGGCCTGCTGGCCCCCAGCGGGTTCGGCAAAACAACGTTGTGCAAGATACTGGCCGGTTATCAGCGTCCCGACCAGGGCGTGGTACTGCTGGACGGCAGGCCGCTCTATCCTTTCAAAGGATACTGCCCCGTCCAGATGGTCTGGCAGCACCCGGAAGCCGTGCTGGACCCCCGCATGCGTATGAAGGCCACCCTTGCCGAAGGCAAAGTGGACGCCGGGCGCATCCTCCCGCAACTGGGCATACGGCGCGAATGGCTGGAACGGTATCCGCACGAGCTTTCCGGCGGCGAGCTGCAGCGGTTCGCCATTGCCCGCGCATTGGGACAGGACACGCGGTTCCTCCTTGCCGACGAGATCAGCGCCATGCTGGACGCCGTCACCCAGGCACAGATCTGGCAGTTTTTACTGCACGAGTTAGCAGCGCGCAACACCGGCTTGCTCACGGTTAGCCATAGCGAATCGTTGCTAAAACAGCTTTGCGGCGAAAATGTACTTTATTTGCGTGAAAAAATGGACTAGAATGGTGTTATGGATATCAAAGTAGCGGTCAACGTACCGGCAAACCTGATGCAGTATTTATCCGGCCTTGGCAAAGCGGCGCTTGCTTTTTCGGGTGGCGTCGATTCCACCTACCTGATGTACGCGGCCAAGCGCAGCAGGATGAATGTCCGCGCATATTATGCCAACACGCAGTTCCAGCCCGCTTTCGAGCTGGACGACGCCATACGTGCCGCCCGGAAGATTGGCGTACCGATGACAGTCATCCGGTTTGATGTGCTCAACAAACCGGGTATAAGAGACAATGGGCCCGACCGCTGCTACGCCTGTAAAACAGAGATTTTCTCCAGAATATTGAAAATTGCCGCCAAGGACGGGTTTGCAACGGTGATGGACGGCACCAACGCGTCGGATGACGAAGCGGCCCGCCCCGGCATGCGCGCACTAAAGGAGCTTGCCGTTGTCTCCCCGCTCAGGGATTGCGGCATCACCAAACCGCAGGTGCGCCAATATTCCCGGACCGCGGGGCTGTTCACATGGGACAAGCCTGCTTACGCGTGCCTTGCAACCCGTGTCGATACGGGCATCCCCTACACCGATACGCTGTTGCAGCGTGTGGAAGTAGCCGAAAACCTGTTGATGGATATGGGGTTTACCGACTTCCGCGTACGCACGGACGGGCGGATGGCGCGCCTGCAGCTCCGGCAAGCGGATTGGGATAGGATTGCCCCCGCAAGGGATGCGGTATACAACGCCCTTTTGCCCTATTTTGAAAGCGTCGTGCTGGACATGAAGATAAGGGAATAGGGAATGAAAGGTGCATAATATGGACAAACAGCAATATATGGAGCTGCTGCAAGCAGTCGGCCGCGGCGAGGTTTCGCCGGAGGACGCATTAAAAAAAATACAGGTAGCCCCGTTTGGCGACCTTGGTTATGCCAAGGTGGACCACCACAGGGGCGTGCGCCAGGGCGCGGCCGAGGTGATATACGGCAAGGGCAAGACGCCACAGCAGGTTGCAGGCATCGTAAACGAGATGGTTTCCGCAGGAACAGAGCATATACTGGTCACATTTATGGATGCAGAAGCAGCCCGGTTGGTGCAGTCCGGCCATCCGCTGGACTATCATGAAGCCTGCAAACTGGGCATGGTCAACATCAACGGCAAAAAGCAGCAACGCGGCCATATCGTTGTCGCCGCCGCTGGCACCAGCGACATGCCGGTCAGCGAGGAAGCCGCCCTGACCGCTGAATTTTTGGGCAGCAAAGTCACGCGGCTTTACGATGTGGGCGTGTCGGGCATACACCGGTTGCTGTCCCAGGTGGATGTGCTGGCGGACGCGCGGGCTGTTGTTGCGGTCGCGGGCATGGAAGGCGCGCTTGCCAGCGTTGTGGGCGGCCTGGTCAGCTGCCCTGTCATTGCTGTCCCCACCAGTGTGGGCTACGGCGCAAGCTTTGGCGGTGTTGCCGCACTGCTCGCCATGCTCAATTCATGTGCGAGCGGCGTATCGGTCGTCAACATCGACAATGGCTTTGGCGCAGGCTATATCGCCAACACAATCAACCAGACGGAGGGGATATGATGAAAACGCTCTACATAGAATGCGGCATGGGCGCGGCCGGCGACATGCTGATGGCCGCGCTGCTTGGCCTTGTGGACGATCAGGAAGGTTTTATCAAAAACATCAACGCCATTGGGTTGCCGGGTGTGCAGGTACATATGCGGCAGGCGCAAAAATGCGGCATTACCGGCATTGGCATCGACGTTCTTGTGAACGGACAGGAGGAGCACAGCCATGATTTATATGATGCGCCCCATGGACATACACACTTGGACGGGCATGAGATATATCATCACGAAACTCACAA
>DHOD01000111.1:3963-13007 GCA_002407725.1 Christensenella sp. UBA5399 | reverse complement strand
ATATCATCACGAAACTCACAAACATGCACACCTGGATGGGCATGAAATCGACCATCTGCATCACGCGTCCGGCGAATCACACAGTCATGGGGAGCCGCACCACGCACACGCCGACATGGATGCAATCAAAAAAATCATTGACAGTCTGCACGTACCCGCCCATGTCAAAACTGGCGCGCTGGACGTTTACCAGTTGATTGCTGAAGCGGAATCGCGCGTGCACGGCAAGCCTGTCTCGCAGGTACACTTTCACGAGGTGGGCGCAATGGACGCCGTCGCGGACATCGTAGGCGTCTGCATGCTGGTAGAGCAGCTTGCGCCCGGCAGGATAGAAGCGTCGCCCATCAACACCGGCAGCGGGCATGTACGGTGCGCGCACGGCGTACTCCCCGTTCCCGCACCCGCGACCGAATTGATACTGCGCGGCGTGCCGTCGTATTCCGACGGTACGGAAGGCGAGCTGTGCACGCCCACCGGCGCGGCCATCCTGAAACATTTCGCTTCCGCCTTCGGCCCGCGCCCCGTCATGCAGGTGGAACGGACAGGCTACGGCATGGGTAAAAAAGAGTTTACCAAAGCAAACACCGTACGCGCTTTTTGGGGCGAGACGGAAACCGGCGAAAAGACGCGCGTTGCGGAAATCAGCTGCAACCTGGACGATATGACAGGCGAACAGATTGGCTTTGCGGCAGAAACATTGCTGGCCGAAGGCGCGCTGGATGTGTACACCACGCCTATCCAGATGAAGAAAGGCCGCCCGGGCTTCCTGCTCTGCTGCCTTTGCGCAGTAAACGAAGTAGAGAAATTTGCCCAATTGATGCTCCGCCACACATCCACATTCGGCGTACGGGTCGCCACGTTTGACCGCTACTGCCTCGACCGCCGGTGCGAAACCGTGCAAACGCGTTACGGGGAAATATCCGTCAAACACGGGCAGGGCCACGGCGTGACCAAATGCAAGGCGGAATATGAGGATGTAAAAAACGCCGCCCAAAAAAGCGGCGCGACGCTGGAAGCAGTATACCGTGAAGCGCTCAAATCAGACTGATGTAATACGGAATAATATCGGCATACGTGTCATCGTCCATGCGGAACCCGCCAGGGATGACGCCCAATCGCCGGAACCCAATCTTCTCGTAGAGGTGGATTGCGCCCGCATTGGTGGCAACAACCGCATTAAATTGTAATATCCTGAAGCCGAGCCTTGCGCCGGCCTCCATTGAATGCCGCACAAGCCGCTCGCCAATATGCTTGCCACGCAGCCCTGCCCGGACAGCATAAGAAGCATTGGCAATGTGCCCGCACCGGCCTACATTGTTGGGGTGCAGTATGTACAGCCCCACAACCCGGCCTTCATCCACCGCAACGCCCGCATATGACTGCCCGCCAAAGAATTCCGCCGCCTCGCTGGGTGTGAGGGGCTCTTCCTGCGGAAACGCAATGCCGTCGGCCACCACCGCATTCCATATCTCTGTCATTTGCTCCAAATCGCCGCTTGTGTATTCACGTATTTCCATAAACCCGTCTCCATTTGTATGTATACTCAATTCTACGTTATTTCTCCGGCATCCGCAAGGCGTCAAAAAAGCCGGGCCTGCAGCGGCCCGGCTTTCCTATTCCCTACCGGATTATTTGCCCATGCGTTTCTGAATCGCTACTTCTGTGCCGCATGAGTGGCATTTGCCCATGTTGTCCCGAAAATCTTCATCACTGCGGAACTTATTGATGATATTGCATTTGGGGCAAATCGCAATGCCCACCAGGTCTCCCCTCGAAAGGGTTATTGCTTGTTCTTTATTCATGATTCTGTCCTCCAGATAAAATAACTCCGTAAAAATAGCCGCATCAAAAAATACAATGCGTCAACATGTATGAAAGAGGTACAGAATCAAATAACCAGCTTTACACGGCTTTGTATGGGGTTGATAGAATGAAAGAGAAGCTCTCCCTCCGATAATCTGATGAAAAATGTATACGACATCGCCAGCACGCCGATAATCACGAAAACAGTCGCCAGCCTGCGGCTGTCCGTCTCAGACTCCATCGCGTTTTCCTGGCCCAGGGTCGTTTCATATTGCGCGTAGTGCGCCGCGCCTTCGGCATCCCCGGCAGCGCCGACATGTTCACCTACCACGCCAAGCAAATGGCTGCCGCACAAAAAGAGCACTGCCAGTGCTATACACAACACCAAAAAATATTTCCGGTTGTTATGCTTGCGTTTTTCCGCATACATAGTCAATCATTCTCCCGTTTGCAGGACACAACAACATGTCCTATCCTTTATCTAATCCATCGTCAAGCATACAAGATTTATTAGTAAAAGTCAATCCGGTTTTATGTTAAATAACTGAAAACATTTTACATGCGACTTTAGCGCAAATGGCACCTTTTTCTCGTCTCATTCAAAAACCAAAAAAGCTCTGGAACCATGCGCCCGGAGCCTTTCGTTTATCCATCAAAAATAGTACTGGTCAATCACTTCATCATCCTCCGACAGGTAATACATCCCTATATCGACAAGGTAGATGCCCGTTTTCTCATAAACATCGTCCTGGATGATGCTTGCAAGCGTTTCGCGGTTGTCCACATTGGCTTCCAGGGCGAGCTCGTCCCGTAGGCGGTAGAAATCGTCCTCCGATCCGCCGGGGATATCCACCCAGCAGTCGATCGCAATCTCATCGCCCATGCTGTATACGTCGATCCCCGTAAGCGCATACTCCGAATTCGCGGAAAACAGCCATTCTTCCATCGCGTCTATTGTGCTGCTCCCCATCTCCGCATTGACATACTCGGTAACGGCCCGCTCGCTCTCTTCGTCGTCCATTACACTATACACCGGGCCGGACCCGTCCATCCCATAATCGCTTTCGTACACTTCGTCGATCAAAGCGCCGTAATCACCGCCAAACAGTGATTCCAGGCCGGATGTACTCTGTCCGATCCGCCCCAGTGGGTTGCCCATATTGACCACAAGCAAAATCACCACGACAACTGCAGCCGCAATGGCGCAAAGCCCTATGATAAGCCCTGTTTTCTTCTTTTTAGGGGGCTGCCCATACTGCGGTGGCTGCTGGCCGTACGGCGGCTGTGGCGGCTGCTGCCCGTATCCATACTGCTGGCCGTACGGCGGCTGCGGCGGTTGTTGCCCGTATCCATATTGCTGCCCATACGGGGGCTGCGGCGGCTGTTGCCCGTATTGCGGCGCCTGTTGCTGCTGGCCGTACGGCGGCTGTGGCGGAGCCTGCTGCTGATATTGGTTCGGCTGTGCAGGCGGCGCGCCGTCTAACGGCTTCATAGGCGGTATCTGTCCATCGGGCCGCCCATCCACATCCGCGCCGGGCATTTCGCCAAGCACTGTTTCCTGCATATCGGCTGGGCGCGGGGTCTCCTCCTGCCCGCCTTGCAGCACTGTCTCCTGCATGTCGGGCTGTACGCCGTCTGTTTGATCCTGTGATACTGTATCCCTCTGGTCTGGAGGTGTAGGGCCGTTTTCCATAACTTTTTCCCTTTCACAATTATTACAGCTTCCCAAACGGCACCCGTGCCATTTTCTAAAAACTGCTGTCAATCTGATATAAAATGAAATATGTATATAATGAAAATTATAGCAGATATGGGATAAAAGTAAATAGCCCCGTTTGACACCGCCTTACGCGAAATGGTACATTAGCGGTAAGAAAAATAACAGACATCGTACGGAGGTTTGCCAGACTGTGAAATTGATGGAGAAAATTCAAGCGGGCGTTTATACCATAGCGGAAATGTCCGCCAACCATGCGGGCAGCCTTGACAACGCACTGGCAATCGTCGGGGCGGCAAAATCGGCCGGGGCGGACTGCCTGAAAACCCAGACATACACCGCCGATACGCTCACGCTGCACAGCGACCGCGCGTGCTTCACCATCCAGGACGGCCCCTGGGCGGGTGAAACATTGTACGATTTATATAAGCGGGCGTACACGCCTTGGGAATGGCAGGCGGAAATCAAGGCCGAATGTGACCGGCTGGGCATCGACTTCCTCTCCTCCCCTTTTGATGTAACGGCAGTCGATTTTTTGGAAGAAATTGGTGTGGGCGCATACAAAATCGCGTCGTTCGAGCTGGTAGATATCCCGCTGATCCGTTATGTGGCGGGCAAGGGCAAGCCCGTGATCATTTCCACAGGCATGGGCAGCATAGACGAGATTGGTGAAGCGGTTGAAGCCTGCAGGGCACAGGGCAACGACAAAATCGTCCTACTGAAGTGCACCAGCGAATACCCGGCGCAGTTTGACGATATGAACCTGCGCACTATAGAGGACATGCAGTGGCGCTTTGGCGTGCCCATCGGGCTGTCCGACCACTCGCCGGGCAGCACGGCGGCAGTGGCCGCCGTGGCGCTGGGGGCATGCGTGATCGAAAAGCACTTTTGCCTTTCGCGGGAGATTGAGAATGCGGACAGCGCCTTCTCGATGGAGCCCGCCGAGTTTGCGCAGATGGTTACAGGTGTAAACGACGCGTACGCTGCCCGTGGAAGCGACAATTACGAATGTACGCCAAAAGAGGCAGCCTCTAAAAAGCTACGGCGTTCTTTGTTTGTTGCAAGGGACATCGCGAAAGGCAGCGTCATTGCCGATGGCGATGTCCGGTCTGTGCGCCCTGCGGATGGGCTGCCGCCCAAGCACCTTGGCAGGGTGACCGGCATGCGGGCCTCGCGCGACCTGCAATTTGGCGAACCGCTCGACTGGGATATGCTGGAAGATTGATTTTCTCCAAAAAAGCAGGTTATATATAGATAAATTCAATGTGGCAACACAGGCAGGTTTTTATGAAACAGAAACGTATATTGGTTATTGACGGGATGGGCGCAGGCATCGGCAAGCAGATTGTCGAGCGTCTTACCGCCGCCCAAATCCCTGCGGAGATCACCGTGGTCGGCGCCAACTCGGCAGCGACATCCAACATGATGCGGCCGGGCATTGCTGCCGCCACCGGCGAAAACGCCTGCATCTACAACACAGGCCGCGCGGACATCATCATTGGGCCGATCGGCATTATACTGCCCAACGCAATGAACGGCGAAATATCCCCCGCTATGGCGCTCGCAGTTGCCCAAAGCGAGGCGGAACGGATACTGATCCCCGTATCCAACCAGCATGTCACGATTGCGGGTATGCCAAACATCACCCTGGCCCATGCGCTGGACGAAATGACAAAGGCCGTGCTGGCGCTTATTCAATAAGCCCGCCGCGCCAAAAACCAACGCAATTTGAACAATTTTTGACAACATAAAACGTACTCTATATAATCTAACCGTAATTCTTATACTAAACACTAATAGAAAAACCTAAAAAGGGTTTTTCTATCGCCGCAAGAAATGCGGCACAAAAATGCCACGCCATTTTTGAAGTGATAGTATTGAACGGCTTAACCGGTTCATAATGCCAAAAAGCATTATGAACCCCGCGCATCTGCGCGGAATTAAAACACTAGGTGTTTTAATTGGTGAATAGTATTATCTCAAATGAGGAAAATATGTTATGAAAGCGAAGTTGCGCGTGCCTTTTTTCGAAATAGGCATTAAAAATTATTTCTACGGCGACCAGGTGATGGACCTTGCCAAAGCAGCGGACGCCGCATCCAAAAAACACGACATCGACATCATCCTGATCACGCCCTACACCGAGATCCGACGCGTGGCGGAGCAAACAGGCCTTTTTGTTTTTGCCCCGTATATGGATACGCTTCGGCCCGGCCGTGGGCTTGCCGACGTGCTGCCCGAGGCGGTCAAAGCCGCGGGGGCCACAGGCGTCGTACTCAACCACTGCGAGCGGCCCATGACGCTCTCTGCAATGCGTGAGACAATCGACCGCGCAAACGAGCTCGACCTGCTGACATTTGCGTGCGCCGATACAATCGCCGAAACCAAGGCCGTCGCCCAGCTGCATCCCGACATCATCAACCCCGAGCCAAGCGGGCTGATCGGCTCGGGCCAGATCAGCGATATGGGGTATGTTATGGATTCCATCAGGGCCATCAAGGATATTTACGACGACATCCTTGTGGAGCAGGCCGCCAGCATCTCATCGGGCGACGATGTGTACCAGTTTATACATGCGGGCGCGGAAGCGGTGGGCGCCGCGTCGGGCATTGCCAACGCAGCCGACCCGCACGCCATGGTGGACGAAATGGTCGCCAGCGTCAGGCGCGCCTGGGACGACAGGCAAAATTCCAAGCATTCAGTTTAGCCAACAGCTATCTATATAAATTTCCGGGAGGATAAATGAGATGAAAGTATTCAGGGAATCGATCGAAACCAAATCGGCGGGCATGCGCCCCACATTCACGACCATCACAGACCAGGTCAAGGATATCGTCAAACGCTCCGGCATCAAGGAAGGCATTTGCGTGGTGTATTCTCATCACACGACATGCTCCATCATGATGCAGGAAGCTTCCTTTGACATGACCTATACGGGGCTGGAATACCTCCAACAGGACTTGTGCGATGTGTTTGAGAACATCATCCCCACCTGCCGCAAGGAAGGCCAGTACATGCATCCCGGCCCCAAGCTCACCGAGTTTTCAATTGAAGCGGGCGAGACAAAACCCGAGACGCTCAATACCGACGGGCACCTGCGGTCTGTTTTCCTTGGCAGGAGCGAGACCATCGTGCTGATGGACGGCGAGCTGGACATGGGCGAATTCGGCCACATCTATTTTGTAGACCTCGACCAGACCCGTCCACGCACCCGCCAGGCGCAGGTGCAGGTGATCGGGGAGTAAAAGAAACATTGCATTCAAGAAAGATCAACCCGTAAGCTTTTTATGCGGCTCTGCATAAAGATCTTGCGGGTATTTCTTTTGGGGAAGAATGCAATTACGCAACCGCTTGGACAAATAGGGGTTCCTTAAGGGGCTTGCCCCTTAAGTCGGCGAAGCCGAAACTAATCAATTACGCCGTAGGCTCCTTGACCCATCAGGAATACCTGTGAGCAATACTAACCATTGGCTTTTTTATCTGCAGAAAACCGCGATAATTATTTATCATTTCTCGTTCATTCCTTCTTCTGCGCCCTGCCCTTTTCCAACGCTTCTTCAATCTTCGCAATCAGCGAATCTACCGCCCTGGGCGCAAAACCAAATACGATCGGGATTTTGAAATCTTCATTCTTATATGTCTTGACCGCCATAATAATGGAGAATATCGCATAAGCCGCAATCACTAGCGCGCCCAGTATGCTCATCACAATCTCCCCCACGGCCGTACCCCACAGGTTTTCCAGCCGCCCAAAGAATACAAAACCCGCAATGATACCCGACACAATGTAAATGATCAGTGTAATGGCGGCAAGCACCAGCTGGATGATGGCATACGACATGTACGCCGCGGCCAGGTGCTTTGCCTTTTGCTTCACAAATCCGCTTTTTTGCTCCAGAAAGAAAATCAGCACGGGGAACCCCCATGCAAAAAACAGCAGGCCCGGCACACAGGCCAGCACCACTGTGACCGCGATCATCAGGATCACGCTTATACCCGGTTGAAATTCCGACATATAATGTTCTGTTTTCATACAACACTTACCTCCTTTTTGCTATGCACAAACGACCCATTCCCTTATACTTCATCAACTTCAAAAAACAGTCCTGACGGCTTTTTTTCAAACCACTGCCCCTGGGGGGCTTGGTACATTCTGAGAATACCCCTTCAGCGCATCGTCCATATCCGCGACAATCTTCCCGTCCAGTTTTCCCTCGGCCACCATTTCGTTCAGTATCTCCATTGTCTCGCCATGGCTCCTTGCGGGGTGGTACGGGCGCGTTTCGCTCACCGCCTGATAGATGCACAGGTCATCATCCGCATGGGCAGGTCCAGCTCCGCCGCGCCAAGGCCGCGCGCATATCCCGACCCATCCAGCTTTTCATGATGGTTGGACGCGATGTGGTTGATTTTCTCAAACCCGTCGATATTCTCCAGCATCTCATAGGTCCAGCGCGGGTGTTTTTTTATAATCGCAAATTCCTCAGCCGTCAGTTTGCCGAGCTTCTCCAGTATTTCCACAGGCACCTTGAGCTTTCCTAAATCATGTAATGCCGCGGCAAGGTACATTTTTGCGCAATCTTCTTCGCTGAATCCATAACGTTCCGCCATCAACCAGGATATATTGCTGATCTGCACACTGTGATTTCGTGTGAATTCCGATTTATAGTCAATGATCTTTGCCGTAATCCCCGTGATTCCCATGATGGCCCTGTCCGTGAGGTCGACCTCCCAGACGGGCATATGCGCCGCAAACGTATCAAAAACAATATCATCCCGCAACGACTGCAGCATTGCCTCGTCCAGCACGGCCAGCATCGCCGCCGCTGCCTGCCGCGTATACCTGCTGCCCGTATGCCGCCCGATCCTCTCCCGCAACGCATCCAGCTCCGCTGCCGGGTAGAACTGCAGCCTGTCCCGCGCATCGACCGCGTCCGCTATGGCAATGATCGCCACCTCCTCCGGGAACTCGCCTTCTTTCTTTCCAAAAGGGCCCCTGCCGTCGGCACGCTCATGGTGGTACTTCACATATCCGTCAATCCCTGTCCTGAAGGGCAACACCTGTACATTCCGCTGCCCAAACATGCAGTGCGTCACCAGATTGATTGCCTGGTCCTTCCCCGGTTTTTCCGAGAGTATATATTCTGAAAGCGCATTGTCATGCAGCAGCGCGCAGGAAGCAATCGACGAAACACTGTCTTCGTCATACCCGCAATGCCGCGCCATCGCAGCGCTCAATATGGCAATGCGCCTGCCGTGGTTTGTCGTTGCCCCCAGCAGTTCGCCTTCCACAGCGTCCAGCGCCGTACCAATGCTGCTGATCAGTTGGTCCATCCTGATTTTCATAAACCCATTCCCTTTATTTATTATAGCAATTTGTCAAAAGATTGGTAACAAACTTTTGGTATAAATTGCATATGCAAGCGGTTTCTCACTCGTCTGATTCAACCGATAGGAAGTTGAACCGCTGCAATGTTTACAAAATAATACTAATACTATTTCCAAATGAAAACATCTGTTTTCA
>DHOD01000111.1:0-3731 GCA_002407725.1 Christensenella sp. UBA5399 | reverse complement strand
TGCCATCCCAAACGCGCGTACCGCTCTATAAAAAACGCCAGCGTTTTTTAAATGGGATTGGTATAACCCGGAACACTTTACCGAAAACCGTTCACCTGCTTTTGTAATAGAACACCGCAATCTGCGTCCTGTCACGCAGGTTCAGCTTCTCCAAAATTGCGCTGATATAGTTGCGCACCGTACCTTCGCTCAAAAACACTCGCTCCGCAATCTCCCTGTTGGAGAGCCCCTCCGCAATCAGTGAAATAATTTGCTGTTCCTTGGGCTCTATCCCGCACGAAGTCAGGTCCGGCTGCTCGCTTTTTTCTATTAAAGAAGGGATTTTCGTGAGTACGTCGCTACCCAATACGCTCTGCCCCGCGGCAACGGCCTTGAGCGCGGGCAGTATCCTGTCAAAATCCTGCTTGAGGATATACCCCTTTGCACCCATCTTGAGCGCCGCGACAATATATTCGTCATCCGCAAATGTCGTCAGAAAAATGATCTTTGCACCGCTGTCTTCCAACAATATCCGCCGGGCCGCTTCAATGCCGTCCACCCCGCCCATGCGTATATCCATCAACACAATGTCAGGCTTGTGCGCGCCGTACAGCACAACAGCCTCTTCACCATCCGCGCCGGTGCCCACCACCTCCACCTCGCCGTCGGCCTCTACAATTGTCTGCAGCGACAACCGGGCAACCGGGTCGTCATCCACAATGATGATCTTCATATGCTCAATCCCTTTCCTGCCTCGGCACAATGATCAATATGCCAAAGCCCCTTTTGTCGTCTATATGGATCCGCCCGCCCAACGCTTCGGCGCGGTCCCGCATGTTATGCAGCCCCATACCGGTTTCGCCCGTTTTTTTTACCACGTTCCTGTATGTCCCGTTGTCCTGAAAATGCAGCCTGTAGAAGGCGGGATGCTCCTGGATGTCAATCCTGATCCGCGTCGCGTCCGAATGCTTTTGCACATTGGCAAACGCCTCGCGCACAACGGCGGCAAAGCAATACTGCACATTGATGGGTGCAGTAGACGACATATCGTAATTCAGGTTGCATTCGTACACAGGAAAATCATTCGCACACGATTGTACAATCCCATACAGGTCAAACGCTTCATCCCGCAGGTCGTGTACGCTTCGTCTGACGCTGTCCATCGCCTGGTCCAGCGTCTCCCGGATCCCTTCCAGGTTTTCCTTTGCTTCCTCGTCCTTGCTCACCGCAATTGCCGCACCCGTCTGGAGCATCGCCCTTGCCAGCATATGGCCCACATTGTCATGGATTTCGCGGGCAATGCGTCCACGCTCGGTCAGCGTCGCGATGCGCATACCACTGTCCTGAACCGCAAGCAATTCCTTGTTTTTGCGGTCGAGCATCAGGTTTGTTTCCCTGTATGCGTCCCGGATATCCCGAACCTCGCGCCGCGCGGTGGCGGCGGAATCCTCCCGCATACCCATCACCAGCGATATAGCCAGTCCAAACGCCATTGCCACAATTTCTACACCGGCAAAGGCCGCATGGTTCACCACAATGCATACCACAGGCAACACTGCTACCGGGTATGCCTTCCGCATTGCAGCGTCATAGAACACCAACGGCCAAAACAGGCAGAATACAGGAACGGCCAGCGATAATGCTGTCCACAATACACAGATCACAACCCATACCACACGCCTTGCAGAATACCCACCCAGGCACCCCACGGAAAAAGCAGATACAACTGCCGCAATCGACACCGAATCTATGGGCAACTGGGCCACCAATATGACGCCCAGCACAAACAACAGCATTTTATCGATCCACTTCATAGAACCCTCCAGCACAGGAGTCCAGGACTTACGTATAGATATTTTGAAAGCAGTTTCAGTATAGTACATCGGCCCCGTGTGTACAAGCTGCGCGTCGCAACAAATGACAATTGTCATCGCAAATCATGACATGTGACACTGGGGGTGCGGGGCGCTTTTTTGTTATACTGTTGTCATCAATACAAGGGAGGCATTCACATGCAGACAATCGTATCGGCAAAAAACCTGGTGAAACGATATAAGGAACTGATTGCACTGGACCACTTCAGCATGCGCATTGAGGAAGGTGAGATGCTGGGGTTGCTGGGCCCTAACGGCTCCGGCAAAACCACCGCCATCAACTGCCTGCTTTCGCTGCTTTCCACCGATAAAGGCGAGGTGGATATATTCGGCCAGCCGATGACGCCCGCAAGCTACTCCATCAAGCAGGAGATCGGCGTCGTCCCGCAACAGGTGGCGGTGTTCGACGAGCTCACCGTATACGAAAACATCGATTACTTCTGCGGGCTTTACATCGCAGACAAAGTACGCCGCAAACGGCTTGTAGCAGAAGCGCTCGATTTTGTGGAGCTCGGTGACTTTCGTAAATTCTTGCCCGGCAAACTTTCCGGTGGATTGCTCCGGC
Organism: Christensenella sp. UBA5399; assembly: GCA_002407725.1. Classification (GTDB taxonomy): domain Bacteria; phylum Bacillota; class Clostridia; order Christensenellales; family Christensenellaceae; genus UBA5399. The sequence continues at coordinate 1,313 of DHOD01000111.1, read as the reverse complement.
GGCTCAACATCGCCTGCGGCATTGCGCACAAGCCCAAGCTGATCATACTGGACGAGCCCACTGTCGCCGTAGACCCTCAGAGCCGGGCGCACGTACTGGACGGCATCACCCGCCTCAACCGTGAAGGCGCCACCGTGATATACACCTCGCAGTATATGGAGGAGGTAGAGCAGATCTGTACGCGTATCATTATCATGGACAAAGGCCGCTGCATTGCCGAGGGTACCAGCGAACAGCTCAAGCATATGATCAAAGCAGGCGAGACTATCCGCATCGAGCTTGTCTCCATCAGCCAGCAGGATATTGAGGATATCAAGGCTATTCCACATGTATATTCCGTTGTCTTCGCTGACGGCCTGCTGACCATACAGTGCAGCGAGGGCAGCCACAACCTGATCCGGGTTCTCGATTACCTGCAGAAAAAAGAGGTCCCGTTTGGTATGGTAGATTCGAAACTTCCCACGCTCAACGACGTATTCCTGGAAATCACAGGCCGCGAACTGCGGGACGGGGGTGAATCCGAGTGAATAACCTCTACAAATACCGTCTTCTGGCTATTGTAAAGGACCGGGGCAACATGTTTTGGACACTGGCATTTCCGCTGCTTATGGCAACATTGTTCTATTTCGCATTCGGTGCCATCATCACCTCTACAGAGGCCTTTCACTCCATTCCCGTTGCCGTTGTGCAGGGCGCGGAAGAGGACGCATACATCACAGAAATGATGGACGTGTTGTCGGACGGCGACGATGCGCTGCTTGACGTGACCTATACCGGTGAAGCCGACGCCCGCCGGCTGCTGGAAGACGAAACCATTCTGGGCATATACGAATTTTCCGGTACGCCTGCGTTGGTGGTAAAAAGCGAAGGCCTCGGGCAGAGTATATTACGGAACGTGCTGGACAGCTATCTGCAAATCTCCTCGACAGCACAAAGCATTGCAATGACCGATCCTGCCGCTGTGGCGGACGCGGTGGCGCAGCTTGCCGATCCTGCCGTCACCATCAACAGCATATCCCTTGCAGATGGCGACTTCAATTACATGCGGGAAAATTTCTACTCGCTGATTGCCATGACATGCCTCTTCGGCAGCTTTTTCGGGCTTTCGGGCGCGTGCAACATGCAGGCGGACCTTTCCGCCCTGGGCGCGCGGCGCAGCATTACGCCGACACCCAAATCCAAGGCCATTTTGAGCGACATCCTTGCCTCTGTCACTGTGATGTTTGTCATTGTCGCCCTGCTTCTCCTGTACATGCGTTTTCCGCTGGGCATCGATTTTGGCAGAAGCCCCTGGGCCATCATACTGACCAGCC
>DHOD01000109.1:21961-31355 GCA_002407725.1 Christensenella sp. UBA5399 | reverse complement strand
GTTTTGCAGATCCCCCGGCAAAAATCCAAGATTCTCCCCCGCCTCCACAGCGGGCCGGGTCAAGACAATGCGCGACACCTTTTTGTTTTTGAGCGCCACCACCGCCATCGCCATTGCCAGGTATGTTTTGCCCGTGCCCGCAGGGCCAATGCAAAACACAACCGTATTTTCCTTCATTGCCGCAACATACGTCTTCTGTCCATAGGAGCGGCTTTTGACCTGCTTGCCCTTCGACGTCACCGCAATCACGTCCGAGAGCATATTTCCTATCTCCGCCTGGTGCCCGTCAGACACCATCTCCAGCGCATATACCACCCGGTCGGGCGTCAATATCTCATTTTTATTGTACATGGTTTTCAGCGCTTCTATGGTATCGGCGGCCAGCGCGGCATTCTGTTCCTCACCCGAAATGCTGATGCCACTTTCCTCCGCCCTGACCGTCACCAACAGGCGCTCTGAAAGCAAGTGGATATTTTCATCAAAGTTCCCAAACACCCCTGCCATCTGCTCCATGCTGTCAAATTCTATTTTTCTGCTCAAACAATTCCTCCATAATCTGCACAACTATACATGATACATTATAACAAAATTCTTTCAAGTTACAAGTTTTTGCATATTTATCTCTGTACATATAAAAAACCCGGCTACGCATGCAACCGGGTCAATAATCAATGTTTTCTTTTTCTGGCAGCTTCAGCCTTCTTCTTCCTTTTAACGCTGGGCTTCTCATAATGCTCGCGTTTTCTGATTTCAGCCAAAACCCCGGCCCTTGCACATTTACGTTTAAACCTGCGCAGAGCACTCTCCAAAGTTTCATTTTCGCCGACGCGTATTTCAGACATTTGTTCCCCTCCTCCCATACTCAGCCCTTATCCATGCAGATGGGGAGTTATTCATGCATCAATCCACTGGTGATGCATTGATTATTATAGTCAAATCGGCCTTATCTGTCAACACTTATACGATCCCCCATTAAAAACGCAAACGTTTTTTACTCCGCGCAGTACACGGTCCTCGTCACACTTTTTGGGTGGAGATTGGTATTTATACAGGATACATCTTGTGACGCGTCCCAAAGAATGCGTAATACGACATTTGGCTTCGCAGTAGCTTTCACCCAATCATCTGCGCGCTTTGCGCGTGCTTCTTGGGAAAGCCTTGCGTAGGGTATACCAGCGGCTTGTTCCTACAAAGCTGTATACCTTCCCATATCCAATCAGCCTTCGGCTTCTTGGAGGGTCAGGCATCGCCGGGTATATCCCATCAGCCGGGCGGCCACCCCATCTGTCTTCCCCCCATCAGGTGCAGGTGCAAATGATCCACGGTCTGCCCGCCGTCTTTGCCCGTATTGATCACCAGCCGAAACCCGCCGTCGGCCAGCCCCGCATCCCTTGCAATCGCATTGGCCGCGGCAAACATCGCTGTCAGATAATCTTTTTTTTGCGTATCAATCTCCAGTATAGACGCAGCATGCGTCTTGGGCACAATCAATATGTGCACGGGCGCTTTCGGGTCAATATCGTTGAACGCATAGACCAAGTCATCCTCATAGACTTTTGACGAGGGAATTTCTCCATTCACAATCTTACAAAACAAGCAACCATCCATTTTTAACCGCTCCTTTTTTAAGCTTTATGTCCATATAGTATACCATTGCTGTATGTTTCCAGCCAAACATCCGCTACTTCTCCCTCAGCCGCATCCTTTGCACGAACACGCAGGTACCGGTCGGTATATCCTTCCATATATCCGCCTGCCTGCTGTTCAAAAAGCACGTTCGCTTTTTTCCCAATAAACCCGCTGGCATAGCTTTGCTCCAGCCCTTTCCCAATTTCAATCAACTGGCGCGCACGTTCCTTCCTGACCGCAACAGCCACCCTGCCTTCCTGCATCTTCTCCGCCACGGTGCCTTTTCTTTCGGAAAACGGAAACACATGGATGCGTGAGAAGCCAATCTTTTTCACGAAACTCACGGTCTCTTCAAACTCCCGCTCGCCTTCTCCCGGAAATCCCGTGATAATATCCGTTGTGACCGCCGGGTCAGCATAATGCCGCCTGACCAGCGCCACATGTTCGGCGTATTCCTCTGCCGTATACCGCCTGCGCATCAACTGCAAAACTTTATCGCTACCGCTTTGCAGCGACACATGGAAGTGTGGGCACACCTTTTGCATCTCTCGCAATTCCGCCAAAAAGCCTTCCGTCAATATCCCCGGCTCCAGCGAACCAAGGCGGATGCGTTCTATTCCCTCTATACCGTTTATACCACCGATCAAATCAAGCAGCCGTTCCCCGCTGTCCGCACCATAGGAGGAAAGATGTATCCCTGTCAGCACAATTTCCTTTATACCGCCTGCCGCCATCGCCGCGGCTTCCGCAAGCGCGTCCTCGCCCACACGCGACCGCACCCTTCCCCGGACATACGGAATGATGCAGTAACTGCAAAAGTTATTGCACCCCTCCTGTATTTTGATATATCCGCGCGTACGCTCGTTGCCTGTCCTGACAATAGCCGGTTCGAAAACGTCCGCAATCTCCACGACCGCGTTGCGCCGCCCGCCTTCCAGTACGGCCAGCGCCACCGCAGCAATGTTCTTTCTATCCTCGGTGCCCACAACCGCAGCAACGCCCTCCTCACCCATCAGCTGTTCCGCATCGCTCTGCGCCAGGCAGCCACATACTATCACCGCCGCATCCGGACTTTGCTTCACCGCACGCCGGATCATGTTGCGGGATTTGGAATCCGCAGTGTTGGTCACCGTGCAGGTGTTGACAATGCAGATATCCGCTTCTTCTCCCCAGCGCACCTGTTCAAAACCGTTTTCGGCAAGCAGTTCCGTCATTGCGTTCGTATCGTATTGGTTCACCTTGCAGCCCAGCGTATATACGCTGAACAACGGCCTGTCATTCTTATCCCTCATACTCGTACATCACCATTGCGGATGCGGCGACGCCCGCCGTTTCCGCCCGCAATATCAGCTTGCCAAGGCTCACCTGTATTGCTCCTTCTCCTGAAAACCCCTGTGCTTCCGCCTCCGTAAATCCGCCTTCCGGTCCAATGATAATCACAAGGTTTTCTTCTGTTTTATTTCCTCGCAGCACTTCCTTTATTGCCGTATGCTGCTCCTTCTCATATGCGAGCAGCACCCGCGCGCCTGCAAAATATTCCCGCAGCTCGTCCGCGCGTTTCACACCCGTCACCTCGGGCACAAGCGAACGCCCACACTGCTTGCAGGCCTCCAGCGCAATGCGCCTTGCCCGTCCCACAAAGTTTTCTTCCGATTTTGGTTTTTTCACGCACCGCTCCGCCAAAAAAGGCACAATGCGCGTTACGCCGATCTCCGTACATTTCTGTACCGCATATTCAAATTTATCGCTTTTGATCACAGCCTGGCAAAGCGTGATTTTCACGCGGGGCTCTGATACGGAGAACACCTTATCTATCACTTCCAGCGTTACCGCTCCCTTGGAAACTTCCGTGATCCGCGCCGCATAGTCATATCCGCTGCCGTCAAACAGCGTTACCGCATCGCCCACGCCCATCCGAAGCACATGCACAATATGCGCCGCCTCCTCTCCCGAGAGCGTCACGCTGTTTTGCTCATCTATATTTTCAGCATAAAATCTTCTCATTTATCTACATGCAGGCTATGGCGCGCCATTCGCCTTCTTCCAATATTTTTTTAATAACAAACCCTTGTTCTTTGAGTACAGCCACAACATCTTCTACCCTGCCCTCAATCACGCCCGAGCAAATAAAGACGCCGCCGGGCTTTAAATGTTGTTTGATATCGGGCGTAAGCCGTATGATGATATCCGCGATAATATTCGCAATGACGATATCCGCCCGCACATCCGCGCCAAGCGCCGCCAGCAGGTCGGACTGCAAAACTTCCACCTTGTCCGCATACCCGTTGAGCGCAATATTCTCCCGCGTGACCCCGACTGCAACCTCGTCATAATCCATCGCATACGCTTTACCGGTGCTCAGCCCCATCGCCGCCACCGCAAGCACCCCGCTGCCACATCCCACGTCCAATACCAGCTCGCCGCCATGGATATACTCCTCCAGCAGGCCTATGCACATCCGTGTAGATTCGTGCGCGCCCGTGCCAAACGCCATCCCCGGGTCAATCTCCACCACAACATCGCCTTCTTCCGGCGTATACTCTTCCCCTGTCGGTTTGATGACAACATGCGCCGATACATGAACCGGCTTAAAGTATGCCTTCCATCCGTTGGCCCAGTCCTCCTCATCCACTTCGCGCACAGTGGTTTCCAGCGTACCAAGCGCCGCGCCCTCTTCCTTCTGTTCCAGCGCATGCAGCCGATCCCCAATCAGGGCCGTCACACCGCCAAACGAATCCCCTGCAGGAAAGAACGCGCTGACCACAAAGGGCAGTCCCTTCCCCTCATCCATATCCAGTTCATCTACGCCTGTGCGCACACCAACATCGCCTTCCACCATCACGCCCTGTGCGCCGGCGTCCATCAGAATATCCGAAACAACCTCTTCAGCCTCCGGCGCCGTACAGATACTGACCTGCATCCACTTCATACCAATTCTCCGTTTCCCATATCAAACATATTATAGATTAAGCCCCGGGGCAAGGCAAATAAAATCGCGTATTTGCGCAAAAGAACCGGCATTGCCCACGCAAAGCCGGTTCTTTGATATCACATCGTAACGCCAGTATTATTTTTTCCACAATCCATGCAGGTTACAATATTCAAATCCCGCAAACTTGTCCCCATTCACAATGAAATCCGCCTCCGGCGCATCCCCGGGGTTGAGTATCTGACGCTGTGTCTTGTCGGGCTCCTCTACCGCGATCCATTGTATCCAGTGTTCATCCGTCATCGGGTGGGGTACGCTGCCTACCTTCACATGCAGCTTGTTTCCATTCAATTCATACACAGGCACATGCTTCTCCTGCGCGGCATCCACCGTATTGGGCTCCAGCTTCACCATGGGTTTGCCACAGCAATACAGCTCGCCGCCCCCATCCTTGATCAACCCAACGATGTTCCCACATACTTCGCACTTAAAAAAAGCTCTTTCATTCATTACACTAATCTCCTAATCCATAAAATATTATATTTTAGCGTTTAACAAAACTTACGACATCTTATTTATAAACATGGGAAAGCCGCTTAAACATCGCCGAAATAGGAATTATATTCAATCCTGACTGTATTGGGGAAAAGATACTCGTGGACATCCAAAAAATAATCGTCCGTCATACTGGCAATATAATCGACCACGATCTGGTTATTGTCTTCCCGCAGATATTCTTCCCGCATCTGCGCCTCATCCTTGAACCCCGCGAAAATCTTATCGATATGATGCCTGTATACCAGTGATTTTTCCTTTTTGCCAATCAGGTCTTCGTTCAATTTTTCATACATCCTGCCAAACATTGTTTTGATGGTGGGGTACGGCGTATTCCTGTCCTCGGGCTCGTATATTTTACTGTAATTCACCCTTTTTTCATAATCGAGCGCATCGGAATACTTTTTGTCCAGGCGCAGGTACGCTTTGCCGTAACTGCCCGTCACCAGGTTTTCTATGATATTGGAAATAAACTCGGAATTGGTGGAACCCAGCACATCGTTATGCAAAAAAGGCTCCTCGATATCCACACCTAAAATGGCCGCATCCTGCCTGTCCTTCCCCAGATACGCAATGATATCGCCGATCCGCACCACACAGCCCTCCATTGTTCCCGGCACCAGGCTGTCCACCATGTCCTTTTTCACATAACACTGTTCCACCACATCATCCAGCACCGCAAACTTTTCCGCCGCATCCGCGCCCCCAAACCCCCGGGGATAATAATCGCCCTTTACCTGTTCGCCGTTGTGGCACAATATGCCGTCCAGCGTCTGCAGGCTCAGGTTCAGCTTCAATATGCTGTCCAATATGCGCACACTGTGTACGTTATGGTTAAAATAACGTTTTGTATTCTGATAATACAGCTCCGACAGAAACCGCTCTCCCGCATGCCCAAACGGCGTATGCCCCAGGTCGTGCCCCAGCGCAATCGCCTCTATCAGGTCCTGGTTCAGGTTGAGCATCCTGCCAATGTTGCGGCTGATACGCGATACGATCTGCACATGCAGTATCCTTCTGGATATGTCGTCGTTTTTATATAAGCTGAAAACCTGTGTTTTATCGGAATACCGGTTGAAATACCGGCAGTTGATGATCCTTTCCGTGTCCTTTACAAAATTAGGGCGCGCAACATGAAACTTTTCCTTTTGCCGGCGCAACGCCTCCTTATCCCTGCACGCATAAGACGAAAGCATATCCTGCTGCTCTGCAAGGTTGCTGTACAATATTCCGAAAATCTCATCGTCGTATCTGTTGAAATGTCGTCCGTCCATACTGTTACGCTCACTTTTCAAGTAGATTGATTCTATTATAGCATCGGCTCTTGTATCACACAATGTTTACCCGCGCGCTACAATGTGTATCAATCAACCGAATGGAGATTTTTTGATTATGAAGAAAACAAGCATACTTTCACTTTTGGTTTTGGCTACCGTATTGCTGTTTTGCGCGTGTGCACCCGACCCTTTTCCCGATCTGGCGCTTTATCAGACCGGTATCGTGACAGATATTGATAACCGTGACGGCTATTCTACCCTGACCATTGCCGATGAAGAGAGCGCCTCCACCGGATTTGCCGCGTTTATTGCCACAGTTGACGCGGACACCCCCGTGTATGCCGACGGGCAGATGAGCACGTTTGGGCAGGTTCCTTTTGCGGTTGGCGATCAGGTGGAAATCTATATGTCGGGGAGCACGCCCGTTACAGCCTCGCTGCCGCCCCAGGGCACGCCGGGCGGTATCGTCCTTTTATAGCCAATGACCTTTTGCGTCAAAAAATGTCCGGTGTATAACACCGGACATTTCAGATTGTTTTGACATTTTTTATTTCAGTTCAAGGCATCATTTGCCCGAACGCAAATCCCCTTGCCAATGTGTGATGGGCCCAAAGTCTTTTACGTTCTTATATCCCATATCACGCAGTATTTTCACGCCGCGCGCGCTTCTGTTGCCGTCCTGGCAGTAAACCGCTATATGTACATCCTTGTCTCCCAGCTTTTCTTTAGACATTTTCAGCAGATCAAGCGGAATGTTCAGCGCGCCTGGTATATGCCCGCTCCGGTACACCTCCGGTGGGCGTACATCCACAAAAACTTCTTTTGTCCGTACCATTTCCAATGTATCCATTGTTTTCGCTCACCTCCATAATCACTCTATTGCCATAAATATATCCCGTCAGGCCATTCCCCAAACAAAAATAACAATAAAACTGAAATTATTTATTGCATAACCTTTTCCGTTGTAGTAGAATTACCTGAGAAAAAATATAGACCTTTAAATCGGTACCGAGATGCTGATAAGGTTTTATGGAAATACTGTTTCTTTGCGCCTACATCTCGGACAGGCGCTTTTTTATTGGGAGGATACAAGCAAATTATGAAGCATTTACTGGACCCTATGGATATCACCGTAGAGGAGATGGACGCCCTACTGGACCTTGCGGATGATATCATTGCAGACCCGGCCAAGTATCAGGAAGTGTGCAAGCATAAAAAGCTGGCTACACTTTTTTTTGAGCCTTCAACCCGTACCCGGCTCAGTTTTGAAGCCGCAATGCTGGAGCTGGGCGGCAGCGTGATCGGCTTTGCCGGTGCGGACAACAGCTCTTCCGTCAAAGGCGAGAGCGTCGCAGATACCGTACGCACTGTTGAGTGTTATGCCGATATCATCGCCATGCGCCACCCAAAAGAGGGCTCGGCGCTGGTCGCGGCGGGCAAGGTGGACATCCCCATCATCAATGCGGGCGACGGCGGCCACCAACACCCCACACAAACACTCACCGACCTGCTGACCATACGCTCGCTGAAGGGCGAATTCAACAACATGACCATCGGCCTTTGCGGCGACCTGAAATTCGGCCGGACGGTGCATTCGCTGATCAGGGCATTGTCGCGGTATAAAAACATCAAGTTTGTGTTGATCTCGCCCGTTGAATTAAAAGTCCCCCGCTATGTCAAGGAAGATGTCCTTAAAAACAATGAAAACGTCTCCTATGTGCAATACGAGCGGTTGGAAGACGCCATCGACATGCTGGATGTCCTGTATATGACCCGCGTGCAGCGCGAGCGCTTCTTTAACGAGGAAGATTATGTGCGGCTGCGCGACAGCTATATATTGGATGCCGAAAAAATGAAGCTGGCCAAGGATGATATGATCGTCATGCACCCCCTGCCCCGCGTAAACGAAATTTCTATCGAGGTGGATAAGGACCCGCGGGCCGTGTACTTTAAGCAGGCGCTCTACGGCAAGTATGTCCGGATGGCGCTGATCATGACAATGTTGGAGGTAAACGTATAATGTTGAAAATAGACAGTATCGAGCGTGGCGTGGTGATCGACCACATCCAGGCAGGCCGAAGCATGGAGATATACCACTACCTGAATTTAGACAAGCTGGACTGCACCGTCGCAATCATCAAAAATGTCAAGAGTAACCAAATGGGCCGTAAGGATATAATCAAAATCGAGAACAACATCGATACCGAGCTGGCCATGCTGGGGTTCATCGACAGCAACATCACCGTCAACATCATTGACGGCGGCACAATCATAGAAAAAATGAAAATAACCCTTCCAAAGCACATCACAAATATTGTAAAATGTAAGAATCCCAGATGCATCACATCTGTGGAGCAGGAGCTTCCGCATGTGTTCCACTTAAAGGACGAGCAGCGCGGTGTTTACCGCTGCGCATACTGCGAGCAGGAAGCCGAGCGAGATTAATGGACTGGAGACGGAAATAAATGAAACACGTATTGAAAATGGGCGATCTTTCCAAAGATGAGATCATCGGTATACTCGACCTTGCAGACGAACTGAAGAAAAAGAATAAAGACGGTGTGGAATTCAAACCGTTAAAGGACAAGACACTGGGCATGATATTCCAGAAATCTTCCACGCGCACCAGGGTCTCCTTCGAGGTCGGCATGTACCAGCTGGGTGGGTATCCGTTATTCCTCTCGTCCGCCGACCTGCAAATTGGCCGCGGCGAGCCTGTAGAAGACACCGCCCGCGTACTGTCACGCTATCTGGATGGCATCATGATCCGCACGTTTGCACAGCAAGAGGTGGAAGACCTTGCAAAATACGGTTCTATTCCCATTATCAACGGCCTGACCGATTACGCGCACCCCTGCTAGGTGCTTGCCGACCTGCAGACCATCCGGGAATACAAAAAAGATTTTAATGGCCTTAAAATGGCTTATATAGGCGACGGCAACAACATGGCTAACTCGTTGATCGTCGGGTGCCTTAAAGTTGGGATGAACGTAGCGTGCGCAAT
>DHOD01000109.1:21451-21769 GCA_002407725.1 Christensenella sp. UBA5399 | reverse complement strand
TGGTATTACCCCGCCGATGACGTGCTGGCGTTTGCAAAAGGCTTTGCAGGCTTCACCATCTCCGGCGACTTGATGGCGGCCGCCAAAGACGCCGACGTGCTGATCACCGACGTTTGGGCGTCCATGGGCCATGAAAGCCAGGTCGAAGCGCGCAAAAAGGCGTTTCAGGGCATCCAGATCAACGGCGATGTGATGGCAGTTGCCAAAAAAGACGCGATCGTCCAGCATTGCCTCCCTGCCCACAAAGGCGAGGAAATCACAAAGGACGTTTTTGAAGCCCACGCGCAAGAGATTTTTGACGAGGCGGAAAACCGCCTG
>DHOD01000109.1:14837-21276 GCA_002407725.1 Christensenella sp. UBA5399 | reverse complement strand
TTTGACGAGGCGGAAAACCGCCTGCATGCACAAAAAGCAGTCATGACACTGCTGATGTCCGGTCATTGATTGGCTCCCGATCTCAAAAGACCCGGGCCACTGTCTGGTTGTCCGGGTCTTTTTGATTGCCACCATGGCAGGCTATGTAGTAAAATACCATATATTCATTCGTTACATGCAAATTTCATACATGAAGGGAAGATACATCATGAAAAGAGTACTTTTGATTGCGGTTGCGGCAATCCTCGCGATTTCGCTGTGCGCCTGCGGCGGGCTGCCCACCTGGATTGACGGATATTACCAAAACGACAACGGGTACGTTTCACTGGAGGGCGTGGACAATGAATCCTTCGGGTTTACGTTCCACATGGCCGACGGGACGACGCTGGCCGGCAGCGCAAGCGTTGACGGCGCAAAAGCCGAAGGCAACGGCCTGTTGTTTTTCAAAGAAGACGGCGCGGTGATTGTGAGCATGCCGGAGGCCAACCCGGACCTGGAAGTATTTGTTGGGGAGTACATCTACACGGATGAGGAGCCCGTGCTGCCCACGCCCGAGCCAGCGCCAGCGCCCGAGCCAACACCGGAACCAACACCGGAGCCGACTGTAGAGCCTGTTGTTTCGGCGGAGGATCCCTTTGACTCGAGTGAGGTCATCGTGGGTGCGGGAAACACGGGCGCCACGCTGCTTTACCCCTCCACACTGGCGGTAGTTGACAACGACGGGGTACAGTTTTGCCGTTTTGGGGACGCTTCGGGCACAGAGCCCGGCGCGCAGATCATGATGACGGTAAAGCTGTCAGAGCCCATACCATTTGCCCAGGTGCCGGACGAAGCGGCGGCACAGCAGCTGCTGCGGCAGGCGAGCAACGATTTTATCGCGACCGTGTATAACGATGTGACGATCACTGAAGAAAAAGCACTCGACACCGAGACGTTTTTTATGGACACCTACTTAACGCTGCCCGGCGAAGCGCTTGGCATGGAAGAAGGCGTAACGTATTACGGCGTGTGTACCGCCACGGCGCGGGAGGCTGACGAGGGCATTTTCGTGATGGCGGGCATGGCGGTGTGCCGCGAGGACAGGCTGCCCGTATACGAGACGCTGGAAAAGACTATGCTGCTTAGCGTGGCGCTGGAAACGAAGGAAACGGCCAAGTCCGCCGGGGGCAATGCGGATTGGAGCGATCCCGGCGATGGCTACGGTTACGATTACAGCGACGACGAGATTGAGGACTGGAGCGATCCCGGCGACGGCTACGGCTACGATTACGGCGATGACGAGATTGAAGCCTGGAGCGATCCCGGCGATTACGGGGATTGGTAAAACGGATACAAAAGAGGCCCGCACAGGAATGAGCTGCGGGCCTTTTTATGTCATCCATTTTATATATTTCGTTCAATCAGGTTTTCCAGCTTTGCTTTGGTTGTCGCCCCAACCTGCGCATCCACAAAATCGCCCTCCGACGTGATCAGCGCAAACGTAGGCACCGACGTCGCTCCATACGCAAATGCAAGATCGGGATGCTCGTCTATATCAATATACATAAACTCCATCTGATCGCTGTATTCTTCCTTCAGTTCCTCGTAAATCGGCTCCATCTGCGGGCAGTACGGGCACCACTCCGCTCCAAAGTAAACAAATATATATCCGTCCTCTTTCACGCCGCCGTCACTTTGATACGCAGCCGTCATCCCACTCTCGTCCGGTTGTTGTGGTTGTGGGGCCAAGCCGGCCTGTTCCGTCGCATCGTCGTTCTGGGTCGCCTCGGCCTCCGGCGTTTGCTGCTGCGCCCCCGCCTTGTCCAACCGTCTTTCTATTTGATCCATCCTTGTAACCAAATCACCTACGGAATCCTGCGTTGCCTGGAAGCCTGTATCGATATTTTTCAGGAGGATTATACCAAACACACAAATCACCACACATATCACAAGCGTAGCCTTCCCGATATCTTTTTTAAAAAACGCCATATCCTATCCTCCGTTATCTTTGTATTATATCATACCCGCAAATCATTGACAAAAACCGGCGGATATATGAAAATAAACCCATTACATATACTGCATGAAAGGCAAAAATATGAAAACCGACTTACAAATCGCACAGGAAGCAAAACCCGCAAGCATTGAAGAAATTGCCGCATCTATAGGCCTTGACCGGGATGATTTGATCCCTTATGGCGGCCTTAAGGGAAAAATCAATACGGTATCAGCCTTGAAAAAGCTGGGACACCGTGAGCCCGGCAAGCTGATATTGGTAACGGCCATCAACCCGACCCCTGCCGGCGAAGGGAAAACGACCGTATCCATTGGCCTTGCGGACGCGTTGCGCCGTGAGAATAAAAATGCGGTTCTCGCGCTACGCGAGCCATCGCTGGGGCCTGTCTTCGGTATGAAGGGCGGCGCTACCGGCGGCGGCCATTCACAAGTTTTGCCGATGGAAGAAATCAACCTGCATTTTACGGGCGACCTGCATGCGGTCACATCCGCCAACAACCTGCTTTGCGCGATGATCGACAACCACCGGCAGCACGGCAATGAGCTGCAGTTAAGCGGCAAAACCATTTGCGTGCGCCGTTGCATGGATATGAACGACCGGCAACTCCGAAACATTGTCTGCGGATTGGGACGCCCGGTGGACGGCGTCACCCGCGAGGACGGGTTTGACATCACTGCCGCCACCGAGGTCATGGCAATCCTGTGCATGGCCGACGGATATGCCGACCTCAAGCGCCGGTTGAACAACATCACCATCGGCTATACCTATGACGGCCAACCGCTTACGGCAGGCGACCTGAACGCCGGCGGGGCGATGGCCGCCCTGCTGAAGGACGCCATGATGCCCAACCTTGTGCAAACATTGGAGCAAACGCCCGTGCTGATGCACGGAGGGCCATTTGCCAATATCGCACATGGCTGCAACAGCATCATCGCGACAAAAACAGCCATGTTGCTGGGTGATTATACCATCACCGAAGCGGGTTTTGGCGCCGACCTGGGCGCGGAAAAATTCCTGGATATCAAATGCCGCAACGCAGATATCTGGCCGGACGCCGTCGTGCTTGTTGCAACCGTACGCGCACTCAAATACCATGGCGGGGCCAAGAAGGATGATTTAACAACACCCGATGTGAACGCATTGGAGAGAGGCTTTACCAATCTTGACCGCCATATAGACAATCTGCGGGGCATCTACGGGCTCAACGTGGTGGTCGCAATCAACCGTTTTGCAACAGACAGCGCCGAAGAGATCGCTTTGCTGCAAAGCCATATCGAGAATCTGGGCGTTCCCTGTGCCATGACAACAGCCTGGGCCGACGGCGGCGCTGGCGCGCTTGACCTTGCCCAAAAAACACTGGCTTCGCTGGCCAGCCACAGACTCCCCGCGCACCCGTATGATTATGCACAGCCCATACGTGACAAAGTCAGGGAAATCGCCACCAAAATATACGGTGCGGAAACGGTCGATTTTGATACGACTGCCAAAAAGAAAATACGCCAGTTTGAAGAAAACGGCTATGCCAATTTACCGGTTTGTATCGCCAAAACACAATATTCCTTTTCCGACGACCCTACGAAGCTCGGCGCGCCCACAGGTTTCGATCTTGAGGTTCGGGACGCCAAGCTCAATTCCGGCGCGGGGTTTATCGTCATACTCTGTGGAGACATCATGCGCATGCCCGGCCTCCCCAAGGTGCCGGCAGCGGTCAACATCAGCATAGACGATGCAGGAAATATCGAAGGCTTATTTTAATTTGAGTTATATAGTATAAAAAACACCGCTTTGTTAAGCGGTGTTTTTTGTCTAAGCTACTATCTGTTCATAGCTTGATTTCATGAGGTTTTCCACCTGCGGATACCATGTATCCGGCGGCACGCAATAAATCCTCGCAACATCCTTGGACGTGGGCCCATTGTAGAACCTTCCGCCGGGCGTCAGATAATCCGCCGACAGCAGCTGCGCCATATATTCCACACATTCTTCCCTGCTGCCAAACGACAAATATCCACTGTCCGTTTTCAACCCGCCAAGGTTGTTTCTTCCCGTTGCCAGGGGGCTGCTCCCCGATGCGCTCTCCAGCTTGGCAATCGCGATCAGGAACAACGCGCTTACACCGTACGTACTTTCCACTTCGGCGTATTTCCAGCCAAGGCCCACTAGCCCTGTGCCCGTCAATGCTTTTTCCAGCTGCACACCGTTGTAACCTGTGGTTCTTGTCAGGTCGGACATATACGAATACGCATACGGCGGCGCTTCCGCCGCAATAACGCTCTGGTGTACATAATAGAGCGCGCCATCATCTGTAATTACGGCACACCACTCACCATTTACATGCATCATATATACGTTGATGATATCGCCTGTTTTCAATGTGCCGACCGCCTCGCCGTCTTGCGTAGGCATCGTCCTCAGTTCCGCATCCGCCGTCGCATAATACACTGTGGTGCCCGGCAATCCTTCCGGTTGGCTGCTTTCTTCCTGCGTCACCGCATCCGGTGCGGCTTCCCCCACCGGCGCTTGCGGCTGCACGGCTTCGCCTGCTTCCGTTTGCTGCTCCATGGGTTCCTGTGTCGCCCCCGCCTTTGCCGGAATCCCCAGGATAAGGGTCAGCGTAAGCAATGCCGCGATCACAAAAGTACTACTTCTTTTTACTTTTACCATATACAATTTTTTCCGGGGTTTCCCCCCGCCATTTCTCACTTCAACATGCTAAAATTCCTGTTTGATACAGAAAAAAGCCGTGATCAATAACCTTTCTTAAGTCTCGACTGCGTATTATACCCGATAATCATGTCAATTGCAAGTTTTCCATTTTATCCGCATGGGTTTTACCAGTTTTCAGTTGACTTAGGCACCTCGTTTATATATAATGGTTTTTGCTGAATTAATTGCGGTCGTGCTGGAATTGGCAGACAGGCATGACTAAGGATCATGTGTCAACAGACGTGAGGGTTCAAGTCCCTCCGACCGCACCAGCTAAAAACTCGATAACCATACGGTTTGTCGGGTTTTTGTTTTTCTGGAAATTGTTTAAACATTTCTTCTGATTTCGCGATATTGGGTACCGCTGGTTCGTAATTTCTTTTATACAAATTTTTTACATTTTCACAGCGGCTGGAAAGTCTTTACATGTGCATCATTCAGGTATATAATTTAATTAAAATATTCTATTCTATAATTTCATATATCGTGGGTAGTATCATGAAATTCAGGAAACGGCTGAATCGGTTTATCGTACCATTCCTTATTTTTGCGTTGTCTTTATCGCTGATTCCTACGGTTGTTTTTGCTGTGGACGATCCGGCCACGCCTGTTGACTCGCCTTTACAGGAGGAGCTGGCGCCCGTAGATGAGCCAGAAAAAAGCGAATCGCCAGCACCGTCACCATCAGCCTCAGCATCGCCCGAAGTTCCTTCGGACGAACCCACGCCTTCACCGACGGCGGCTGTTTCTGCCGAGCCGTCGCCTTCGGCGGAACCCTCTACCACACCAACATCAGCGCCCTCGCCTTCGCCCACAAGCACACCCTCCCCTTCCCCTGCCGCGGTGCAGTTTTCCGCCATGGGCGAGCCTGCCGTGCCGCTGGCGTTGTCGGATTATCATGGGGGAGATATAGCAGTAATCAATAGCATTATCACAAATAACGGGCTCCAAGCAAATTCTAATTCCCCAAACAATTGGAATTTTGCCACATGGGATAATTCAACACCCAAACGACTTATTGGCTTATTTTTATCAAACAAGAAATTATTTGGGGATATTGATATGTCAACTCTAATTTCACTAGAGGTTCTTGATATTGGCAACAATCAAATCTCTACTCTTGATCTTCCTTTTCAAACCGGTCGCCTAAGAGAGCTTTATTGTCAAAACAATAATCTTGGTAAGTTGCTTTTGGATGGATCTGAGCATTTACAAAAAGTCAGATGTGAAGGCAATCCTATGGATGCTTTGTTTTTACCTCCATTTCTTTCTGGCCCAGAGTATATTTTTACTACCGAACCTTATATGCGGCTTGATAGCAGTAATTTCATGCTATATGAATTTGATTTTTCTACTCGTTATGTAAAATTTGGTGTGCGTATCGACCCTTCTCTTTCGGCGCAATGGAGTGTTACCGACACGGCAAAAATTACATCGATACCATATCAGGCTTCATCTTCCGGAGATATTCAGTACGTTTCTTGCTATCTTCCTTCTCCCAACATTAGTACTTTTATTACTTTACATCTTACGGGGGCTTATGATAAAACTCCACCAAAAGCCAAGTCTGTGATGCCCGACGCAAAATCAACATCCGGCAATACGTTCCAGGCATACGCCATGGGACTTAATGACCCATCGGGTGTGGCAAACGTGCAGTTTGCCGTGTGGAGCAAAGCCGACCAGAGCGACATCATGTGGTACAACGGCGTGAACTTCGGCAACACCAACTGGGGG
>DHOD01000109.1:7117-14717 GCA_002407725.1 Christensenella sp. UBA5399 | reverse complement strand
CTTCGGCAACACCAACTGGGGGCTATACGCCAACATCGCCAATCACGGGAACAATGGGGGCATCTACAACATCCACGCGTACGCGACGGACGGACTGGGCAATCGCGGCTTTATTGGTGCGACAAATGTTGAAGTGAAAAAGGATACTGCCCCGCCAAAGGCCAAGGCCGTGACACCTGACTCGCCGACAACTACAGGCAACACGTTCCAGGCATACGCCATGGGCTTGAACGACCCATCCTGCGTGGCAAACGTGCAGTTTGCGGTGTGGAGCAGACCCGACCAGAGCGACATCGTGTGGTATAACGGCGTAAACTTCGGCAACACCAACTGGGGGCTATACGCCAACATCGCCAATCACCAGAACAATGGAGGCGTCTACAACATCCACGTGTACGCGACGGACGGGCTGGGCAACCGCGGCTTTATTGGCGCGACAAACGTGGAAGTGAAAAAAGATACTGCCCCGCCGACAGCCAAGGCAGTGACGCCCGACAAGAAGTCGACATCCGGTACCACATTCCAGGCATACGCCATGGGGCTTAATGACCCCTCGGGCGTGGCGAACGTGCAGTTTGCGGTGTGGAGCAGACCCGACCAGAGCGACATCATGTGGTATAACGGCGCAAACTTCGGCAACACCAACTGGGGGCTGTACGCGGATATCGCCAACCACCAAAACAATGGAGGCGTCTACAACATCCACGTGTACGCGACCGATGGGCTGGGCAACACCGGCTTTGTGGGGGCGACAAACGTGGAAGTGCAAAAGGACACTGCCCCGCCAAAGGCCAAGGCCGTGACGCCCGACAAGAAGTCGACATCCGGCAATACCTTCCAGGCATACGCCATAGGCGTGGGTGACCCGTCCGGCGTGGCAAACGTGCAGTTTGCGGTGTGGAGCAGACCCGACCAGAGCGACATCATGTGGTACAACGGCGTCAATTTCGGCAACACCAACTGGGGGCTGTATGCGGATATCGCCAACCACAAATACAATCGGGGAACGTACAACATCCATGTGTACGCGACAGACGGTATGGGGAACGTCGGGTTCATAGGTGCGACCAACGTCACAGTCACTGCATAATCAACCTCTTACAAACAAATCCCCGGAGCATGAACTGCTCCAGGGATTTTTTGAATTTTATATAAGATTATCTTACATCTGGTCATACACCGTGCGCGCAATCAGGTCGTCCTGCACCTCTTTGTTTAGTTCCGTAAAATACGCGCTGTAGCCCGCCACGCGAACCAACAAGTTTTTATATTTTTCCGGTTTCTTTTGCGCATCCTTCAGCAGGTCGCTGCTCACCACGTTAAACTGAATGTGGTAGCCGCCAGCCAGGCAATATGCGCGGATAAAGTTTGCAAACTTCACAATATCCCGCTCTTCCTTAAGTACAGAAGGTGAAAACCGCATGTTCAGCAATGTTCCGTTGCAGGCCGTCACACTGTCCACTTTTGCCGCCGACTTGATGACCGCTGTAGGCCCGTTCATATCGGAACCGTTTGTCGCCGAGATGCCGCCGTTTGCCAAAGGCTCCTTTGCCTTCCTGCCCGAAGCCAGCGCGCCTGTCACCAGGCCATGAGGCACATTGGACGAAACCGCAAACTCGCCGCCCCAATACTGCTCGCCATAAGGCCCTGTATACTGTTCAACTTCTTTACAATAAATTTGGCCCGCCTTGCGCACATAATTGTCCACAAATTCGTTGTCGTTGCCGTACTTGGGCACATTGTGCAGCAGCTTGTGCCGCAGGTCGTCATACCCTTCAAAGTTCTTCCGAAGCGCATCGGCCAATTCGGCCATCGTGCATTCTTTTTGCTGGAACACAATCATGTCGATTGCCGCCAGCACATCGCCGACATCGGGCGCGGCCACACCGTTGACACCAATCGCCATATACTTCGCGCCACCACGAATCATATCCTTGCCCTGTTCCATACACCCGCCAATAATTGCGGATGTAAAGGGATTGGTCGCATATTGCCCATGGTATTTTATAAAGCAGCTTACTGCGTCCGTCATAAGCTTGGTGAAATACGCCACCTGCTCGTGGTATGCGTTTATCACGTCGTTCATGCTGGTAAATGTTGCGGGATCTTTTGTCTTTGGCCCCAGTTGCTCGCCGGTAATCAGGCATTTGCCCTCATTGAGCGCCAGTTCCATACATTTCGCCAGGTTCACCGATGCCGCGTTTGTCCATCCGCATGTGTTTTTGGATGTCGTAGGCTCCACACACCCAATAATGCAGTAGTCGCGCGCTTCCTCCAGCGTTGCTCCCCGTTTCAACATCGCGGGGATCGCTGTCTCGTCTACAAACATCTTCGGCTTGCCGTGACCCAGCTTGGATACTTCGGCAATCTTTTTAAAATATTCAAACGGCGCATCCTTATGGATCCTTGCCGCAAATTCGGGCTGGAACATCGGCACCTGCGCCTCGGCCTCAAGAAACATATAGGAAAGCTCGTTTGTCGCATCCAGGCCATTTTCGTCCACGCCGCCGATCGTAATGGTCTGTGTCAGCGAGAATCCTGCATGGTAGTGCGACATAACACAATCCCACATCACGCTCATGTGGGCGGATTTGATAAACATCAGCTCAATCAGTTCCTGCGCCTCGTCATCCGTCAGTATGCCCGCCTCTTTGTCCGCTTTATAGAAAGGATACATATACTGGTCGATCCTGCCGGGGGAAATTGCCGTATCGTCCTGTTCTATGCCAAACATAATGATTTGCAAAAACCAGAAGGACTGCATCGCTTCGACAAAAGTCCGGGCGGGATTCTCGGGCACCCACATACACCGCTTCGCGATTTCCAGCAGTTCCTGCTTGCGCACGGCGTCGTTTTCTTTCTCCGCCATCTGCGTAGCCAAATCCGCATATCTGTGTGCAAATTTGATAAACGCTTCGTAGCTTATAATGACCGCTTCGTAAAATTCGCGCTTCTCATCTTCATCGGGGGCCAGCTTTTCCATGCGCTCCCTGGCCTCGTCGATCACCGCCCGCGCGCCGTACTTCAGCACCTTCTCATAATCGGGATTGAGGTGTCCCGCACCGTGCCGCAGATGAATTTCCGCCGCAACCGGCGCCGCAAAAAAGTCGGACTCCGACGGCAGCGTCGCGTCCACGCACTCTTTGCTAAGTTCTTTCATGGAGAAATATTCTATTGTCTTGTCCTGCCAGTATGGGAAAATTTCCTCTATAAACTCTGTCTTTGTCTGGAAATCCAAATCGTGCCTGTCAAACGGGCGCACATTGGGGGCTTTTTCCGGATCATTAAATTCCTTGGCCATGATCGTCCCCATGTATTCTGGGCACAGCACCGACGCACGGGGCTTGCGGGCCACGTTGCCCACAATCAGCTCCCCGTCACGGATATATATGGACATATTCTCCAGGACTTTTGCAATTGCTTTCCCGCGCCTTACCTGGAGCGGCTCGCCTTCTGTTTCTTTCCAGCTTTGCGTCCAGTAACGCGCCCGCTCAACGCAGACGGACGGCACAGCCTCCAGCGCCTCGTCAAACAACTTTTTTACCCTGGGGGTCACATCTTGCTTATGGTTCATTTGATAGCTTTGCACTTCTTCCATATTTACCATCTCCTTTTGAAATTGAACAACAGGGGTATGCGCCGCACAGGGCGGCAATCATCAAGACCGGCACGTCATCCGCCGATCTGAACCTTCTCTATATGCTTCTCAGCACAGGCCTTCAGTTCGTCCATTCGCTCGTTTGGCGGCTGCTTGACACCGCTTAACGGATAATCCCTGCCCAACGCCAGATATTTTGACTCGCCCAGATTGTGGTACTGCAAAATATGGATCTCATTGATCCCTATTGAGGAAACAAACCTTGCAATGTCCGCAATTTCTTCCTCCGTATCGTTGAACCCCGGAATCACGGGGATCCGGCAGATAATCTGCTTTTTGTTTTTTGCCGCGGTCTCCCAGTTCTTCAGGATCACCTTGTTGGAGCCGCCCGTCCACTCTTTATGCTTGGCATCGTCCATATGCTTCAGGTCCATCAGCAGCCAGTCCACATAATTCAATATATCGGCAAAGTGCTCTTCAGGCGCTACGCCACATGTTTCTATCGCCGTGTTGATCCCCCGCATTTGCGCACGGTTCAGCAACTCTTTCAAAAATTCATATTGGCTGAGTGGCTCGCCGCCGCTGACCGTCAGCCCCCCGCCGGTGGAAATATAGAATATCTCGTCTTTCAACACTTCTTCCATCAACTGATCCACGGTATATTCATCGCCGGCAATTCGCAGCCCGCGTCCCCGGCATGCCTTCACGCATTCTCCACAGAAGTCGCAATTTTCACTGACACGGGTCACACCGTTGGCGTCCACCGTCATTGCGCCCTTGCTGCATATCTGTTCACACACGCCGCAGCTCACGCATTTGGGGCGTGAAACCAGCATTTCCTTTGTGTCAAGCTGCGATTCGGGGTTGGCGCACCACCTGCACCTAAGCGGGCACCCCTTCAAAAATACAATTGTCCTGACGCCCATACCGTCATGGATAGAGTATTTCTGTATATCAAAAACCTTGCCCTTCAATCCATTTTCAGTCATTTACTTTTAGAAGACCTCTCGAGAATCCATTGCCAGAAATAAGCTTATTTGATCACAAACGTGCCTGGCAATTAATTTTTTAACTTATAATTATTATATAATATTCATCCTTTCTTTTCAAGCGTATCATATGTGCTTTTCTTATTTATCAAGAAAAGTTTTCATTTTGTTTACTTCCGGGTTTTGTTCGCTTTTTAGTGTGGTATAATTTATTTAGAGTTGCTTATACATCATTGCATATAATTTGGAGGATTTCATGAAAAGAACCGGTTTTTTTTGCATCATCATTACACTCTGTCTGGTGCTTTCATTATGTTCGGTCACAATGGCCCAAAACAATGACGACCCGGCCGAGCCCGAGCCCACGCCGTCTGTGAGCACGCAGCCTGAGATATTCACGACCACTTTTGTGATCCAGCTTTCTGACGGAGACGGTGACCCCCTTGCCGATACCGAGGTATCGATCATCCGCGAGACAGAGGACGACGTCATATACCAGGATGTCACGGATGAAGACGGCAAAGTGTTCTTCCCTGATTTTCCATTATCCAACCTGACCATCACAACCGGCGTGGAGGACGAAGAACCCACCGGCGCCGCCAAGCTTCACCTGTACCCTGCGGATAAAACAGAAATCCTGAACAATCCCGATGTACAACCGCTCCAGTCCAAGGTTGCGATGCCTTTGGATACGGACATCAACACATACGAGGTAAACATTAACCAAAAAGCCGAGGCCATCGATTTCCTTTTTGCGTTAAATGCAGAAAACACACTAGCGCTTACCGGTGCGTATGACGGCGATTCGCCTGACCCGGAGCCTTCTCCGTCTCCTACCGACAGCCCCACGCCCACCGATTCGCCTAGTCCTGCCCCAACCGATACGGCTGCGCCGACCGATTCGCCGCAGCCGACTGCGGCCCCTACTGCCCAACCAACCGCAGCGCCAACGGCACAACCAACTGTGGCGCCCACGGTGCAACCAACCGTGGCACCCACGGCGCAACCGACCGTAGCGCCTACGCCAACACCCGCGCCCCAGCCCATCCCCACCACCATCCTGTCCACCATCAACATGAAGATGAACCTGATGACGCAGGACGGCGTTGCGCTGCCCAACTATATCGCTACGCTGAACAACGATACGCAGTCTGTCGCCAATGCGGATGGAACCATTTATTTTGCGGGTATCGACCCCCACGACGCCGATACATTAAAAGTATTTAACGCTGAAAAAAATATTGTAGGCGTATGCAACCTGAAATTTGAGCAAGGCAATGTCACCACAGTCGCTTCCGTGGGTACCGGAGGTGTGTATAACATCAATTACGCACAAGGCACACAGGATGTGTTTATCAACACTGCCGTAAACCCGGGTGGAAATGAAAACACGTTGCTGGAGGTCCAGCAAGCTTCCTCGCGCCCTCTGCCCGCCGGCACGCATACACAGCAGGATACGCCGTCCGCTTCTCCTTCCCCCGGCGCGAGTGGCGATCCGACAGACACGCCCTCCCCCGCGCAAACACTTGAAGGAATCCTTGTTGACAGCGAAGATGCACCTATGGCGGGGATCACCGTCGAGCTCAAAAACAACGCAACGAAAGCAACCCTGTCCGGCGCAACGGACAGCGGCGGCATTTTCTCCATCCCCAGCTTTACCACAGGCGGCCATACGTTCAAAGCAATATCCGGTGCCGGCGATGAGATTGGCCGGGTGAATGTCAATATAGAAAATGCGGATTCCTCCGACATGGTTTACGCCGGGGGCGTCACCACCATTTATGTTAAAAATGGCCTGCCGACATTGTATATTGGCCTGCAGTCAGAGGGAAATGGCGTTTTGACTGTCACAGGCGTTTCCGAAACCGCATTGCCGCTTCCGCAAGACGAAGAGACCCCCACGCCACCACCCACACCAGAAGCAACCGTTTCGCCGGAAGCCTCGGCTGCGCCAACCGCTACCCCGCAACCACAACGGCAAGGCCCGGACCACACCACAACCATGTTGATAGTCATTTTAATCATTGTGGCCGCCGCAGTCGCCATTTTACTGGTTGTTTACCTGCGTCGTAAAAAAAGAGGATAACATGCCTGATAATAAATACGAAAACTTCATTAACCGCGATTTAAGCTGGCTGAAATTCAACGAGCGCGTGCTGGAGGAAGCAGAGGCCCCTGCTACACCTTTGTTTGAGCGCCTGAATTTTGTTTCCATTTACCACAGCAACCTCTCGGAGTTTTTGCGCGTACGAGTGGGCAGCCTGTACGACCGGATGTTGCTCAAAAAGGACGAGATCGATCCACGCTCCGGCATGAACACACAACAGCAGCTTCATGCCATCAACAAGGAAATACGTAAGATTGCACCGCGTAAAAACCATGTGCTGATGAACATACTCTCGCTGCTTGAAGACCAGGGCGTGTATTACCGGTCGTGCAAACACCTGACCAAGTATGAGGAGCGTTTTCTTGCGCGTTATTTTGAGCGTAATGTGTTACCGTTATTGTCACCACATATCATAGACAAGCACCATCCGTTCCCTTTTTTGCAGAACGACATGGCGTATATCGCCGTCCTGCTCAAAACAAAAAATAACAATCTGCGGTTGGGGATCATCCCCGCCAGCGGTTATTTTGAGCGTCTGTTGATGCTTCCCAGCAAATACATCAAGTTTACACTGATAGAGAACCTCATCTACCTTTTTGCGTCGCGCGTGTTCCCCAAGCACAAAATTGTGGATAAGACCATTTTTTCAGTCACACGCAACGCCGATATTGACGCAGACGAGGCATTTTTCGATTACGACATGTCCTACCGTGACATCATGGAAATACTGGTGAAAAAGCGGACGCGACTGGAGCCTATCCGGCTGGATATGATACGCAACGATTCCAAGGAAATACGTAAAATGCTTGTGAAGCATTTGAACCTGTCCGATGATCAGGTTTTCTTTAACGAGATGCCTGTGTTGCTCAACTTTGTGGGCGACCTTGGTGATGCGCTCGCGCAGGC
>DHOD01000109.1:4752-6956 GCA_002407725.1 Christensenella sp. UBA5399 | reverse complement strand
GCGCTCGCGCAGGATACGCGCTATCGCAATCTGTTTTTTGTACCGCTAAAACCACAGCCGGCTGCCGGGTTTGACCAGTCTTCCCCATTGATCCCGCAAATACAAAAAAAAGATTTGTTATTGTCTTATCCTTACGAAGATATCAAATCGTATGTGCATCTTTTGGAGGAGGCCGCCACACATCCGCATGTGCTTTCTATCAAAATCACGCTGTACCGTGTCGCGCGCAATTCACGTATTGTGGATGCGCTGATCCGCGCGGCAGAGAGTGGCAAAGAGGTCATCGCCGTTGTCGAACTTCGTGCGCGGTTTGACGAGGAAAACAACATCGACTGGTCCAAGCGCCTGCAGGAATCCGGCGTGTCCGTCATCTATGGTATTGAAAACTACAAAGTCCATTCCAAGCTGATGCTGATCACCATGCGTCACAGGGGAAAGGTCAATTTTATCACACAAATTGGCACGGGGAATTATAACGAAAAAACGGCAAAGCTGTATACCGACCTGTCGTTTGTCACGGCAAATGAAGATATTGCAATCAACGCCCAGGATATTTTTAAAAACCTGTCCATGGGCAGCCTTGTGGAGTCCTCCGACCTGCTGATGGTCGCGCCGCTTACGCTCAAGCCCGAAGTAATGCGGCTGATTGACAAAGAGATTCTCGTCGCCCGTAACGGCGGCAAGGCACGGCTTGTGTTCAAGCTGAATTCCATCAACGATAACGACATCATGAAAAAACTGATCGAAGCATCGGACGCAGGCGTGGAAGTTAAGTTGATTGTGCGCGGTATTTGCTGCCTCAATGTCAAAAAGACAGGCCCCACGCGGAATATGGAGGTAATCAGTATTTTGGGCCGGTACCTCGAACATTCCCGCATTTACATGTTCGGCCTGGGCGAGCGCCAGCGCATCTTTATTTCTTCCGCCGACTTTATGTCGAGAAACACGGAGCGTCGTGTAGAGGTTGCAGCACCCATTACCGATCCGGATATTAAAAAGCGGCTGAACGCCATTATTGACCTGACGTTGAGCGACAACGTCAAGGCCCGCCGGCAGGAAAACGGTGTATATTCCCTCCCCCAGCGTGCGCCTTACGAAAAACCGGTCAACAGCCAGATTGAGCAATTCCGGTGGGCATATAAAGCAGCGGGAAATATTTTCCCATTGGAGGATCAATAATGTCTTTTTTCGACGAAGTATATCAAATCACCAGCAGGATTCCTTATGGATGCGTCGCATCCTATGGGCAGATTGCCCGGGCTGCGGGCCGCCCCCGCGCATCCCGTATTGTCGGCTGTGCGCTGCACGCCAACCCAATGGAGGGCGTCATCCCCTGTCATCGTGTTGTCAACCGAAATGGGCGCCTCGCGCCCGAATTTGTATTTGGGGGCCTGGACGCCCAGCGCCGTCTTTTGGAAAATGAAGGGGTCATCGTCGTCGACGGGCATGTCGATATGGAGAAATATCGTTGCGAACTTTAAGCTACAATTTCTCCCATCTGTTCCTTCTCTGCCGGCCGGTGCCTGCGGAACCAAAACACGCACGATATCACTGCATAAATCAGTGTTCCAACCTCGGCAAATGGGGCCGAGAGCCACACACCGTCCACACCCAGCAGGCCCGAGAGCAGCACCGCCCCCAGCGATATCAGCACCAATCCCCGCAGCAACGATATCACCACCGACCGTTTCATATCCAGCACCGACTGGAAGAAGTACGACAGCACCACGTTGATTCCCATAGGAATATACGCAATAAAATACAGCTTGATACCACCCTCGGTAAGCGCCGCCAGCTGCGGATCCTGCGCCCCGTTGAATACCGCTGTTATTTCACCGGCGAACGACGTCCCAAAGATATACAGCAGAACCCCGGTCACCAATGCTGTAATGCATGCGATTGTAAATACGTTCTTAACACGTGCATGCTGCATCGCGCCGTAATTGACGCTTGCAATCGGCTGGAGCGCCTGCCCCATTCCTGTGAAAATAGAATATGCCACAATCGTAACGTTTGCGATAATGCCGTATGCGGCGACGCCGAGGTTGCCGAGGAGCCGGAGCATGATCGCGTTCAATATAAAGACCACAATGCCGGTGGAAAGCTCTACAATAAAGCAGGACATACCGCCCGAAAGCACGCCTTTCAGCTGGCTTAGTTTGACCCGTATCCCTTTAAAGTGCAGGCCGGACTTTTTGGAAGCC
>DHOD01000109.1:530-4568 GCA_002407725.1 Christensenella sp. UBA5399 | reverse complement strand
CGTTACCTACGATAGGCGAAAACGCCGTCGCAATCGCTGCGCCAAACATACCCATGCCCCAGACGTATACGGTCAGGTAGTCGAATATAATATTGAATATAGATCCCGCCAACATAGAGACCATCGCCAGGTTGGGTCTGCCAATATTCCGCACAAAGGCAAGGAATATATTATTGAGCATAAATGCAGGCGCAAATGTCAATATTACCTGCAAATAAGTGCGGCAATAATCGATTGTCTCCGGTGTCGCCCCCAGCGCGTAGGCGATCTCACCCGGGAATACCTGCCCGAGCAGGATGTACACAAGCCCCATAATGACACCGCAGAGGATACTCAATTTAAAATAGCTGTTTGCCCTCGCATCGTCTCCCCCGCCCCGCGCAACGGAAAAACATGTCGCCGCGCCTATGCCAAACAGCATGCCGGTCGCCATCACCAGCGAAAATACGGGGAGGGCAATATTGAGCGCAGCAAGCGCCGTCTGCCCAATGCCGTTCGCGATAAAAAAGGTGTCGGCCAATATATAAATAGATATACCGACCATGCCCAGTACGCTTGCGGAACAGAACCGCGCGTACAGCTTACCTGTTTTTTCTTTTAACAATACGTCTTGTCTCATGACTCTCACCTATCCTTTGGCCTTGACTGCCAGCCTTGCTTATTATAAACTATCCAGTAACCGGAGAGTCAATAGATATGGAGGACTTTTTTTGAAAAAATATTTTACAATCGGCGAAACCGCCAAAATCAACCGCATTCCTGTCAAAACACTGCGTTTCTACGACGAGAAAAACTTGCTTAAACCCGCGTATACCAATGTCGAAACAGGGTACCGATACTATTCGCCCGAGCAGTTCTACCTCATCGATATCATCAAATACGGCAAAAGCCTCGAGCTTTCGCTGGACGAGATCAAGTCCATGATGGCAATCGACGATGTTTCCCAGTTGACCAACATGCTCAAACTGCAAAAAAAGCATGCGCAGCAAAAGGTTGATTCGTTAAAGCATATGGTGTACCGCATAGATTCCACATTGGACGATATCAGCTATGTGCAAAACTACGATACTGATCACGCCCCCTATTCACGCTATAAACCTGAAATTTATGTAGCATACATTATGTTTGAAAAAAGCAGGGATGTGACGAGTATCGATGTGCAGCTTAAAAAAATCACCGCGGAGAAGTCTTTGCAGCCTTATCTTACATATAAATACGGTTTTTTTCTTTCGACAGAGGCTTTGCGCAGGGCAGAAATCGCGTTTATTGGCGAGTATATCATACTGGATCAAAAACCCAAAAACGCAGGCGAATCCGTTATGCCGTTTGCCGCATCGCAGTGCGATTGCTTTCAGTATCCCGTGTTTAACCCCGACATCGACCTGCACCAGGCGGCGCAATATATCAAGGATACCAACTATCCTGAAGAATATGTGGTTGCGGAGGAAGTTTTCTATAACCCCGAGTGGAAGGACTGCATATACGAGCTTTGCTTCAACAAATAATACGCCTTTCAATTGCAAACGGCAATATATCTTTTTTGTGATATTCCTATTTGAGGTCCGTATTATATTTGACTTAATAAATTTCCCGCGTTACAATAAATAACGCCTTTGCGCGCAAAGGCGTTATTTTTGGGAGGAAACAACTTACATGGAAAACCAACAAAATCCCCTTGCCACCAAGCCAATCGGCAAGCTTATCGCAACATACGCAATCCCCAGCATCATATCGATGGTGGTCAACGCGCTTTATAACATTGTAGACCAGATTTTTATTGGCCACGGTGTGGGCTATCTTGGCAATGCCGCCACAACAGTCGCCTTCCCCGTCATCACGATCGGGCTTGCAATCGCGTTGCTTTTTGGCAACGGCTGCGCGGCTTATATCAGCCTCAAGCTTGGGCAAAACGACGCCAAGGACGCCAACC
The DNA here is from genome assembly GCA_002407725.1 of Christensenella sp. UBA5399. GTDB lineage: Bacteria > Bacillota > Clostridia > Christensenellales > Christensenellaceae > UBA5399. The sequence continues at coordinate 2,638 of DHOD01000109.1, read as the reverse complement.
ACGCCTTTGCGGGCGCCGTCACCGTCTCCATTATCGTTTCGATCGCCTTTATGGTCGCCTCCCTTCTTTTTATCGATCCGCTGCTGCGCCTGCTGGGCGCAACCGACAACATTATGGAGTATTCCTATCAATATGTTTCCATCATACTGATAGGCCAGCCGTTTGTCATTGTGGCAACACTGCTCTCCAATGTTATCCGGGCGGACGGCAGCCCCAAGTATTCCATGGCCTGCATGCTGGTGGGCGCCGCGCTCAACACCATACTCGACCCAATATTCATTTTTATTTTTGATATGGGTGTTACGGGCGCTGCGGTCGCAACCGTCATTTCCCAGATTGTTTCGCTGATTATGGCCGCGGTCTATTTCCGCAAACGCTCCAAACATGTGCACTTTGAACGGCGTTTTTTGAAGCCCAATGGCAGACTTCTCAAAACCGTTATGGCGCTCGGTTTTTCCAGCTTTGCCACCCAGATGGCCATCACGTTCGTCAATATAGCGCTCAACAATTCGCTGCGCCACTATGGCGCGCTTACGCCCTACGGCAGCGATATCCCGCTCTCCGCAATGGGCATTGTGCTCAAGGTCAACGGCATATTGATTTCCGTGATCATTGGCATTGCCATAGGCGCGCAGCCCATATTAGGGTTCAATTACGGCGCCCAAAACTATCGGCGGGTACGTCAGACCTATCTGCGCTCCATATTGATTGGGACAATCGCATCGTCCGTCGCATGGCTGATATTCATGCTGATCCCCGACGTGCTCATCCGTTCATTTGGCGACAATTCGCCTGAATTTGTAGCGTTTGGGGAGATTGCGTTCCGCACATTCCTGGGTGCGCTCTTTGTTGCGGGCTTCCAGATTGTTTCCGCCAATTACTTCCAGGCAACGGGGCACCCTGCCAAGGCGACTTTCCTTTCCATGACACGGCAGGTCATTATATTGATTCCGCTAATGCTGCTCTTCGGGTACCTTTTCGGGCTTGACGGCGTGCTGTATTCCGGCATGACCGCCGATATACTCGCTGCCAGCGTCACGCTCATCTTTATTCTTATAGAGATGCGGCGCTTAAACAAGCTAATCCAATCTCAGGAAGCGCTTGCCTGTTGAAAACCGTCTCTTTTATCTATATAATGTAGCTTATGAGTTTTTTTACCGATCTGACCACAGCCAGAATAGCGGGGCTCGTGCTTCTTGCAGCCGGTGCGGTGATTACATTTGCATCTGCAAAGATATCCGCCCGCATGCGCGCCCCCCGCGCCAACCTGATCGTCAAGCTTGCAGGGCTTGGCGCAGTAGTCGCTGGCTTTGTGTTAATCATGTTTTTATAATATTTTTATACGATACGGAGGGAATACGCTGATGTCCAAAGAACTGCCCAAAACATACGATCCAAGAACGACCGAGGAAAGGATCTACGCCCACTGGCTGGACAAAGGGTGGTTTCGTCCCGAAGTTGACGAGACGAAGGAACCTTTCACCATCGTGATTCCCCCGCCCAACATCACCGGCCAGCTCCACATGGGCCACGCACTGGACAACACGATACAGGATGCCATCATCCGCACCAAACGCATGCAGGGGTATTCCGCGCTTTGGCTGCCCGGTACCGACCACGCCAGCATCGCCACGGAGGTCCGCATCATAGATGCAATGGCAAAGGAAGGCCTGAAGAAGGAAGAAATCGGGCGCGAGGCCTTTTTGGAACGCGCCTGGGAATGGAAAGCCCAGTATGGCGGGCGTATTGTGGAGCAGTTGAAAAAACTCGGCTCGTCGCTCGACTGGTCACGCGAACGCTTCACAATGGATGAAGGGCTCAGCAAGGCGGTTCGCACAGCGTTTAAGCGCCTGTACGACAAAGGTCTGATATACCAGGGGAACCGCATCATCAACTGGTGCCCCAGCTGCCTGACGGCCCTTTCCGACGCGGAAGTGGAATACGAAGAGGCTGCTTCCCACCTCTGGCTGGTGCGTTACCCCGCCGAAGACGGCGGAGAAGGCATTGTGGTGGCAACTACCCGCCCGGAGACAATGCTGGGCGATACCGCCGTTGCGGTGAACCCCGCCGACCAACGGTATGCGCAGTTGATTGGCAAAAACGTCATC
>DHOD01000109.1:0-338 GCA_002407725.1 Christensenella sp. UBA5399 | reverse complement strand
ACCCTATCCCCGTCATTGCGGACGATTATGTCGACATGGAATTTGGCACGGGTGCGGTCAAAATCACGCCGGCGCACGACCCCAACGATTATGAAGTCGGCCAGCGGCACAACCTGCCGATGCCGCGCATCATGGGCGACGACGGTTCTATCAACGATCTGGGCGGCAAGTATGCGGGGCTTGACAGGTACGAGGCGCGTAAGCAGATTGTGGAAGACCTGCGGCAGCTCGGCCTGCTGGTAGAGGTCAAAGACTACACGCACAACGTGGGCCAATGTTACCGCTGTAACACGGTTATAGAACCAATCCTCTCGAAGCAGTGGTTTGTTAAAATGAAA
>DHOD01000061.1:1624-3383 GCA_002407725.1 Christensenella sp. UBA5399 | reverse complement strand
CAAAATTGTATTTCAGTGGGGCCTTAATAGCCTGCGTTTATACATGAGCGGCACATAGCCAAAGCAAACGGCCCTACTACGTATATAAAACGCTTATATTACGATATACCCTAACATTATACTATATCAAACGGTTTTTGGCATCGTCAAAATTCCATGACTTATACTATCAGTGTTTAGTATTATATTAAAAATAAACTGCAAGGTATGACTTTATTCACGATATTGGATTATTTTACAATATTATGTTATGCTTTTTCCGGGATTAGCTGGAAATAACTTCATTTTGAATGGAACGGAGGTGCGGTGCAATGGGCACAAAGGCTAAAAAAGTATCGGAATCAAGAACCGAGCAGGTGCACATCATTATGCCGGGCGACTGCAATGGTACCGAGCGTCTTTTTGGCGGCGAGCTGATGCGGTGGATCGACGTTGTGGCCGCCGTGGTGGCCCGCCGGCATGCGGGCATGGATGTGACGACGGCGTTTGTGGATGGCCTGGAGTTTGTGGCTCCCGCCCACATGAACGAGACGATCATCATTGTTGGTTGCCTGACGTACGTGGGCAGGTCGTCTATGGAGGTTTCGCTGTATACATATGTGGAGGCGCTGGACGGCAGCCGCAAGCTGGTGAACCACGCGTACTTTATCATGGTGGCGGTGGACGAGGAAAACAACCCGCAGCAGGTGCCCGGGCTGATACTGGAGACCGATGAAGAACGGGCGGAATGGGAGGCCGGCAAATGCCGTCACCGGGAGCGCAAAAACAGAAGGACAGAGGCATAACAACATGCAATTGACATACAAGCATACGCGGGGGCATGCTATCTCAGTTATATTACACAGTCGACCTTAAACAGCCTTTGGCCGTTGCTTTTTGTTACGTTTACCCAGGATTTTGCCATCACGCTGGAACAGCTGGCATTGTTGATCACCATGAATTTTTGCGTACAGCTGCTTGTGGATGTGTTTTGCGTCAAATTTGTGGATAAAATAGGGTACCGCGCAAGCTGTATATTTGCCAGCTTGTGTTGTGCGGCGGGGTTTATCGGTGTGGGAATTTTCCCGTATATCATGTCCGACGCGTACGCGGGGATTATACTGGCGACGGTGATTGCGGCGGTGGGGTCGGGGTTTATAGAAGTGACGGTCAGCCCGGTGGTCGAGGCGTTGCCTTCGGACAGCAAGGCGGCCTCCATGATCTTTTTGCATTCGGTGTATTGCTGGGGGTGCGTGGCGGTCATACTGCTTTCCACATTGTATTTTAATGTTGCGGGGATGGCCAACTGGCGTTACCTGCCCATGCTTTGGGCGGTGATCCCGCTGTTTAATCTGTTTTTTTTCATGAAGGTTCCCATATTGAAGCTGGTGGAGGATCATGAGCGGATCCCCGTCAAAAAGCTGTTCGCGGGGAAATTCTTTATGCTGTTTGTGGTGTTTATGCTGTGCGCGGGCGCAATTGAGCAATCGATGTCGCAATGGGCGTCGCTGTTTGCGGAATCGGGACTGGGCGTATCCAAAACGGTGGGTGACTTGCTGGGGCCTTGCGCGTTTGCGGTGTTGATGGGCGTGTCGCGTACTTTTTTAGGCACACGGAAATCCAAAATAAACTTGGAGCATACGCTGCTGGTATGCGGGATAGGGTGCCTGGGCGCTTACCTGCTCACGGTTTTTTCGCCTTTGCCGTTGCTTTCGCTGGTCGACTGCGCGCTGTGCGGGCTTTTTGCGGGGCCGATGTGGCCCGGTACGCTCAGCCTCTG
>DHOD01000061.1:0-1467 GCA_002407725.1 Christensenella sp. UBA5399 | reverse complement strand
CGGGGCGTTTCAGCACGGGGGGCACGGCGATGTTTGCGATACTGGCGATGGGCGGCCACATTGGCGCGGCGGCAGGGCCGGGTATTGTGGGCGCTGTTTCCAGCGCGGTGGAACAAGGCCTGATGACATTCACGGATGGTTGGTTTGGGTCGGCGGATACGATGGAGGCAGGGCTTAAAACGGGATTGATGGTAGCGGTTGTCTTTTCCGTTATATTTGTGGTTGGAATATTGGTGGTATCGCACCACAAGCGAAAGAAAAAGCTGCTCCGGCAGCAATAGGCATAAAAAAATAGACGGCCGGCGCCCTCTGGGCGCTGGCCGTGTTTTACTTGTTGGTCAGGTATTGCGCTAAGCCGTTTCGGGCAGGCGCATGCTTTGGATGTCCACGTTGACGGATAGCACGTTCATCCCGGTCATCGATTCGACGGCGCTCTTCACAGCGCTTTGTACATTGTGTGCAATTTCGATCAGCGGCTTCGAGTATGCTACGATAACGTTTATGTCTATAGTTACATCCTTGTCGGTGATGCTGATGTGCACGCCCTTGGCCATTTCGTTTTTACCCAAAAGCCCCGCAACGCCGTCGGCCAGCGTCTTGCTCAGGCCTTCCACGCCTTCTACACCGGCGGCGGCACGCCCTGCAATTGAGGCGACAACCTCGTCGGTAACGGTCACCGATCCGTTACTTTCCTTGCGGACCGCCCCTGTGGACTGTCCGTCAGCAGTTAAAACATGATCCATTATTTTGATCCTCCCATCAATGTTTTTTGTATGTGATCGTATATTTTGTCAGATTTCAGGTTGCGGGAAATATCCGCCATTTTTTGAGTGATGCGCAGAAATTCAGCAGTGTCCCGTTCTCCCAACTGCGCGAAGACTTCGCTGATTTTGGAAAGAATAAAGCTGCGGCATTCCTCGATGAGGGATGACCCTTTGCCGGTGAGGCTTACAATGGTGCTCCTGCGGTCGTCGGGGTCTTCCTTACGCGTGATCCAGCCTTTGCGCTCCATGTTTTTGAGCGCGGCCGCAATGCGTGCAGTGCTGGTTCCAAGCGCATTGCTGAGGCTGCCCGGCCTTGCACAGCCCCCACTGGCATAAATATGGTTGAGCAGAAAAACCTCGCCCCGCCCAAACTCGCGGACCAGGTTCTGGGGCGCGCTATGGGGCAGTGATTCCAGCAGTTTCATCAATGCGATTGTTTGTTCTTCCAAACTCATGCGTTACTCCCTTAGAGTAACTTGTCAAAACATAGCTGGTTATCTGCGGCCAACTTGGCTCCATGTTGCGTTGCGCAAGCTGGCCGTATGTGCCGATACGCCTGCGCTTACGCGCCTTACCTGAAACCAAGGTGGCTCACACCTACCGCAGCTAGCATTTGGCAAATTGCTCTAAAAAATACCTAATACTATTAGATAATAATATACCCTCCCTCGAGTAATGTCAAACTGGGCTGCCCCCAATCTTT